>NZ_JBSFYW010000029.1:0-107250 GCF_053599975.1 Streptomyces sp. NPDC005141 | reverse complement strand
CCCGCGCCCGACCCTGGATCTGGGGCCGACCCGCCCCGCCCACCCGCCAACTACGACGCCGATATGTGTACATCCAAAGAGGAATCCAGCACTAGGGCGTGCCGTTCGAAGGACACCCGGGGTTCGCGGTACCGGCACGGCGCTTCGCGGTGATGGCGCGTCACCCGGATGCGCCCGCCACGTGGGTGGCGCCCCGTCGGGCGACGGGCGGGACGCCGAGACACGGGCCGGGGCCGACGTCGCGGTCCGGGCTCTCGGGGCCGACGCCACGGAACCGGTGCGCGGACCCCCGTACCGCGCACCGGCCCCGTACCGCGCACCGGCCCCGTGACGTGAACCGGGACGGCCGGACTCAGCCCTGGACCGCCGCCGGGTCCATCCACATGACCTCCCAGGTGTGGCCGTCCGGGTCGTCGAAGGCGCGGCCGTACATGAAGCCCTGGTCCTGCGTCTCGCCGGTCGCCGAGCCGCCCGCGGCGATCGCGCCGTCGACCAGTTCGTCGACCTTCTCGCGGCTCTCGGCGCTCAGACACAGCAGCACCTCGCTGGTCCTGGTCGCGTCCGCGATCTGCTTCTTGGTGAAGTCCGCGTAGCGCTGCTTGCTGAGCATCATCGCGATGATCGTGTCGCTGATCACCACACAGGCGCAGTCGTCGGTGGAGAACTGCGGGTTGATCGTGTAGCCGAGCTCCGTGAAGAACTTCTTCGAGGTGTCCACGTCGGACACCGGCAGGTTCACGAAGATCATCTGCTGATACATGCGAGGTCTCCCGTCAGTGTTGTGCCGTTCGCAGGGATAGACCGGGGGTCCGCCCGGAACTCATCGCCCGGCACGGACTTTTTCCTCAGCCATCGCGTGGACCGGTCCGTGGACGGATCAGCGGCTCAGGGGAAGCGCGGCCAGCTCGGCGACGGCCCAGGTCAGCGGGGCGAACGCGGCGAACAGGGCGCCGACGCGCAGGGCCGCGGCGCCGCGCAGCGTCGCGGTGGGCGCACCCAGCCGCAGCAGGGCCGCCGTGGTGTCCGCCCGCTCCTGCTTCGCCTCGACGGCGGCGGTCGCCAGCGTCAGCAGCGTGCACCCGGCGACCAGCAGGGCGCCCAGGGTGGTCAGCGGTCCGAACGCGGGCCGCGAACCGGTGTACAGCGTCGTCATGGCGAACCCGCCCGACGCCACCGCGCACACCACACCCAGCGGCTGCCCGATGCGCCGCGCCTCCGCCTGGAGTACCCGTCCGGCCAGCAGCCGCAGCGCCCCAGGACGTACGGCCTGGAGCAGCTGCCCGCACAGATGGGTGATCGCGGGCCCCGCGAGGGCCAGACCGACGGCCGTCAGCACCCAGCCGATCAGCACCCCGGCCGGACCGCCGACGAAACCGCCGGGCAGCGCGAGCGCGGGCGCGGGTCCCGACCGGCTCGCGTACGTCTCCACGGCCAGCCCGGCCGCCAGGGTGGCCGCGCCCCAGGGGAGACCGTTCGGGGACGTCTCCGGCGGCGGGAGCCGATGGGGATCGGCCTCGGCGACCGGACGCCCGTCCCGGTGTGTCTCGGGCGCGTCGGCACCCGTGTACGGGGCCGGCGTCCCGGGGTGCCCGTCGGCGGCGGCCGAACGGTCCTGCGCCCCCACCCTCTGAGCGGTGTCTCCGGGAGCGGTGTCCCCGCCGGCCCCCCGAAGGGTGTCCTCGCCGGCGAACGCCTCGGCCGTCCAGTGGAAGTCGGGGCCGTCCGCGTCCGCGGCGGCGTCCGGGGTGCGGGGGTCCGGCTGCGGCGGGGCCGCGCTCCCGGCGTCCGCCGGGGCGTCCCCGAGTCCGTCGACGGTACCGGTCGCGGCGGAGGCGGCGGGCGCGCCGCGATGGCCGCCCGTGTGCTGTCCACCCCGCGCGGTCCCGCGTGCCGGAGCGCTCGGGGCCGCGCTCTGCCGTGCCGACATCCAGGTGCGGCCGTACGACCAGGCGGTGCGCTGCGGTCCGCTGCGCCGGGGGCGCAGGACCAGGGCGGCCGCGCCGGAGGCCGCGATCGGCACCAGGGCGAGCAGCGTCAGGGCCGCCGGCAGGGGCAGGGACTGGCCGGCGGCGAGGAACTCCGCGGCCGCGCCGTCGAACGGGATGCCGGTCAGGTCGCCGCGCAGGTGGAGGAAGAGGAGCAGGGCGAGCAGCGAGCCGAGGAGCGTGGACAGGGCCGTGGTGGCGGCGGAGATCGCCATCAGCCGGCCCGGGCCGAGGCCGATGGCGGACAGGCCGGGCCGGGGGCGCGTGCCGGGGTCGGTGCGGGCCACCGCGACGGCGAAGTGGACCGTGGCGGCGAGAGGGGCGACGCACCAGGCCAGGCGCAGCGCGCCGGCGGCCGAGGCGTCCGGATGGCTCATCGCGTATCCCAGCGTGCACAGCAGCAGGAACCCGGTGCCCCCGGAGGCGGTGGCGACCAGGAGCCGGCGGAGCTGGACGAGGGGGTTGCCCCCGCGGGCTAGACGGAGAGCGAGCACGCGGCCCGGCCTTCCGTCTCGGTGACCGGGGGCAGGTGGACGGTGTTCACACGCCGTCCGTCGAGCAGCGACACCGTGCGGTCGGCGAGCGCCGCCGTGTCCGCGTCGTGGGTGGCGAGGACGACGGTGATGCCGTGCGAGCGGGCCGCCGTGGTGAGCGTGCGCAGCACATGGGCTCGGTCGGCGCGGTGCAGCGGGGCCGTCGGCTCGTCGGCGAACAGCACGGTGGGGGAGGGGGCGAGGGCCCGGGCGATGGCGACGCGCTGCCGTTCGGCCTGGAGCAGGGCGTGCGGGCGTTTGCGGGCGCAGCCGCCGATGTCGAGGCGCTCCAGCCACTCCAGGGCGGTGGTCTTGGCGGCCCGGCGGGCGTAGCCGCGCAGCATCAGCGGGAGGGCGGCGTTCTCCCAGGCGTTCAGCTCGGGGATCAGGGACGGGACCGGATCGATCCAGCCGAACCGGTCGCGGCGCAGCCGCTCGCGGGTGAGCGGGCCCATGGTGTGGACGGGCGAGCTGTTGAACCAGACCTCGCCCTGCTGCGGGAGCAGCTGGCCGGACAGGCACTGCAGGAGGGTCGTCTTGCCGCTGCCCCGCGGGCCGCCGACGGCGAGGATCTCGCCCTCACGGACGCCGAGCGAGACACCGCTGAGCGCGGGCGAGCCGTTGTGCTTGACGTGCAGGGCGCGTGCCCAGAGCACGTCGTTGTCAGGCGGGGCCACCATCGCGTACACCTCGTTCAGATCTGATGTGCCGTGCCCGGCGGCCTCTTCGAGGTCGCTCGGTCCCCCGGACGGGGGAACGAAGGCAGGGCCGATCGGTCACTTCGCACGCTAGGGAGTCAAGGCCGGGACGCCGGACAGCACGCGGCCCCGGGCCGCCCATTCTCACTCGAACGGGCGCCACCGGGGCCGGTGTTGATCAGTCCCGCGGGAGGCCGGAGCCCGCCGACGGGAGATCGGCGGAGCCGAGCCGGCGACGGAGGATCTCCGGTGCGGGATCAGAGGCGCGGGAGGATCAGGGGCGCGGGATCAGAGCTTGGTCCACGCCTCCGTCAGGACCTGACGGACGATCCCCTCGATCTCGTCGAAGGTCGACTGGTCGGAGATCAGCGGCGGCGACAGCTGGATGACCGGGTCACCGCGGTCGTCGGCGCGGCAGTAGAGGCCGTACTCGAAGAGCTTCTTGGAGACGAAGCCGTAGAGCACGCGCTCCGACTCCTCGTCCGTGAATGTCTCCTTGGTGGCCTTGTCCTTCACCAGCTCGATGCCGTAGAAGAAGCCGTTGCCGCGGACGTCGCCGACGATCGGCAGGTCGTGCAGCTTCTGCAGGGTCTGCAGGAAGTTGGCCTCGTTGTCCAGCACGTGCTGGTTGAGGCCCTCACGCTCGAAGATGTCGAGGTTCGTGAGCGCCACGGCCGCGGAGACCGGGTGGCCGCCGAAGGTGTAGCCGTGCAGGAACGTGTTGTCGCCCTTGTAGAACGGCTCGGCGACGCGGTCGGAGACGATGCACGCGCCGATCGGGGAGTAGCCCGAGGTCATGCCCTTGGCGCAGGTGATCATGTCCGGTACGTAGCCGAACTTGTCGCAGCCGAACATCGTGCCGAGGCGGCCGAAGGCGCAGATGACCTCGTCCGAGACCAGCAGCACGTCGTACTGGTCGCAGATCTCGCGCACGCGCTGGAAGTAGCCGGGCGGCGGCGGGAAGCAGCCACCGGCGTTCTGCACCGGCTCCAGGAAGACCGCGGCGACGGTCTCCGGGCCCTCGAAGAGGATCTCCTGCTCGATCTGGTCGGCGGCCCAGCGGCCGTAGGCCTCGGGGTCGTCGCCGAAGAGCGGGGCGCGGTAGATGTTGGTGTTGGGGACCTTGTGGGCACCCGGGACCAGCGGCTCGAAGGGGGCCTTCAGGGCCGGCAGGCCGGTGATGGACAGGGCGCCCTGCGGGGTGCCGTGGTAGGCGACCGCACGCGAGATGACCTTGTACTTGGTCGGCTTGCCCTGCAGCTTGAAGTACTGCTTGGCGAGCTTCCACGCGGTCTCGACGGCCTCGCCGCCACCGGTGGTGAAGAACACCTTGTTCAGGTCGCCCGGAGCGTGGTGCGCGAGGCGCTCGGCCAGCTCGATGGCCTTGGGGTGGGCGTAGGACCACACCGGGAAGAAGGCCAGCTCCTGGGCCTGCTTGAAGGCCGTCTCGGCCAGCTCGGTACGGCCGTGGCCGGCCTGGACCACGAACAGGCCCGCGAGACCGTCGAGGTAGCGCTTGCCCTTGTCGTCGTAGATGTAGGTGCCCTCACCACGGACGATGGTGGGAACGGGCGCGTTCTCGTACGAGGACATGCGGGTGAAGTGCATCCACAAGTGGTCGTACGCGGTCTTGCTGAGGTCCTTGGTGCTCACGGCTATCGGGTTCCCCACATGTAGGTCTGCTTCTTGAGCTTCAGATAGACGAAGCTCTCGGTGGAGCGCACGGCGGGCAGAGCCCGGATGCGTTTGTTGATGACGTCCAGCAGGTGGTCGTCGTCCTCGCAGACGATCTCGGCGAGGATGTCGAACGAGCCCGCGGTCATCACCACGTACTCGACTTCCGACATGGCAGTCAGTGCTTCGGCCACCGGGTCGAGGTCACCCTCTACATTGATGCCCACCATCGCCTGCCTGCGGAATCCCACGGTGAGCGGGTCCGTGACGGCGACGATCTGCATGACGCCCTGGTCGAGCAGCTTCTGGACGCGCTGGCGCACAGCCGCCTCGGAGAGGCCCACGGCCTTGCCGATCGCGGCGTACGGGCGGCGGCCGTCCTGCTGCAGCTGCTCGATGATGGCGAGGGAGACGGCGTCCAGCTGGGGACTGCCGTTCCTGGACTCGCGGGAGTCCCTGGGTTCCGCGCTTCGACTGGCCACGGGCTCACTCTGCACGACGTCTCGATAGTTCCGCAAGCATGAGGCGATGAAATTCGTTGTTTACAGGTACGTGTCTTGCGGATTTCGCAGTTCTGAGCGGCACGGGGGTGTTGAAAACGTCGAGCCACGGATTAGGGTGGGGACTCAGGCATCTCAGGTAGTGGACACCTGGGTCGTTGGACATCCGACAGGAGGGCCGGGCAGTGAGCACCGAGCTGCGTCGTCTGCGCAATTACATCGACGGAGACTTCCGCGATGCCGCCGATGGACGGACCACGGAGGTGGTCAACCCCGCGAACGGCGAGGCGTACGCGACCGCGCCGCTCTCCGGCCAGGCGGACGTCGACGCCGCGATGGCGGCCGCCGCCGCGGCCTTCCCGGCCTGGCGCGACCAGACCCCCGGCGAGCGCCAGAAGGCTCTTCTGAAGATCGCGGACGCGTTCGAGGAGCGGGCCGAGGAGCTCATCGCTGCCGAGGTGGAGAACACCGGCAAGCCGATCGGACTGACCCGGTCCGAGGAGATCCCGCCGATGGTCGACCAGATCCGCTTCTTCGCGGGTGCCGCCCGCATGCTCGAGGGCCGCTCGGCCGGCGAGTACATGGAGGGCATGACCTCGATCGTCCGCCGCGAGCCGATCGGCGTCTGCGCCCAGGTCGCGCCGTGGAACTACCCGATGATGATGGCGGTGTGGAAGTTCGCCCCGGCCCTCGCCGCGGGCAACACGGTCGTCCTGAAGCCCTCGGACACCACCCCCGCCTCCACCGTCCTGATCGCCGACATCATCGGCGGCATCCTGCCCAAGGGCGTCTTCAACGTCATCTGCGGCGACCGCGACACCGGCCGCGCGATGGTCGAGCACCCCACTCCGGCGATGGCGTCCATCACCGGCTCCGTCCGCGCGGGCATCTCGGTCGCCGAGTCCGCGTCCAAGGACGTCAAGCGCGTCCACCTGGAGCTGGGCGGCAAGGCCCCGGTCGTCGTCTTCGAGGACATCGACATCGCCAAGGCCGTCGAGGACATCTCGGTCGCGGGCTTCTTCAACGCCGGCCAGGACTGTACGGCCGCCACCCGCGTCCTCGTCCAGGAATCCATCCACGACGAGTTCGTCACCGCCCTCGCCAAGGCCGCCGCCGAGACGAAGACCGGACAGCCGGACGACGAGGACGTGCTCTACGGCCCGCTGAACAACCCGAACCAGCTCAAGCAGGTCGCCGGGTTCATCGAGCGCCTGCCCGCGCACGCCAAGGTCGAGGCGGGCGGCAAGCAGGTCGGCGACAAGGGCTACTTCTACGCCCCCACCGTCGTCTCCGGCCTCAAGCAGGACGACGAGATCATCCAGAACGAGGTCTTCGGCCCGGTCATCACCGTGCAGTCCTTCTCGGACGAGGCCCAGGCCATCGAGTGGGCCAACGGCGTCGACTACGCCCTCGCCTCCTCGGTGTGGACCAAGGACCACGGCCGCGCGATGCGCCTGTCCAAGTCCCTCGACTTCGGCTGCGTGTGGATCAACACCCACATCCCGCTGGTCGCCGAGATGCCGCACGGCGGCTTCAAGAAGTCCGGCTACGGCAAGGACCTGTCGGGGTACGGCTTCGAGGACTACACGCGCATCAAGCACGTGATGACGTCGCTCGACGGCTGACCGCCGCGCACCGACCGCGCGCCGCGCGGACGCGGGCGGCGCGCCGGTAGCCGGTGCGCCGCGCGGGGATCGTGCGCACGCCGCTGCCCCGGACGGGAGCCGATCCCGGCCGGGGCAGCGGCGTTCCCCCTTCGGCCGGGCTCAGGCGCTCTCGGTCACGCTGGAGAACGAGGGCAGGTCAGGTGCGCCCGGCTCGCCCTTCTCCGTGTGGAGGCGGGGCGGCAGTTTCACCGAGCCGCCGCCGGAGCCGGTGCCGGGCTCGCCGCCGGGCTTGCCCGGTACGGGCAGCGGAGGCAGGCCGGTCCCCGACGAGAGGGTGATGCCGGCCTTCTTCAGGATCGGCGCGCACGCCTTCACGGCGGCCCGGTAGCCCTTGGACGTCGGGTCGAACCCCTTGCTCGCCTTCATCCTCACGTTGAACCGGATGTGGCCCTGCCGGTCCTTCGAGGCGTGGAAGTCCGGGAAGACCTTCTGACCGTGGCCGCGCATGCAGGTCGCGAACGCGTCGTTGGCGGTGTTCACGTCGCCGGGGGCGTGAGCGGTCGGCCGGTAGGCGATGGCCGGCGGGGCTCCCTTGGGCGGCTTGGTGGTCCTGGCGTGCAGTGGGTGCTGGGCCGTTACGGCCGCCGCGGTCGTCACGGTGGACTTGTCGGACGCCGAGGCCGCCGACGCGCTGACGGTCCCGAGCGTGGCGGCCGAGATCAGGGCGCAGGCCAGGGCGAGTCGTTGTGGCCGGGTGGCCAGTGCACGCATGAGGTTCCTCCATGGGGTGGGCGGCGTCGCCGCCGAGCGGATGCGGTGGCGCACCGATGTGCCGTGCCGCGCCGTCGCGTGTCGTGCCGGACGTGTTGTGGCGCGGTGCGCTGTGTGGCGCGGTGCGCTGTGTCGTGCTGGGCTCCAGACAAGCCCGGGGGCGGTTACGGCGTGGGAACGGCCGTCCTTATCGGGGCGCAACAGGGGCGGCGCTCAACCCGGGGGAGCGGGGCCGAGCCCCGTCCCGGGAGGCGGCGGCGGGGTCGGCGGGGTTCGGCGGCAGCAACGGCAGCGGCGTGGCGGGCGGTGTCCGGCAACGGCAGTGGCGGTGGCGGCTGCGGAGGAGGTATGGGCGGGGTACGGCGAAGGCGGTGGCGGGGCGGGTGGGTCCGGCGGCGGCGGGGAGGAACGGGCGGAGGGGCGCTTCCACAGGGGACGCTTATCCCCGTGTAACCACCGGACCACCACACTGACCGGCATGCGTGTGCTGGTGGTCGAGGACCATGAAGAGCTCGCCGAGACCGTGGCCGCCGGGCTGCGCCGCGAGGGCATGGCGGTCGATCTCGCGCTGGACGGACCCACGGCGCTGGAACGCGCCGAAGTCAACGGGTACGACGTCGTCGTGCTCGACCGCGATCTGCCCGGCGTCCACGGCGACCAGGTGTGCCGGACGCTGGCTGCGGGCGGCAGCCGGGCGAGGGTGCTGATGCTCACCGCGTCCGGCACGGTGGCCGACCGCGTCATGGGGCTCGGCCTCGGAGCCGACGACTATCTGCCGAAGCCGTTCGCGTTCGCCGAACTCGTCGCACGTGTACGGGCGTTGGCGCGGCGTGCGCAGCCCGCGCTGCCTCCTGTCCTGGTCCGCGGAGAGTTGCGGCTCGACCCGGCGCGACGGCAGGCGACCCGGGGCGGTTCGGGGCTCGCCCTCAGCCCGAAGGAGTTCGCCGTGCTCGAACTCCTGCTGGCCGCTCAGGGCGCCGTGGTCTCCACCGAGGAACTCCTGGAACGGGCCTGGGACGAGGCGGCCGACCCGTTCAGCCAGACCGTGAAGGTCACCGTGAGCCGCCTGCGCCGCAAGCTGGGGGAGCCGCCGCTGATCGCGACGGTGGACCGGGCGGGGTATCGGATCTCATGACGGACCTGTCCGCAGGCCCGAACCGGCCGGCCCCGCACGGCGTGCCCGCGCGACCGGCCGCGCCTGGTGTCCGCCCGCGACCGGCGCCGCACGGTCACCGCAGGTGGCGGGCGCCCCACGGCCGACGCCGGTGGCAGGCGCTCCCCCGTCACCACTGGTGGCCGGCGCCCCGGGACAGCCGCAGGCGACCGGCCCCACGCGGTACGCGTCGGCCGCCGGGCCCGACCCGCATGCGATGGCAGCTGGCCCCACGCAGTATTCGCTGGCGGCTGACCCTGCTCTACAGCGCGCTGTTCATGGTGGCGGGGGCGGCCCTGCTCGGCTTCACCTACCTGCTCGCGTCGCGGTCCAAGCCGTCGACGGCGGTCGGCTCGAGCGAGGGGCCGGGGCTGCCCGCGGGCAGCGGCTTCCCCAGCCCCGATCCGCCGACGCTCACGATGTACGCCGAGGCCCTGCGCGCCGATCAACTGCACCAGTTGCTGTTCGAGGCGGGCATCGCGCTCGCCGTGATGACGGTCGCCTCCGTGGCTCTCGGCCGGCTGATGGCCGGACGCGTCCTCGCGCCGCTGCGCACGATGACCGCCGCCGCACGGCGGATCTCCGCCGACAACCTCCGGCAGCGGCTGGCGGTGCCGGGCCCCGAGGACGAGCTCAAGGCGATGGCGGACACCTTCGACGACGTACTGGGGCGACTGGAGGGCGCGTTCGAGGCGCAGAAGCAGTTCGTGGCCAACGCCTCGCACGAACTGCGCACTCCGCTCACGCTCCAGCAGGCGATCGTGGACGTCGCGCTCGCCGACCCCGGGGCGTCCGTGGAGAGTCTGCGGGCCGCGTGCCTGCGGGTGCGCGCGGCCGGACAGGAGCAGGCGCGGCTCATCGACGCCCTGCTGACACTCGCGCGCAGTCAACGGGGGCTTCAGCGGAGCGAGTTCGTCGACCTCGCGGAGATGGTGCGGGGGCGGCTGCCGGACGGTGCGGTGGTGGCCGGCGGCTGCGCTGACGGCGGGGATTCGGCAGGAGGGGTCGAGGGCGGCGGGGTCGAGGACCGCAGGGCTTCGGCAGGTGGGGTCGAGGGCAATGCGGTGTCGTCCGGCGGGGTCGAGAGCGGCGGGGTTTCGTCCCGCGGGGGTGAGAACGGCGGGGTTTCGTCCGGTGGGGGTGAGGACCGTGGGCCGCGGGTGCGGGCCGACCTCAACTCCGCGCCCGTCCTGGGTGATCCGCAGCTGATCGAGCGGCTGGTGGTCAACCTCACGGACAACGCCGTACGGCACAACAGTCCGGAGAGCGGGGAGAGTTGGGTTCGTCTGTGGACCGGGACGGAGGCGGGGCGGCCCGTGCTGCGGATCGACAACACCGGCCCGGTGATCCCGCGTGACCAGGTCGCCGGACTCTTCCAGCCTTTCCGGCGACTGGGTGCGGAACGGACCCTCGCGCACCCCCGGCCCCGCTCGCGAGGGAAGGGCCGCCAACGGGACGGCCTGGGCCTCGGCCTGTCGATCGTCACGGCCGTCGCCACCGCCCACGGCGGCACGGTCGAGGCGTGGCCCCGCCCGCAGGGCGGCCTGACGGTGAGGGTCACGTTCCCGCCGTGCGCACCGCCCGTCCCCCGGCCGGGGCGGGCCGACGGGCACGCTTCCCCTGCGGGGCCGGCCGGCGCGCACCCGCCCGGGGCCTGCCGAGCGCCCGGAAAGTGATCGACAGGGTGTCGGGTCGGCGGGCGACCGCTCGACGCAGCGTCCATTGTCCGGACCCGGCCCGGGTAGGCATGCTTCGCGCGTGCCAGTGAATCGGAAGACCTCGCCCCTGTCCCGCCGGTCCCTGCTGCGCGCCCTGGGCGGTGGTGCCGCGCTCGGAGCCCTGGCGGGGTGCGGGGTGCCGGCGGCGTACGTGGGACCCGGCGACCGGGCCGGAACCGACGTCTCCGCCGCGGACAAGCGGCTGACCTGGGCGAACTGGCCGCTGTACATCGACACCGATGACGACGACACGACCAGCCGGCCGACGCTGGAGGCCTTCGAGAAGCGCACCGGGATCTCCGTCGACTACATCGAGGAGATCAACGACAACGACGAGTTCTTCGGCAAGATCAGCCCGTCCCTGATGAACCACCAGCGGACGGGCCGGGACCTCATCGTCATCAGCGACTGGATGTGTGCCCGTTTCGTCCGGCTCGGCTGGGTCCAGGAGATGGACCGGTCCCGGCAGCCGAACGTCACCAAGTACCTGGATCCGCTGCTGAGTTCGCCCGCCTTCGACCCCGGCCGCAAGTCCTCGGTGCCCTGGCAGTCGGGGATCACCGGCATCGCGTACAACCGCCGCAAGGTCGGCCGCGAGATCAAGCACGTGTCCGATCTGTGGGCCGACGACCTCAAGGGCCGGGTCACCCTGCTCTCCGGCCTGGACGAGGCGTTCGCGCTGCTCATGCAGGGCAACGGCGTCGACATCACGAAATGGCGGGCGGACGACTTCCACCGGGTGTGCGATCAGGTCGAGAAGCGGGTGCGCAGCGGTCAGATCCGCCGCTTCACCGGCAACGACTACATCAAGGACCTCGCGAGCGGGGACGTCCTGGCCTGCCAGGCCTACTCGGGCGACGTGATCCAGCTCCAGGCCGACGACCCCGACATCCGTTTCGTCGTCCCCGAGGAGGGCGCCGAACTGTGGGCGGAGTCGCTGATGATCCCCAACCTGGCCCGGCACAAGGCCAACGCGGAGAAGCTCATCGACTACTACTACGAGCCCGAGGTCGCCGCCGAGCTGGCCGCCTGGGTCAACTACGTCTGTCCGGTCCCCGCCGCCCGGGACGTCCTCGCCTCCTCCAAGGACAAGGACACCGCCGCACTCGCCGAGGACCCTCTGATCTTCCCCGACGCCACCATGCGCAGGCGCCTGGCGATCGCCCGCGACATCACCTCCACCGAACGCACGGACTTCGCCAAGCGCTGGAACGCGATCGCGGGGCTGTGAGCGGGGCGCGACGAGGCGCGGGCGGCGCGGGTACTGGCCGAGGTACTGGGGCCACTCATCGACGAACTCGGTGACGTCCGCGACGAGGTGTACCTGGTGTCGCCCCGGTGGCCGGCCGTCGTGGCGGCGGGGCGGGACCTGCTCGAGGCGATGCGTACCGACCGCTGACCCGGACTGGGCAGATGCCCTCGCCGAGGGCGGGCGACCCTCATCGTGTCTCGCGCGCAGGGCAGCACCTCGCCGGTGAAGGCAACGCCCCGCCCGTCTTTGCCTTCCCTTTACAACCCCGCTCCCCGCCGCCTCGTCTCTCCGCTCGATCCGTAACGCAGCCCGCCGTGCCGACGGCGGGCGGACCGACGAAAGAGAGCGACTCATGCGCCGAACCGTCTTCAGTGCCACGGCACTCGCGTGCACCGCCGTGCTGGTGGGCACGGTGCCCGCGTTCGCCGACGGGACGTCCCCGAGCCCCACGAGCCGTCCGAGTGTCACGGCCGCGCCGGCCCCGGCGAGTTCCGCCGCGACCCGGACGCCCACCGCCGCCCCGAGCGCCGTACCGACGCGGGCGCCGTCCCCGGGGCAGGTCTCCGTGCGGCCGAGCGGAGCGCCCGACACCGGCGTGGCGCCGGCGGCGGCGAACTCCGCCGGGCAGGGCGGGCTGATCGGCGGGAGTGCCGCGGCGGTGTTCGTCGTCGGAGGCGTGGCGGTCCTCGTCGTACGCCGCCGGCGGGCGACCGGGGCATGACGTCCTTCTCCAGGCGCGCGTTCGTCACCGCGGCGACGGCCGCGCTGCTCGTGGGATGCGGCGGCCACCCGGCCGGCCGGGGCGCGACCGCGCGGTCCGGGAGCACGCCGTCGCCTTCGCCCTCCGTCGCGAAGCCGGCGCGTCCACGGGGGCGTTCGGTCCCGGTCGGGCTCCGGATACCGGCCATCGGGGTCGACACCCCGGTCATGCGGCTCGGGCTGGCCCCGGACGGCAGCGTGCAGGTGCCCCCGATCGCGGCGCACGACCGGGCCGGCTGGTACCGGCACTCGCCGACTCCGGGGCAGACCGGTCCGTCGGTGATCCTCGGTCATGTCACGGTCGGCGCGTACGGCGACGGCGTCTTCCGGCACCTCGCGCGCCTGCGCCACGGAGACCGGATCGTGGTGCGCCTGGAGAACGGCGGGTCGGCGGAGTTCGCCGTCAGCGCCGTACGCACGGTCGCCAAGGCCGACTTCCCGGCCGACGCGGTCTACGGCGACGTGGACCGCCCGGAGCTGCGGCTCATCACCTGTGGTGGTCCCCGTTCCGGGGACGGCTACCTCGACAACGTGATCGTGTTCGCGACGCTGAACTCCGCGAGCCCCTGACGCGCGGCCGGGCGTCCGGCGGGGGACGCCCGGCTTCTCGGCGACCGAGTGACCGCATGCCCGGGCGACCGAGTGACCGGGCGCCCCTCGCGATCGCAGGCTCCCGTCACGGCTGATGGAACCCCGCGACCGTCGCGTTCCCCGTCACAGCCTCCGGGTCCCCCATGGACGCGGAGGCGGGATCCTGGACCGATGGACCGTACGCCCGCGGTCCGGGATCCTTCCCTTCCAGTCCTGCCACGACCATGGAGAGTGTTGAAAGGGTCCCGTGAGAAGGCGGCGTCCGAGCTGTTCGCCGCCCTCTATCCGCGCCTCGCCGGCTGGTGCCGCCGGCTCGTCGACGACGACGAGACGGCCCACGAGATCGCCTCGGAGGCGTTCACCCGGCTCTGGGCCCGCTGGACCTCCGTGGCCGAGCCGCGGGGGTTTCTCTACGTCACCGCGGCCAACCTCGTCCGGGACCACTGGCGCAAGCTGGAGCGGGAGCGGCGGGCCGTGCACCGGGCGACCGCCGAGGCCGCCGTCCGCCCGCGGAACGAACAGGCCGATCCGTCGGTACGTCTGCTCGTGCAGTCCCTGCCCGAACGGCTGCGCGTCCCGATCCTGCTGCACTACTACGCTGACATGCCGATCCGGGAGGTGTCCGTGCTGACGGGGCGCAAGGAAGGAACCATCAAGGCCGATCTCCACGCGGCCCGCGAACTGCTCCGCGCCCACTTGAGGAGAAGTCTTGATCACACACTCTGACGACGGTCCGGACTTCGACGCGGACGACCCGCTCGCCGTCATCATGCGGCCCCCCTCCGACCACCTCGGTCCGCCGCCCGGCCGCTACGAGGCGATCCGCCGGGGTGCCGCCCGTCGCCGGCTGCTGCGCGCCGCGGCCGGAGTCGGCCTGGCCTGTGCCGTCGGTTTCCTTGTGGCGCTGCCGCTCCGGTCGGCGGCACCGGAGCCGCCCGTGTCCCCGGTGGTTCCGCTGGCCCCGCCGCCGGCGAGCAGCCCGTCGGCCGAGCCCACGCCGTCGGTGTCGCCCGGGCCCGTCAGCCCCCGCCCCAGCGCGACCGGCCGCTCCGACCGGACCTCGGCCCCGAGCACCGCCCCCGGCTCCACCGACCCGACCCGCTCGCCCACCCGCCCCCGGTCGCCGTCGGCGACGCCGACCTCCGCGTCCGTCGAGCCGTCGGCCGTACGGACCGGGGCGAACCCCACCCCTTCCCGGGCGGTCCAGCGGTAGGCGTGATGGCGAGAGACAAGGCCGCCGGCGGGTTTCCTGCCACCCATAAAGCGGTCCTTGATCACCCATAAGTCAGCCTTATGAGGTCATAGCCCCGACCCGCCTACTGACTTAGGTTTGCCTTAGTTTAGGCTTCCCGTCGAGTCCCCTGCCCCTGCTCGAAGGGAAACTGATCATGCCTCGCCCTCTGCGGGTAGCCATTGTCGGAGCCGGCCCTGCCGGAATCTACGCCGCCGACGCGCTGCTGAAATCCGCAGTGGCCGTCGAGCCCGGTGTGTCCATCGACCTGTTCGAGCGGATGCCGGCCCCGTTCGGTCTCATCCGGTACGGCGTCGCCCCCGATCATCCCCGGATCAAGGGCATCATCACCGCCCTGCACCAGGTGCTCGACAAGCCGCAGATCCGCCTCTTCGGCAATGTCGACTACCCGCGGGACATCAACCTCGACGATCTGCGCGCCTTCTACGACGCGGTGATCTTCTCCACCGGCGCCACTGCCGACCGGGCCCTCGACATTCCCGGCATCGACCTCGACGGCTCGTACGGCGCGGCGGACTTCGTCTCCTGGTACGACGGCCACCCGGACGTTCCGCGCACCTGGCCGCTGGAGGCGGAGAAGGTCGCCGTCCTCGGTGTCGGCAATGTGGCGCTGGACGTGGCCCGCATCCTCGCCAAGACCGCGGACGAGCTGCTGCCCACCGAGATCCCGCCGAACGTCCACGAGGGCCTCAAGGCCAACAAGGCGCTGGAGGTCCACGTCTTCGGCCGCCGCGGCCCGGCGCAGGCGAAGTTCAGCCCGATGGAGCTGCGCGAGCTGGACCACTCGCCGAACATCGAGGTCATCGTCGATCCCGAGGACATCGACTACGACGAGGGTTCGATCGCCACCCGGCGCGGCAACAAGCAGGCCGACATGGTCGCCAAGACCCTGGAGAACTGGGCCATCCGCGACGCCGGCGACCGCCCGCACAAGCTGTTCCTGCACTTCTTCGAGTCGCCGACCGAGATCCTCGGCGAGAACGGCGAGGTCGTCGGCCTGCGCACCGAGCGCACCGCCCTCGACGGCACCGGGAACGTCAAGGGCACCGGCGAGTTCAAGGACTGGGACGTCACCGCGGTCTACCGCGCCGTGGGCTACCTCTCCGACAGCCTGCCCAAGCTGCCTTGGGACGTCGACTCGGGCACGGTGCCGGACGAGGCCGGCCGCGTGCTGGAGGACTCGGGCGACCACCTGCAGTCCACGTATGTCACCGGCTGGATCCGGCGCGGTCCCATCGGTCTGATCGGTCACACCAAGGGCGACGCCAACGAGACGGTCGCCAGCCTGCTCGACGACCACGCCAACGGCCGTCTGCACGCCCCCTCTTCGCCCGAGCCGGCCGCCGTGGACGCCTTCCTCGGCGAGCGGGACGTGCGTTTCACCACGTGGGACGGCTGGCACCGGCTGGACGCCGCGGAGAAGGCGCTGGGCGAACCGCAGGGCCGCGAGCGCGTGAAGATCGTCGAGCGCGAGGACATGCTGAAGGAGAGCGGCGCCTGAGTCGCCGGAGCCCCGGGCGGGGGCGGTTTTGAACGCGTTCAAGTCGGGGCGTACGCTCCAGGCATGAGCGACAGAGCCGCCCTGCTCAAGGGCATCCGCGCGTGGCTTCTCTTCTTCGTCGTCAGCCTGGTGCTCAGTGGCGCCACGGCCTTCCCGCTGGTGCATGAACTCCGCTGGACCGAGGACCTGTTGCGTTCCCTGTCCGTCCCGGAGCACCTGCCCGCCCTGATGGACTGGATCGAACGGGTGCGGCACGGCCTCGACGACGCCGACTCCCAGTACCCCTTCCTGCTCTACGGAACGGACTGGCTGGCGTTCGCCCACCTGGTGATCGCGGTCGCCTTCTACGGTCCGTACCGCGATCCGGTCCGCAACATCTGGGTCGTCGAGTTCGGGATGATCGCCTGCGCCGGGATCGTCCCGCTGGCCCTGATCTGCGGACCGATCCGCGGGATTCCCTTCTGGTGGACGGTCGTCGACATGTCCTTCGGCATCTTCGGCGTGATCCCCCTGTACGTCGTACGAAAGAGGATCAAGCGTCTGGAGGCGCTCACCCCGGACCGGGCGAGCGTTCCGGTGCCCGCTACTTGAGCGCCGGGCTCAGTCCCTGCGCAGGGCGGTCAGCGCGTCGATGCGGTTGGTCGTGATCGAGTCGACCCCCACGTCGAGCAGCCGGCGCATCGAGCGACGGGTGTCCGGGGTCCACACGGAGAGCAGGTGGCCGCCGCGGTGGACGCGGGCCGCGAGATCCCGGTCCACCAGGCTGAAGCGGTAGTTGAGCCAGCGCGGCCGTACGGCGTCGAGCAGCGTCGGGCGGGGCGGTGCCAGGGTCGTCCAGGTCAGCGCGATCTCCGCGGACGGGTCGACGGCCCGCACCGTGAGCATGGCGGGTGCCGCGGCGCAGTAGTACACCCGCTCCTCCGCCCCGCAGGCCCGCACCACGTCCACGACCTCGCGCACGACCCCGGCGTCCACCGGTCCCGGCAGATCGACCATGACCCGGGTATCGCCGGTCGCCCCGAGGGCCTCCGCCAGCGTCGGCACCCCGCCCGCCGTGAGCCCGCGCACCTCGTCGCAGGAGAGCGAGCCCAGTGGCCGGTCGTGGTCCCACAGACGCTTGAGCGTCTTGTCGTGCAGCAGTACGGGTACGCGGTCGCGGGTCAGCCGTACGTCGATCTCGATGGCGTCCGCGCCTTGGTGGAGCGCGGAACGCAACGAGTCGAGCGTGTTCTCGCGGGCGCGATAGGGGTCGCCGCGGTGGGCGACTGCGGTCACGGTGCGCATGCGCCCATTGTGCTGGGTCAGAGGGCGAGCCAGGTCGCGGTGTAGGTGTCGATCTCCGCGGCGAGTTCCGCCTTGCCGGCCTGGTCGAGGAACGAGGCCCGCACCGCGTTCCCCGCGAGCGCCGCGAGACCCTGCTCGTCGAGGCCGAGGAGGCGGGCGGCGACCGCGTACTCGGTGTTGAGGTCGGTGCCGAACATCGGCGGGTCGTCGGAGTTGACGGTGACGGTCACCCCGGCCGCCACGAACTCCTTGACGGGATGCTCGTCGAGGGTGCGGACCGCGCGGGTGGCGATGTTCGAGGTCGGGCAGACCTCCAGGGCGATGCCGTGCTCGGCGAGATGGGCGAGCAGCTTCGGGTCCCCCGCGGAACTGGTGCCGTGGCCGATGCGCTCGGCGCCGAGGAAGTTCAGCGCGTCCCAGACCGTCTCCGGGCCCGTCGTCTCACCGGCGTGCGGCACCGACCGCAGTCCCGCGGCGCGGGCACGGTCGAAGTACGGCTTGAACTGCGGCCTCGGTACGCCGACTTCGGGGCCGCCGAGCCCGAAGGAGACGAGTCCCTCCGGCCGCAGCCGGTCGTCGGTCGCGAGCCGAACGGTCTCCTCGGCCGCCTCGAGACCGGCCTCGCCCGGAATGTCGAAGCACCAGCGCAGGACGACACCGAGTTCTGTCTCGGCGGCCTTGCGGGCGTCCTCGATCGCGTCCATGAAGGCGCGCTCGTCGATTCCGCGCCGCGTGGAGGACCAGGGAGTGATCGTCAGCTCGGCGTAGCGCACCTGCTGGCGGGCCATGTCCCGTGCGACCTCGTACGTCAGCAGCCGTACGTCCTCGGGGGTGCGGATGAGGTCGACGACGGACAGGTACACCTGGATGAAGTGGGCGAAGTCCGTGAACGTGAAGTAGTCCGCGAGCGCCTCGGGGTCGGTCGGCACCCGGGAGTCGGGGTGGCGGGCGGCGAGGGCGGACACGATGCGCGGGGAGGCGGAGCCGACGTGGTGGACGTGCAGTTCGGCCTTGGGCAGCCCGGCGATGAAGGAGTGCAGGTCGCGGGCGGCGTCGCGTGCGGTGATGTGCTCGGTCAAGGGGTTCCTCCCCGGAACGGCGTCTCCGGGCCGTGCTCGGCGGGACGCGGGTGATCGGCTGATCGATGACTCGGGGATCATCGTAGGCGGCGGCCCACCGCCGTGCGGGCCCGGAGTGTCCGGCGCGGGCCGTCGTGCGACGGAGATCCGCCGGCTCCGCCCGGGCCGTAGCATGACCGAACGTACGACAGAGGGGACCGCGCGCATGTCCGACGACGCCCAGAGGCCGAATGCGCCACGCGACGCGGGCGCGTGGGCACCGCCGGGCGGGGGAGACGCGTCGACCGCGCCGCGCGACGGGAACCCGACGTCCGCACGGGAGGAGTCCCCCGTGGTGGACGCCGCGCCGGGTGCCGAGCCCCAGGACGCGATACCCGGGCCCACGGACGCGATACCCGGAGCGGACAGCGCACCCGCCGACGCCCCGGACCCCGCGGCGCCTCCGGCGGACAGCGGTCCGGATGCCGCGCAGGGGGAGAGCGCGCGATGGGTGGGCGGCGCGCTCGGTGACGGGCCGAAGGGTTCCGTGCCCGGGCAGGGCACCCCGCCTTCTGCCGTCCCTGCCACCGCCCCCGATGCCCGGTTCTCGCTCGGGAAGCGCGCCGTCGGCCGGGACTCCGAGCCCAATCCCTGGGCGCCGCCCGAGGAGGAGCCCAACCCCTGGGCGCCGCCCGAGATGATCGCTTCGTCCACGGGGAGTGCGCTGGGGAATGCCACGCCTCCTCCGGTGTACGGCCTGCCGACGATCACCTCGTTCCCCGGTGCACCGGTGCCGCCCGGCCCCGGAGGCCTCGGCGGCCCCTCGATGGACAACCCCTTCGCACCGCCGGGGGCCCACACCCCGTACCCGCAGCCCGCTCCCGGCGAGCCCGTCCCCCCGCCGCCGATCGCGCCCGACGGCCCGGGGCGGCTCCCGTACGGCTACGGCCACCCGCAGTACGGCGGCAGTCGTCCGGGTTTCGCGTACCCGGGCGCACCGGGCTACGGCTGGCCCATGATGCGGCCCATGCCGAGCAACGGCATGGGGACGGCCGGTCTGGTGCTGGGCATCATCGGGGCGGTGCTGTTCTGCGTGTGGCCTTTGGCGATCGTGCTGGGCGTCCTCGCCGTGATCTTCGGTCTGATCGGCCGGGGGAAGGCCCGCCGGGGTGAGGCGACGAATCCCGGGCAGGCGCTGGCCGGGGTCATCTGCGGAGCCGTCGGCGTCGCCCTCGCCGTCGCCCTGCTCGTCCTCATCATCGTCGCGCCGGACGACGGCGGCGAAGACCCGGGCGGCGACTACGGCTTCTCCACTTCTCTGGTGACGCACCGCCGTTAGCCCGTGGCGGCTGTGCCGGACGGCTGGGTCAGGCGGCTGTCGGCGGTTCGTCGCCCGCGGACGCCTGTCCTCGGTCTCCGGGGTGGCGCAGGGCGCACAGGAACCCGACGGCGAGCGCGACGGCCATGGCGTAGAAGACCCATTGGTTGGCCTCGGCGAAGTCCATCCGCACGCTCGGCATCGCGTCGCGCATGACCTCGGCGGTTCGGCCGCCGCCGGTCGGCTGCCGCGCGTCGGCGTTGCCGGTGATCGCCTCGGCGATGTCCTTGGCGACATCGTGGGCCTCGGCCGACGTCAGGCCCCGGGACCGGAGCGTCGACACGACGTTGTCCGTCATGTTGTGGGTGAGGATGGTTCCGAAGACGGCCAGGCCCACACTCGCCGCGTAGTTGCGCACGGTCTGCGTGATCCCGGTGACCTCGCCGTACGAGGCTCCGATGGACCGGTTGACGGCGTCCGTGGAAGCGGGCGCCAGGATGAAACCGATGCCCGCGCCCGCGAGGGCCACGTACGGCCACTGGTCGTGCAGGGACAGGTCGGTCAGCTTGCCGGCCCAGAGGGCGAATCCGACGGCGCCCAGGGCGGTGCCGATCTTCATGGGCCGTCGCGCGCCCTGCTTGTCCAGCATCCGGCCGCCCCACTGGGAGGCGATCGCGAAGCCCGCGAAGAAGTACAGCAGGTAGAGCGCCGCCTGGTTGGGCGAGGCGCTGAGGGAGACCTGTGCGTACACCGAGGCGAAGAAGAAGACCGGTACGAAGGCGAGCATGGCGAAGAAGAGCACCAGGGAGTCCACGGTGAACGCCTTGTCCCGGAAGACCGCCAGGTTGACCAGCGGGTGGCGCCTGCCTCCCTCGCAGCGCCAGAAGAGGACCAGCACCGCCAGGCCGCCCGCGATGCAGCCCCAGGTCGCCGCGCTGTCCCAGCCCCAGGCCGCGGCCTGCTGGAAACCGAGCACGCTCAGGCCCATGCCCACCGCGATCAGCAGAGCCCCGACGCGGTCCAGCGACTCGTCGCGCCGCCGGTCGGGAATGCGCGCCATGACGGTCAGGACGAGGGCCACGACGGCGACGGGCACGTTGACCCAGAAGATCGCTCTCCAGGTCCACGCCGTGAGCCAGCCGCCCAGCAGCGGGCCGATGGCCGTCAGCGCCCCGGACAGCCCGAAGAACAACGCCAGGGCCCGGCCACGCCGGTCCACCGGGAACACGGCCACGACCACGGCGAGTGCCGCGGGAAAGAGGAGAGCGGCCCCCAGGCCCTGTGTCGCCCGGAAGATGATCAGCCAGGTCTGTGCGAAGTCCCCCTCGGGGACGCATCCGCAGAGCACCGACGAGATGACGAACACCAGGGTCCCGGCCACGACGACACGGCGTGGTCCCAGCAGGTCCGCCAGACGCCCGCCGAGGGCGAAGAACGCGGCCAGCGACAGCAGGTAGGCGTTCACCACCCATTGCATTCCGGAGGCCGACAGCCCCAGCTCGCGGACGATGTCCGGCGCCGCGATGGAGACGATCGTCTGGTCGATGAACGTCATCGCGACCGCGAAGAGCATGGCCGCGAGTGCCAGCGACTGGTGCGGGGCGCGGGGAGTTGTCGGGGCGGCCTCGTCCCGCGCCGCGTATCTGCCACTCACTCGGACAGTTTCAGCCGGTTCGGCCGGGGTCGCATCCGCAGCACCCCGCCCACCGGCCCGCGGTCCAGGGCACTCACCCACCGCCCCGCAGCCCCAGCAAGGCCCCGGCCCCGGGCGCCACCGCGGCTACCGCAGCCGGTCCCGGGCCTCCATCAGGGCGAAGCCCAGGAGATTCGGTCCCTGCCAGCGGCGGGGATCCGACGCCCCCTCGTCGGTCGCGGCGAGGCCGATGCCCCAGATCCGGTCCATTGGGCTCGCCTCGACCAGTACGCGCCCGCCCGTGCCCAGCAGGAACGCCCGGAGGCCGGGGTGGGCGCCGAACTTGTGGACGCTGCCCTCGACCACGATCTCGAAGCGCTCGCGCTCCCACACGGCGTTGTCGAAGTCGCGCACCAGTCGCCCGGCCTTCTTGGCGAGAGCGGGGTTCGGAGCCTCAATCGCCTGCCGCTCGGCCTCGGCGTCGCCGAAGAGGCGTGCCTTGGACGCCATCATCCAGTGCTCCGCCGTCGCGTAGGTGACGCCTTCGACCACGAAGGGTGACGGCCACCACTGGCTGAGACAGCTCTGTCCGATCCGGCCGTCCGGTCGCGGGCGGTGCCCCCAGAAGTGCAGGTACTTCACCGGCGTCCCCGCCTGAATCGCACCGACCAGTGCTTCCCGCGTATCGATCTTCCCCATGCACGCCACTGTGGCACGCACCACTGACATTCCGTCCCGCCTTTTCCAGAACGACTCGACACCTGGTCGAAGGATTCCGTCGCGTAACCAAAAGGCAACAACGGAATCACTTGTTGGAGTCCCTTTGCTCTGTCAGGATCGGCACTCAAATCGAGCTGGAGCTACGCCGACCCCCGTCCCGACGGGGAGGACGGCGGAGGAGAGCGACATGCACAATCCGGGCCATCGCTTCCAGGCGCAGGACCGCCTCGCGGACGGCGCGCAGTACATCGGAGGCCGCCTGACCAAGGGCACCTCCGGCCGCACGCACGCGGTCGTGAACCCCGCCACCGGCGAAGACGTGTACACGTACGAACTCGCGAGCACCGCCGACGTGGACGCGGCCGTCGCGGCCGCCCGCGCGGCGTTCCCCGGCTGGGCGGGCGCCACCCCCGGCGAGCGCTCCGACGCCCTGCACCGCTTCGCCGCCGTGCTCGCCGAACGTGCCGAGGAGTTCGCCCAGGCCGAGTCGCTGCAGTGCGGAAAGCCGCTCAAGCTGACCCGCGAGTTCGACGTGCCTGGGACCATCGACAACACCGCCTTCTTCGCGGGGGCCGCCCGGCATCTGCAGGGCCAGTCGGCCGGTGAGTACTCCGGCGACCACACCTCGTACGTACGCCGGGAACCGATCGGTGTCGTCGGGTCCATCGCGCCCTGGAACTACCCGCTCCAGATGGCCGCCTGGAAGATCCTCCCGGCGATCGCGGCCGGCAACACGATCGTGCTGAAGCCCGCCGAGCTGACCCCGCTCACCTCCCTGCTGTTCGCCGAGGCGGCCACGCACGCGGGCATCCCGGACGGGGTCATCAACATCGTCACGGGTCTGGGCAAGGAGGCCGGTGAGCATCTCGTCGGGCACCCCGACGTCGCCATGACCTCCTTCACCGGGTCGACCGCCGTCGGCAAGCGCGTCGCGGAGATCGCCACCTCGACCGTCAAGCGCCTCCACCTGGAGCTCGGCGGCAAGGCCCCCTTCCTCGTCTTCGACGACGCGGATCTGGAGGCCGCCGTCCACGGCGCGGTCGCCGGTTCGCTCATCAACACGGGCCAGGACTGCACGGCCGCCACGCGCGCGTACGTGCAACGGCCGCTCTACGAAGCGTTCGTGGAGCGCACGGGTGCCCTGATGGCGAGCGTCCGCGTGGGCGACCCCTTCGCGCCCGGCACCGACCTCGGCCCGCTGATCTCGCACGCCCAGCGCGACCGCGTCGCCGGATTCGTCGACCGGGCCCGTGCCTACGCGCGCGTGGTCACCGGCGGAGAGGCCCCACAGGGGGAACTCAAGAGCGGCGCGTACTATGCGCCCACGCTCGTCGCCGACGCCGGGCAGGACAGCGAGATCGTGCAGGCCGAGATCTTCGGCCCGGTGCTCGTCGTGCTCCCCTTCGACACCGACGACGAGGGCATCGCGCTGGCCAACGACACCCCGTACGGACTCGCCGCCTCCGCCTGGAGCCGCGACGTCTACCGCGCCAACCGCGCGACCCGCGAGATCAAGGCGGGCTGCGTCTGGGTCAACGACCACATTCCGATCATCAGCGAGATGCCGCACGGCGGCTACAAGGCGTCCGGTTTCGGCAAGGACATGTCCGCCTACTCCTTCGAGGAGTACACCCAGATCAAGCACGTCATGTTCGACAACACCGCGGTCGCCAGGAAGGACTGGCACCGCACGGTCTTCGGGGACCGGCCGTAGCCGATCGACCGGCTACGGCCCTGTGGCAGACCAGGCCGCGACCACAGCCGCGACCCTTCCGAAAGGGCACCAGAGCATGGAGCAGTACGAGCCCGAACGCCTGTCCCCGGTTCAACTGGCCGCCTTGCGGCGCAGCTTCCGGAACGGCAGGGCCTCCCTCACCCGTCGTTCACTGCTGCGCGCGTCGGCGGGCGGTGCGCTCGCCGTCGGCGGGCTCGGGGCACTGAGCGCCTGCGGGATCCCCGCGGCCGGCAAGCCCCAGGGCAGCGTCTCGTCCGAGGACCACTCGGCCAAGGAGAAGACGATCAGCTTCTCCAACTGGACCGAGTACATGGACGTCGACGACAGCGAGAAGCACCACCCCACGCTGGACGCGTTCACCGAGCGGACCGGTATCAAGGTCAAGTACACCGAGGACATCAACGACAACGTCGAGTTCTTCGGCAAGATCAAGCCGCAGCTCGCGGCGGGCCAGGACACCGGGCGCGACATGATCGTCGTCACCGACTGGCTGGCCGCGCGACTGATCCGCTTCGGCTGGGTGCAGAAGCTCGACCCGGCGAACCTCCCGCACGCGTACACCAACCTGTCCGCCCAGTTCCGCAACCCCGACTGGGACCCGGGCCGTGCCTACTCCTACCCCTGGCAGGGCATCTCGACCGTCATCGCCTACAACAAGAAGGCGCTCGACGGCGTCGAGGTCAGGTCCGTCTCCGACCTGCTCGACAACCCCAAGCTCAAGGGGCGCGTCGGCTTCCTCTCCGAGATGCGCGACAGCATGGGCATGACGCTGCTCGACATGGGCAAGGACCCGGCGAAGTTCACCGACGACGACTTCGACGCGGCGATCGCCCGCCTCCAGAAGGCCGTCGACAAGGGCCAGATCCGCCGCTTCACCGGCAACGACTACACGTCCGACCTCACCAAGGGCGACCTCGCGGCCTGTCTCGCCTGGGCCGGCGACGTCGTCCAGCTCAAGGCGGACAGCCCGGACGTCGACTTCCTCATCCCGGACAGCGGCTATCTGACGTCCACCGACAACATGCTGGTCCCCAACAAGGCGCGTCACAAGACGAACGCCGAGCGGCTCATGGACTACTACTACGAGCCCGAGCCCGCCGCGGAGCTCGCCGCCTACATCAACTACGTCTGCCCGGTCGACGGGGTGAAGCCCTACCTCGCGAAGATCGACGGGGACGCGGCGAGCAACCCGCTGATCATTCCTGACAAGGCCATGGCCGCGAAGTCCCACGCCTTCCGCTCGTTGAGCCAGAAGGAAGAGACGGCCTACGAAGAGAAGTTCGCGAAGCTCACAGGGGCGTGACCACCATGACGAACGAAAACAGCGGCGACGTCCGCCTCTCCGGGATCAGCAAGACGTACGGCGCCTTCACGGCCGTGCACCCCCTCGACCTGACCGTGCCGCAGGGCTCGTTCTTCGCCCTTCTCGGGGCGTCGGGCTGCGGCAAGACCACCACCCTGCGGATGATCGCCGGCCTGGAGGAGCCCACCTCGGGCACCGTCTCGCTCGGCGAGCAGGACGTGACGAACCTGCCGCCCTACAAGCGCCCGGTGAACACGGTCTTCCAGTCGTACGCCCTCTTCCCGCACCTCGACATCTTCGAGAACGTCGCCTTCGGCCTGCGCCGGCGCGGCATCAAGTCGGTGAAGAAGCAGGTCGGGGACATGCTCGACCTCGTGCAGCTCGGCGAGCAGGCGCGCAAGAAGCCGCACCAGCTCTCCGGCGGCCAGCAGCAGCGTGTCGCCGTGGCCCGCGCGCTGATCAACCACCCCAAGGTGCTGCTCCTCGACGAGCCGCTCGGCGCCCTCGACCTCAAGCTGCGCCGCCAGATGCAGCTGGAGCTCAAGCGCATCCAGACCGAGGTCGGCATCACCTTCGTCCATGTCACGCACGACCAGGAGGAGGCCATGACCATGGCCGACACGGTCGCCGTGATGAACGCGGGCCGCGTCGAGCAACTGGGCGCGCCCGCCGACCTCTACGAGAACCCGAACACCACCTTCGTCGCCAACTTCCTCGGCACCTCCAACCTCATCGAGGCCGAGGTCGACTCCAGGAGCGGCGACGAGATCGTGCTCAAGGCGGGCGGCGGCAAGCTGGTGCTCCCCGGGGCGCGCTGCTCCGCGCCCGCGACGACCGGCGGCAAGGTCCTGGTCGGTGTCCGCCCGGAGAAGATCTCCCTCACGCACGCCGACGACGCGGGCGAGATACGCGCCGGCCGCAACCGGATCACCGGCAAGATCGCCGACTCCAGCTTCATCGGCGTCTCCACGCAGTACGTCATCGACAGCGCCGTCTGTCCCGAGTTCGAGGTCTACGCCCAGAACATCGACCGGGACTCCCGGCTCGTCCCCGGTGCGGACGTCGTCCTGCACTGGAGCCCGGAGCACACCTTCGGCCTCGACGCCGCCCAGGACATCGACGCGGGTGTCGAAACGGCCGAGGAGGAGGCCGCCTGATGGCCACCGTCACCGAGGCGCAGGCGCCGCCGATCGCGCCGCGGCCCGCCGAGAAGCCGCCCAGGAAGCGTGGCCGCCTCGTCCCGTACTGGCTGCTGCTGCCCGGCCTCCTGTGGCTGGTCGTCTTCTTCGCGCTGCCGATGGTCTACCAGGCCTCCACGTCCGTGCAGACGGGATCGCTCGAAGAGGGCTTCAAGGTCACCTGGCACTTCCAGACGTACTGGGACGCGCTCACCGACTACTGGCCGCAGTTCCTGCGCTCCGTGCTCTACGCCGGCGCCGCGACGATCCTGTGTCTGGTGCTCGGGTATCCGCTCGCGTATCTGATCGCGTTCCGCGCGGGCCGCTGGCGCAACCTGATCATGATCCTGGTGATCGCGCCGTTCTTCACCAGCTTCCTGATCCGCACGCTCGCCTGGAAGACGATCCTCGCGGACGGCGGCCCGGTCGTCGGCGCCCTGAACTCGCTGCACGTCCTGGACGTCACCAGCTGGCTCGGTTTCACCTCCGGGGACCGCGTCCTCGCCACACCGCTCGCGGTGGTCTGCGGACTCACGTACAACTTCCTGCCGTTCATGGTCCTGCCGCTCTACACCTCGCTGGAGCGGATCGACGGACGGCTGCACGAGGCGGCGGGAGACCTGTACGCGAGGCCGATCACCACCTTCCGCAAGGTGACGTTCCCGCTGTCGATGCCCGGTGTGGTCTCGGGAACGCTGCTGACCTTCATCCCCGCCAGCGGCGACTACGTGAACGCCGACCTGCTCGGCTCAACCGACACCCGCATGGTCGGCAACGTCATCCAGACCCAGTTCCTGCGGATTCTCGACTATCCGACGGCCGCGGCGCTCTCGTTCATCCTCATGGCCGCGATCCTCATCATGGTCACGCTCTACATCCGCAAGTCCGGGACGGAGGATCTGGTTTAAATGGCCTTCGTGAACTGGCTCAAGCGCCATTTCGTCGTCATCGCCGGCCTGGTGACGCTCGGATATCTGCTGCTGCCCAACATCGTCGTCACGGTGTTCTCCTTCAACAAACCGAAGGGGCGATTCAATTACGAGTGGCAGCAGTTCTCGACGGACGCCTGGCGCGATCCGTGCGGGGTCGCCGACATGTGCGGCTCGCTCTCGCTCAGCCTCCAGATCGCCTTCTGGGCGACGGTCGGAGCCACCGTCCTCGGCACGATGATCGCCTTCGCGCTGGTCCGCTACCGCTTCCGCGCGCGCGGCGCCGTGAACTCGCTGATCTTCCTGCCGATGGCGATGCCCGAGGTCGTCATGGCCGCCTCGCTGCTCACCCTGTTCCTCAACATGGGTGCTCAGCTCGGCTTCTGGACGATCCTGATCGCCCACATCATGTTCTGCCTCAGTTTCGTGGTGACGGCCGTCAAGGCGCGTGTCATGTCGATGGACCCGCGACTGGAGCAGGCGGCCCAGGACCTGTACGCCGGTCCCGCGCAGACCTTCCTGCGCGTCACCCTGCCCATCGCGGCCCCCGGAATCGCCGCGGGCGCGCTGCTCGCCTTCGCGCTCTCCTTCGACGATTTCATCATCACCAATTTCAACGCGGGTTCGACCGTCACGTTCCCCATGTTCGTCTGGGGTTCGGCACAGCGCGGAACACCCGTTCAGATCAACGTCATCGGTACGGCCATGTTCCTCGTCGCCGTACTGTTCGTCCTGGCCGGAATGGTCGTCGGCAATCGCCGTAACAGGCAAAAGGCATAACGCTCGAAACGCTCGTAGGGAGTTGGAAATCATGGCCCCAAGCGCCATGACCCGTGGTAATCATTGGACGAAGTCTCTTTCGGACGCCCAGCCGGTCCCGTACTGGCTGGACGACCCCGGCAAACCCCGCCCCGAGCCCGCGCTCACCGGCGCCGAGACCTGCGACCTGCTCGTCGTCGGCGGCGGCTACAGCGGACTGTGGACCGCGCTGATCGCCAAGGAGCGCGATCCCGGGCGGGATGTCGTCCTGGTGGAGGGCCGTGAGGTGGGCTGGGCCGCCTCCGGCCGCAACGGCGGCTTCTGCGCCGCCTCCCTCACCCACGGTCTGTCCAACGGGCTCACCCGCTGGCCGGACGAGATCAGGAAGCTGGAGGAGCTGGGCGCCCGCAACCTCGACGAGATCGAGGCGGCCGTCGCCCGCTACTCCCTCGACTGCGACTTCGAGCGCAGCGGCGAGATCGACGTCGCCACCGAGCCGCACCAGGCGGCCGAACTGCGTGACTGGCACCAGGAGCTGGAGCGCGAGGGCCTCGCCGACGGCATCGAGTTCCTCGACGCCGAGGCCGTACGGGAACAGGTCGACTCGCCCACCTTCCTGGCCGGGCTGCACGACCGCCGCGGTGTCGCCATGCTCCATCCGGCCAAGCTGGCCTGGGGCCTGAAGCGGGCGTGCGTGGAGCTCGGAGTACGGGTGTACGAGCACACGCCCGCCCTCGCCCTGAAGCCGTCCGGCGCCGGCATGGCCGTCCGCACGCCGTACGGATCGGTCCGCGCCCGCCGGGTGGCCCTCGGCACCAACATCTTCCCGAACCTGGTCAGGCGTGTCCGTCCGTACACCGTCCCGGTCTACGACTACGCGCTGATGACCGAGCCGCTCACCGCCGACCAGCTGGCGTCCGTCGGCTGGAAGAACCGGCAGGGTCTCGGTGACTCGGCCAACCAGTTCCACTACTTCCGGCTGTCGGCCGACAACCGGATCCTGTGGGGCGGTTACGACGCGATCTACCCCTACGGCGGCCGGCTGAGCGCCGAGTACGACGACCGCCCCGAGACCTACGCCAAGCTCGCCGGGCACTTCTTCACCTGCTTCCCGCAACTGGAGGGCGTCCGTTTCTCCCACGCCTGGGGCGGCGCGATCGACACCTGCTCGCGGTTCTCGGCGTTCTTCGGCAGCGCCCACGGGGGCAAGGTCGCCTACGCGGCCGGCTATACGGGCCTCGGTGTCGGCGCCACCCGGTTCGGCGCCGACGTGATGCTGGACCTGCTGGCGGGCGAGCGCACCGAGCGCACCGAGCTGGAGATGGTCCGCAGGAAGCCGCTGCCGTTCCCGCCCGAGCCCTTCGCCTGGACCGGTATCGCGCTCACCAAGTGGTCGCTGGCACGAGCGGACTCGCACGGTGGCCGGCGCAATCTGTGGCTGAAGGCGATGGACCGGCTGGGCCTCGGCTTCGACAGCTGAGGGCGCGCGATCCCGGACGTGATCCACGGGCGTACGCCCACCTCCGCCGGTGTGACCCGGTTCGCTGCGAACTGGTGGCCCGAACCCGCGTAATGCCCGGCCCGAACCTCCCTCTCCTCTGTGACGCGACCAGCGTCGACACGAGAGGGAGGTTCCGTCATGACAGGGCCCAAGGCGGCGGTCGAGTGGCTGACATCCGTGGCTCCGGATCCCGAGGCCTGCCGCTGGGAGTGGGAGCGCAATCCCCTCGGGATCGCGCTGCTGCCGGCGGGAAGGGCCTGGGACGTACTCATCCTGCCGGGCGAGCTCGGATATCCGACGCTCGACGTCCTGACCCGGGTGATCGACCAGCCCGGGCCGGTGCTCGTCGACTTCGGTGACGCCCGGATGGGCTTCTTCGTGCCCGCGGGCACCGCGGCCCGGTGGCTCGGGACGGGGGTGCGCACGGCGGGCCACGGCACCTGGATCGTGGTGCCGTACCCGGGACGGTCGACCCGCGGGGTCCGGTGGCTGGTCCCGCCGGACGGCTCGGGCACTCTCACGGACCCAGCCCTGCTCGAACTGGCCATGCACGAGGCCGCGGCGGGCCTGGCCGGCAACGAGGACCGGCAGCGGTGAGGGGGCCGGGCCCGGCGGCCGTCCGGAGCCGGTTGCCTGTCAGAGGTCTTGACAAGCGAATTGGTCTGGACCAAGTTGGGCGCGCTCCACCCTCCAATTCCCCCATGCCCGGAGGCAGTCGTGGACCGGACCAGACACAACAGACCGTTCGCCCGTCGTCATCGAAGGCTTCTCGCCCTGTGTACGGCCACCGCCCTGGCCCTGCCCGGCCTCGTCACGCTCTCGTCGGCCGCCCGCGCGGCCGACGCGGACCTCGCCAGGAACGGCGGATTCGAGTCGGGCCTGGACAGCTGGACCTGCACGGCGGGCAACACCGTCAGCTCCCCCGTGCGAAGCGGTGGTTCGGCGCTGAAGGCGACCCCGGCCGGCAACGACTTCGCGCAGTGCTCCCAGACCGTGACCGTGAAACCCGACGCGCAGTACACCCTCTCCGGTCACGTCCGCGGCAGCTACGTCTACCTCGGCGCGACCGGCACCGGTACGACCGACGTCAGCACCTGGACCCCGTCCGCGCCCGACTGGCAGCAGCTGAGCACCACCTTCCGCACCGGCGCCGCCACCACCAAGGTCACGATCTACACGCACGGCTGGTACGGCACCGGCACCTACTACGCCGACGACGTCTCGCTGACCGGCCCCGGCGTCGACGCGGGGCAGCCGCCGGCCGCGCCCACCGGCCTGAAGACCGGCACGGTCACCTCCTCGGCCGTCGGCCTGTCCTGGACGGCGGTGTCCGGCGCGACCGGCTACGCCGTCTACCGCGACGGAACGAAGGTCCAGACGGCCACCGGCACCTCGACGACCGTGAGCGGTCTGTCGGCCTCCACGGCGTACTCCTTCCAGGTCGCGGCGACGAACGACGCCGGCGAGTCGGCCAAGTCGGCGACGGTGACCGCGACGACGTCGGCGGGTTCGGGCGGCGGCGGTTCCCCGGACCTGCCCACCCACGCCCTCGTCGGCTACCTGCACGCGAGCTTCGCGAACGGCGCGGGCTACACGCGCATGGCCGACGTGCCCGACAGCTGGGACGTCATCGACCTGGCCTTCGGCGAACCGACCTCCACCACCTCGGGCGACATCCGCTTCACCCGCTGCCCGGTCACCGAGTGCCCCACGGTGGAGAGCGACGCCGACTTCAAGGCCGCCATCAAGGCCAAGCAGGCGGCCGGCAAGAAGGTGCTGATCTCGATCGGCGGCCAGAACGGCCAGGTCCAGCTGACGACCGCGGCCGCCCGCGACACCTTCGTCTCCTCGGTCTCGAAGATCATCGACACCTACGGCCTGGACGGCCTGGACATCGACTTCGAGGGCCACTCGCTCTCCCTGGACGCGAGCGACACCAACTTCAAGAGCCCGACCACCCCGGTGGTCGTCAACCTCATCTCGGCGCTGAAGACCCTGAAGGCCAAGTACGGCTCGAAGTTCGTCCTGAGCATGGCCCCGGAGACCTTCTTCGTCCAGCTCGGCTACCAGTACTACGGCACCGGGAAGTGGGGCGGCCAGGACCCGCGCGCGGGCGCCTACCTCCCCGTGATCCACGCCCTGCGCGACGACCTGACCCTGCTGCACGTCCAGGACTACAACTCCGGCTCGATCATGGGCCTCGACAACCAGTACCACTCCATGGGCGGCGCCGACTTCCACATCGCGATGACCGACATGCTCCTGACGGGCTTCCCGGTCGCGGGCGACGCCAGCAACGTCTTCCCGCCCCTGCGCCCCGACCAGATAGCCATCGGCATGCCGGCCACCACCAACGCGGGCAACGGCTACGTGTCCCCGGCCGAGGTCACCAGGACGCTCGACTGCCTCACTAAGAAGACCAACTGCGGCTCGTACACCACCCACGGCACCTGGCCGGGCCTGCGCGGCCTCATGACCTGGTCGGTGAACTGGGACCGGTTCGGCGGCTGGGAGTTCTCGCGGAACTTCGACGGGTACTTCGGCTGAGGAAGAGCCACAGGGAGTACAGCAGCACCGAGCACAGGCACCAACTGGCCACCACGTCCAGCGGCCAGTGGTAGCCGCGCCGGACCAGGCCGAACGGCACGCACGCGTTCAGGGTCACACAGACGGTCAGCACCGCGCGGCGGGCGCCCGCGGTGTCGAGCCGGGGAAGGAGGAGCAACGCCGCGGCGCCGTACGCGATGGCGGCGGTGGCGGTGTGCCCCGAGGGATAGAAGCCGGTGCCGGGCCCCATGACCGGGGGGCCCGGCCGGGCGACGAGTTCCTTCATCGGCACGATCAGCGCGGGGAGGACGGCCATCAGGACCGCGGCGGCGGCCGGCGGCAGCCACCACCGGTCCAGACCGGCGGCGCGCCTCCGCCAGGCGACGTAACCCAGTGTCACGGCGAGGAGCGGAACCGCCACCTGGACGTTGCCCAGGTCGGCGAGCAACTCGGAGAACCGGTCCGGGTGGACGAGGGCGCCGCTCAGCCGCTCGTCCAGGACCAGGAGCGGGCCGTCCGCCACGACCTGCCAGGTGATGATCACGAAGCCGAGGGCGAGCAGGCAGAAGAGGAGGGGCACGGGTGGCATGGGGGACAGCCTGTCAGAACAGGTCCGGCCGCCGGATACGTGCTGCGCCGGCGCTGAGCGGCGGCGGGTCCGCGAAGCGGAAAGAAGAAGGAGGGTCGGCCGCCCCGGAACAGGGGGGGTGGTTCCGAGGCGGCCGTCCGGACCGGAATGCCGCGCGCCCCGGGGGGTTTGGGGCGGGCGACTGTCCGATCGGTGAGGAGAACCGAAGCCGGAAGCTCCGGGTGTGTGCGCGAGGGCACGACCAGGGCGAAGCCGGGGAGGCCTCGACCCGGTGCCACCCACAGTCCCCTGTGGGCGAGGTGTATCTCTGATCTGGTTAGAACCTACGGCAGGGGGTGCGGCTCCGACAGGCGGAATCGCGTCCCGTCATGCACCTCGCACACCTTCTTCACACGCTCCGACCCCGAATGCCGCAGCACCGGAACCAAGCGGAATCCGCCCTGGGCGGTGTCCCGGGTTCCGGTGCTGCGGCGACGCGTATGTCAGATGCGGGAGAAGGCCTGCTCAATGATGTCGAGGCCCTCGTTGAGGAGGTCCTCGCCGATGACCAGCGGCGGCAGGAAGCGGAGGACGTTGCCGTAGGTGCCACAGGTCAGGACCAGCAGGCCCTCCTGGTGGCAGGCCTTGGCGAGCGCGCCGGCCGCCTCCGGGTTCGGCTCCTTGGTGGCGGCGTCCTTGACCAGCTCGATCGCGATCATGGCGCCGCGCCCGCGGATCTCGCCGATGATGTCGAACTTCTCGGCCATGGCACCGAGGCGGGTCTTCATGACCGACTCGATGTGCTTCGCCTTGGCGTTGAGGTCGAGCTCCTTCATCGTCTCGATCGCGCCGAGCGCACCGGCGCAGGCCACCGGGTTGCCGCCGTAGGTGCCGCCCAGGCCGCCCGCGTGCGCGGCGTCCATGATCTCGGCGCGGCCCGTCACGGCGGCGAGCGGCAGACCGCCCGCGATGCCCTTGGCGGTGGTGATCAGGTCCGGGACGATGCCCTCGTCCTCGCAGGCGAACCACTGGCCGGTGCGGCAGAAGCCGGACTGGATCTCGTCCGCGACGAAGACGATGCCGTTGTCCTTGGCGAACTGGCTGATGGCCGGCAGGAAGCCCTTCGCGGGCTCGATGAAGCCGCCCTCGCCGAGCAGCGGCTCGATGATGATCGCGGCGACGTTGTCGGCGCCGATCTGCTTGTTGATCATGTCGATGGCCTGGGCGGACGCCTCGGCACCGGCGTTCTCCGGGCCGGTCGGCCAGCGGTAGCCGTAGGCGACCGGGACGCGGTAGACCTCGGGCGCGAACGGGCCGAAGCCGTTCTTGTACGGCATGTTCTTGGAGGTCAGCGCCATCGTGAGGTTCGTCCGGCCGTGGTAGCCGTGGTCGAAGACGACGACGGCCTGGCGCTTGGTGTACGCGCGGGCGATCTTGACGGCGTTCTCGACGGCCTCGGCGCCCGAGTTGAACAGCGCGGACTTCTTGGCGTGGTCGCCCGGGGTCAGCTCCGCGAGCGCCTCGGCGACGGCGACGTAACCCTCGTACGGCGTGACCATGAAACAGGTGTGGGTGAAGTCCTGGAGCTGCGCGGAAGCGCGGCGCACGACGGCCTCGGCGCTCGCGCCGACCGACGTCACGGCGATGCCGGAGCCGAAGTCGATGAGCCGGTTGCCGTCGACGTCCTCGATGATCCCGCCGCCGGCGCGCGTGGTGAAGACAGGGAGCACCGACCCCACACCGGCCGCGACCGCGGCGAGGCGTCGGGCCTGCAGCTCCTGCGACTTCGGGCCGGGGATGGCGGTGACGACGCGGCGCTCCTGCGGAAGTGCGGTCATGAGGGGCTCCCTGATGATCTTGCGAACCGGACGGTCCCCGGCGAACGCGGGGTGGTCCGGGCGGGGGTGTTTTCGGACGCTTGCCTTCTTTCTTCGCAGGCTAGAGCCGGGGGCGGGGGGTCGGCATGCTCCATGTGGGCGTTGTCGGAGGAATCGGTTGTCCGCGGTGGACATAGAGGGGTGGACGTCCGGTGCTCCGGTCCCGGAGCGGGCCCGGCCCTGTAAACGGTGAACTCGCCCCGCAGGGGCACTAGATTGACTCGCGGACGACGCACGGATCGGCTGGTCAGGGGGCAAGGGCGATGGACAGCGACGGGACCCAGGACGCGCGGGGCACACATGCCAATCCTGTGCCGCGTCCGGCAGGGCCGCCGGACGGGGCGGCGGCGCCGGACCTGCCGTCCGCTCCGCCCCGGCCCGCACGGGCGCCCGGGGTGCCTCCGCTGCCCGACGGGTCGGCCTTCGTGGCCTGGGCACGCACGCCCAGGCCGGACGCGGCACCCGGGGTGTGGCGGTTCGGGCACCGGCCGCGGCCGGAGGAGGAGCCGGAGCGGATTCCGGCCCGGCAGCTGCTGAGCGGTGCGGTGATCGCCTTCCTCGTGGGGTGGCTGATCTGGTCGCTGCTCTGGAACGGCTACCTGGGGGGCTGGTGGGTGGTGCCCCTCGAACTGTTCACCCCGGACTCCTGGCGGCACAGCGACGACCGGGTCGGAAACGCGTTCCTCTGGTACGGGTACTACACGCTGATCGCCCTCATCATCATGATCGTCGTCGGGCGGCTGGGCCGATGGAGTGAGGTCTGGCGTCGCTACGGGCTTCCCGCGTGGCGACGGGCCGCGCCCGTGAGCGAGCGCCCGCCCGCCCCCGAGAACGACCCCGTCCAGTGGGACCAGCTCCGCGCGGCCGGCGCCGCCGACGCCGCGGACCGGCTCGCCGCCGAGGCCCGCTGCGGGCTGATGCGCGACGTCGACCACGCCCGGATCGCGCGGGCCTGGCAGGGCGTGCGCAGCGGGCGGCACAGCCTCGCCACCTTCACCGGGGCGGTACTGAAGGACGGCTCCGCCGCCTGTCTGCACCCTTCCGGGGACCGCGATCTGCCCGGGCGGCTCGCGCGCCACGACCTCGTCACCGGGCAGGTACGGCTCGGCACGACCGCCGACGACGCGCGCAATCCGTACGCCTACCGCGGCACCGGACTCGCCCTCGGACCCGAACTGCTGGGCACCTCGCTGCTCGCCGTCGGGCCCCCCGGATCCGGCAAGACCGGCAGTGTCGTCTGGCCGCTCGCCGAGTCGCTGTGCCTGCACGCCCTCGCCGGGCGGGCCGCGGTGGTCGTGGTCGGCGCGGCGGGCGCCGGGCTCGGGTCCGTCGACGCGTACGACGTCGTCGTACGGATCGGGAATCCCGAGTCCGTGTACGACCTCGACCTGTACGGCGGGACCACCGACCCCGACGAGGCCGCGGCCGTGCTCGCCGAGGCGCTCGTCGGTGATCTCGCCGACCCGCACCCCGGAGGCGACAGCCGGCGGTCCACCACCGTGCTCGCCCAGCTGCTCGGACCCTTCCAGGCCGTCCACGGCAGGTTCCCGTCCGTGCCCGAGCTGCGGCAGCTGCTCGACGGGGCTCCCGGACCCCTCGGCGCGCTCCGCAAGGGCCTCGAGGACACCGGACAGGAGTCGCTGCTGCGGGAACTCGACGCCCGTGAAAGGCAGTTGGGGAATCCGGGGGACGTCGGAGGGGTGCTCGCCGACCGGGTCGCGCTGCTCGACCGGCCCGCGTTCGCCGGCTTCTTCGACACCTCGGGGCAGTCGCGGCCCTTCTCGCTGCGCGCCCTCGACCATCCGGTGCGGGTCCGGATCGATCTGCCGGCCCGCGGCCACGCCGACGCATCCCGGATTCTCGCGCGGCTGGTGCTCGCGCAGTTCACGGCGAGCGTCGCGGTGCGCGAGGACCGGTCGCTGTTCGCATGTCTCGTCCTCGACGACGCGAGCGGCGTCGTCACCCCCGAGGCCGTACGGGGCGTCCAGCGGCTGCGGTCCGGCAACGCGGGAGCCGTCCTGACCCTGCGCACCCTCGACGACGCCCCCCGGCCACTGCGCAGCCCGCTGCTCGGGGCCATCGGATGCCGGATGGCCCTGTCCGGGCTCACCCCCTGGGACGGGCAGGACTTCGCCGAGGTCTGGGGCAAGGAGTGGATCGAGGCACGTGACGTCACCGACCGGCAGATCATCGCCGAGACGCCGGCCGGCAAGGCCGTGCACATGCTGCGCCGGGTGATCACGGGCAACGCCCCGACCGCGCGGGCCGTCACCGTGCGTCAGGTCGAGCGGGAGCGCTGGTCCGCGTCCGAACTGGCCCACGGGGTGCCGCCGGGGCACGCGGTGCTGTCGCTGACCAGCGTGAAGGGCGAGCACGCGCCCCCGCTGCTGGTGGACCTGCGGGGCTGAACGGAGCCGGTGGAGACGCGCCGCCGGGCGGGTGGACCCGGCGTCTCGGGACCTCGCCGGCGGGACGCGTGGGCACCGGACCCGCTGAGCAGGACGTATGGGCATGAAGTCACACGGCGACCGTACGGTGAGGCAGAATCGACACAGGCCGTTCATACGCGGCGGACAAAAGATCACAGAGATCACACAGACCTGAAGGCCTCATGCCCCCCACGCTCGCCTCGCTCGTCCACCACTCCGCGCTCAAGCTCACGGTGCGCGCCGGCGGGGACCGCCTGGACGTGCCCGTGCGCTGGGCACACGTCAGCGAGCTCGCCGACCCCGTGCCGTACATGGAGGGCGGGGAACTGCTGCTGATCACCGCGCTCAAGCTGGACGCGGACGATCCGGACGTCATGCGGCGCTACGTGAAGCGGCTGGCCGGTGCCGGAGTCGTCGGGCTCGGCTTCGCCGTCGGGGTCAACTACGACGAGATCCCGAAGGCGCTCGTCGACGCGGCCGAGGAGGAAGGGCTGCCGCTCCTCGAAGTGCCCCGGCGCACGCCCTTCCTCGCCATCAACAAGGCCGTGTCCGCCGCCATCGCCGCGGATCAGTACCGGGCCGTCACCGCAGGATTCGCGGCTCAGCGCGAACTCACCAAACAGGCACTGAACGACGGGCCGGAGGGACTGCTCACCGCGCTCGCCGGACAGGTCGACGGATGGGCGGCGCTCTACGACGCGTCCGGCGCCGTCGTCGCCACCGCGCCGGACTGGGCGGGCCGTCGCGCCGCGCGCCTCACCCCCGACGTGGAGCGGCTGCGGGAGCGTCCGGCGCCCGCGAGTGCGGTGGTGGGCGGGGAGGACCGCGTCGAACTGCACTCCCTCGGAACGGGACGCAGGCCGCGCGCCGCGCTCGCCGTCGGTACCGCCGGAGCCCTCGGGACCGCCGAGCGCTACGCCGTGCACTCGGCGATCGCCCTGCTGACGCTCACCACCGAGCGGTCGCGATCCCTGCACGCCGCCGAGCAGCGGATCGGCGCGGCCGTGCTCGGGATGCTGCTCGCCGGGGAGTCCGACCACGCCCGGGCCGTCGCCGGGGACCTCTACGGCGAACTGCTCGACGCGCCCTTCCGGCTGATCATCGCCGAGTCGGTGTCCGCCTCGGCCGGGCGGGCGCATGCCGACGGGCACGCGCGCGTGGGCGCCGCCGCGCCCTCGAAGACCGGGGTCGCCGCGCCCGACGTCAACGGCGATCCGATGGGCGGCCTCGCCGAGGTGGTCGAATCCGCCGCCGCGCGCGCCGGGGAGTCCGTGCTCGTCGTGCCCGACGGGGAGCGGCTGGTCGTCCTCGCCGTGGACGGGGGCGCCGCGGTCGCCGCCTGCGGGGACTACGCCGTGGTGCTGGAGGCGGCGCGGACCGCCCCGCGCGAGCCGTCCGGCGGGGCCACCGGGGACGAGAACGAACTCGTCGTCGGGCTCTCGGCGCCCGCCGGCCCGATCGCCGCCCGCGCCGCCTACAAGCAGGCCGAACAGGCCCTGTCCGTCGCCCGGCGGCGGGGCCGGTTTCTCGTCGAGCACGAGGAACTGGCCGCCGGGTCCGTGCTGCCGCTGCTCGCGGACGACGCGGTGCGGGCGTTCGCGGACGGGCTCCTGCGGGCGCTCCACGAACACGACGCCACGGGGCGCGGGGACCTGGTCGCCTCGCTGCGGGCCTGGCTGTCGCGCCACGGCCAGTGGGACGCGGCGGCCGCCGACCTGGGGGTGCACCGGCACACGCTGCGCTACCGGATGCGCAGGGTCGAGGAGATCCTCGGACGCTCACTCGACGACCCGGACGTCCGCATGGAACTCTGGCTGGCCCTGAAGACCACGACCGCACCGGGGGAGTGAGCCCCTTCTCGCCGTCGCCCGCGGCAGGAGCCCCTGCCGGGCGGGCGGGAGGTGCGAACGTCCCCCGCACGGTCCGGGGAGACCCGGGACGCCGGGCCCGCACAGGCCGGCCAACGACTCCACGCCGACGGCGGGGTGACCGCGGCCAGCCGTCTTGAGCGGCTGCCCCGTACGCACCCTGCATGGCGGCGCCCCTGCCTGGCGGTGCCTCCTGTCCGGCGGCGCCCCGTGCCCAGTGGCACCTCCGGTACCGGACGGGCGCCCCGTGCCCGCGGCGCCCGTCCGGTACCCCCGCTCCGTCCAGGGCGCGCCCGCCTCCACCGCGGGCCCGAGGTGGCCCCCACGGCAGTGGCACGCGCCTCCACGACCAGGCCAATCCGGCACACCCCGCCCCCCGACTGCTACGTGCCGGACAAACGACCGGTGGTGGAACCGGCCCTACCGTGGACTGGAAAGCGCACGACCACCAGAAACACCCCTCGACATGGAAGGGCCGGGACTCGCACATGACTTCCACCCACGCCTTCTGGCTCGCCGGCCGCCAGGCCACCGGTGAGACCACGTTCGACGTCACCTCGCCGTGGGACGGCCGGGTCGTCGGTCAGGTCAGCGTGCCCACCGAGGCGCAGGTCGAGGAGGCCGTGGCCGCGGCCCACGCCGTGCGGGACGAGTTCGCCGCCACGCCGGCCCACGTACGCGCCGCCGCCCTCGACCACGTCTCGCGCCGCCTCGCCGAGCGCACCGAGGAGATCGCGCAGCTCATCTCCGCCGAGAACGGCAAGCCGATCAAGTGGGCCCGAGGCGAGGTCGGCCGCGCGGTGTCCGTGTTCCGGTTCGCCGCGGAGGAGGCCCGCCGGTTCAACGGCGGCGAGGCCCAGCGCCTCGACACCGATGCGGGCGGTCAGGGCCGGCTCGCCCTCACGCGCCGCTTCCCCAAGGGTGTCGTGCTCGGTATCGCGCCCTTCAACTTCCCGCTGAACCTGTGCGCCCACAAGGTCGCCCCGGCCATCGCCGCGGGTGCCCCGATCATCCTGAAGCCGGCGCCCGCGACCCCGCTCTCCGGCCTGATCATCGGTGACCTGCTGGCGGAGACCGACCTTCCGGCCGGTTCGTGGAGCATCCTGCCCGTCGCCAACGAGCGGATGCCCGCCCTGGTGCAGGACGAGCGCCTTCCGGTCATCTCCTTCACCGGGTCCGAGACGGTCGGTTACGCGATCATGGACTCGGTGCCGCGCAAGCACTGCACCCTGGAGCTGGGCGGCAACGGCGCGGCCGTCGTCCTCGCCGACTTCACGAGCGACGCGGACCTGGACTGGGCCGCGACCCGGATCGCGACCTTCTCCAACTACCAGGGCGGTCAGTCCTGCATCTCGGTGCAGCGTGTGATCGCGGACGCGTCGGTGTACGAGCGGCTGCTCCCGCGCATCGTCGCCGCCGTCGAGGCGCAGGTCACCGGCGACCCGTCCGACGACACGACGGATGTCGGCCCGCTGGTCAGCGAGGCCGCCGCCCAGCGCGTCGAGTCGTGGGTGGACGAGGCCGTCGAGGCCGGCGCCACGCTGCTCGCGGGCGGCAAGCGGGACGGTGCCTCCTACGCGCCGACCGTGCTCGCCGACGTGCCGGCCGATGTCACGATCTCCTGCGAGGAGGTCTTCGGACCGGTCCTCACCGTGCAGAGGGTGGAGGGCGAGGCCGCCGCCTTCGCCGCCGCCAACAACTCCAAGTACGGCCTGCAGACCGGTGTGTTCACGCACGACCTGCAGACCGCGTTCCGCGCCCACCGCGCGCTGGAGGTGGGCGGTGTCGTGATCGGCGACGTGCCGTCCTACCGTGCCGACCAGATGCCGTACGGCGGTGTGAAGCAGTCCGGTGTCGGCCGCGAGGGCGTCAAGTTCGCGATGGACGACTACACCTACGAGCGTGTGCTGGTGCTGACGGGTATCGCCCTCTGACGGCGGACCTTCCGAAGCCGACGGCCCGAGCCCGCTGTGCGGGGGCTCGGGCCGTCGGCGTACGAGGACACGGCCCCGCACTGGGAAGGCTTCGGCAGTCGGGCCGGACGGAATGCTTCGGCCGGCGGGCCACGGCAAGGCGTCGGCCGTCGGCCGTCGGGACCTGACCGAAAACGGCATGTCTAGTGACAATCGTTTTCAGATAACGTCACCGATGAAGGGGCCCGGCACCGATGCCTTCCGGTGCCGGACCCCTGCGCCGGCTCCTCCGGACCCTCAGCCGGAGAAGCCGACGTGCGCGAGCCGTACGGGGCCGCGCAGTCCGAGGCGGACGTCGTGCACGCCGTCCGCGGTGAACGCGGCGGCGAGGGTGCGGTAGTCGTAGGCCCCCCGCGTCGCGACCGGTGGGAGTTCGGCGACCGGCGGGCCGCCGTCCAGGGAGAGTTCGACGACACCCTCGCCCGCCGCATCGATGGTGATCCGAGTGGCGCCCCCGCCGAAGTCGCAGCCCCGGTAGACGAGTTCGCCCCTGCCACCGCCCACCGGGGTCACCGCGTCGCCCGCCGCCTTCGTGCGGTCGACGATGACGGTGTCCCGCTGCTCGTCGAAGTCGGCGGCGTCCAGGCCGCGTTCGAGGACCGGGCGGGGTGCACCCGGCTCGCCCTCGAGCTCGACGGTCGCGCTGAGCCGGATGTCCTCGCTGGAGGCGCCGACCAGCAGCTCGTACGCGCCCGGCTCAAGGCGGTGACGGCCGTGCGCCACGTCCCAGAACGCGAGCGCCGAGAGAGGGAGTTCGAAGGAGATCGTCGTCGAGGCGCCCGGGGTGAGCCGGAACCTGCGGTGGGCCGCCAGCTCGCGGCGCGGGCGGGGCACGGACGGGGCGACCGCGCGGGTGTAGAGCTGGACGACCTCGTCGGCGGTCACCGCCGAGGTGTTGGTGACGGTGCACGAGACCGTCAACACGTCGGCGTTCCGCCGGACTTGAAGGTCCGCGTAGGCGAACGAGGCGTAGGACAGGCCGTGTCCGAAGGGGAACAGGGGAGTTCCCTCGAAGTAGAGGTAGGTCTGCCGGCCGCCGATCACGTCGTAGTCGAGCAGACCGGGCAGATCGTCGTCCCCGGCGTACCAGGTCTGCGGGAGGCGGCCCGCGGGGGAGACGTCACCGGCGAGGACGCGGGCCAGCGCGGTGCCGGCCGCCTGGCCGCCGTGCGCGGTCCACAGCACGGCGGGCAGCTCGGCGTGGTCGACCGCGTACGGATAGGCGGAGACCAGGGCGAGCGCCGTGTCCGGGTTCGCCGCGCGGGCGGCGCGCAGCAACCGCTCCTGATGGGCGGGCAGCCGCAGCGTCGTACGGTCCTCGGTCTCACGGCCGTTGATGTGCGGGTCGTTGCCCGCGACGACGACGACCACGTCGGCCGAGGCGGCGGCGCGGGCCACCGCGTCCTCGCCGCGCTCGCCGAACTCCAGCTCGAAGATCTCGGCGTTCCCGGGCTCCCCCTCGGCAACCTTCACGCCGTCGGCGGCGACAGAGACGTACCTGCCCGTCCCCAGGTGCTTCAGGAGGTGGCCGTTCTCATGGGATGCGGAGGGTTCCAGGCGAAAGGTCTCCTGGACGACCCAGCCGCCCGGCTGGTCGGCGGAGGCGCGGACGAAGCCGTCGTCGGCGACCGAGAGGAAGCGGCCGTCCGGGGCCCGCAGGGTGAGGACGCCCTCGCCCCAGTCGATCAGCGCCAGTTCGGTGCCGATGGCGTCGGCGGTCAGCGGGGGCAGGTCCGTGCGGCCCGCGAGCAGCGCCGGGTCGAGGGCGCCCTCGGCGCCGTGCGTCCCGTCGGACCCGCCGTCGTCGGCGGGCACCGCGAGATACCCGCCGGACGACGTCCGCAGGCGTACGCGGTCCACGCCCTCGGCGAAGTCCACGCGCTCGGCGCCGAAGCGCTCGTACAGGCCCTCCAGCGGGGTCGAGCGGTGGATCAGTGTGCCGCTGTACCAATCGAGCTTGCACTCGTCGGCGAGCAGGCCGACGACCGCGACGCGGACGCCGGGGCCGAGCGGCAGCAGGCCGTCGTTCTTGAGAAGGACGATCGCCTGCTCCGCGGACTCCCGGGCGAGTGCGCGGTGGGCGGGCGTGTCGAAGTCCTTGGTGTCGGCGTACGGGTCGAGGCGCGGGTCGAACTCGCCCAGCCGGAAGCGCACGGAGAGCTGGCGGCGGACCGCCGCGTCGATGTCCGCCTCGCTCAACAGGCCCCGGGCCAGGGCGCCCCGGACGCGCTCGGCGATCCGCGAGCCGTCCGTGCCGTGGTCGGTGAGGCTGTCGACGCCGGCGAGGACCGCCGCGGCGGTGGCCTCCTCGTGGGTGTCGAAATAGTGCTCGGAGTCGACCAGGTTGGAGGGCGCGCCCGCGTCCGAGCAGACCAGCATCTCCTGGTCGGTCCAGACGCGCAGTTGCTCGCGCAGATACGGCGAGACGTGGTTGGGACGGCCGTTGACCAGGTTGTACGCGGGCATCACGCCGGCGACCGCGCCCGCCTCGACGGTCGCGCGAAAGGCCCGCAGATCGTACTCGTGCAGCACGCGCGGGCGGACGGACGAGGACGAAGTGTCCCTGCTCGTCTCGTTGTTGTGCGCGAGCCAGTGCTTGAGGACCGGCGCCGTGCGCCAATAGGTCGGATGGTCGCCGCGCAGCCCACGGGTGTACGCGGTGGCGATGGCGGAGGTGAGCCCCGGGTCCTCCGAGTAGCCCTCCTCGTTGCGGCCCCACAGCGGGTGGCGCAGCAGATTGACCGTGGGGGACCAGACGTTGAGGCCCACGCGGTCGTCGCGGGCGCGCATCGCGCGGACCTCCGAGGAGACGGCTTCCCCGACCCGGCGCACGAGATCCGCGTTCCAGGTCGCGCCGAGCCCGACAGCCTGCGGGAACACCGTCGCAGGACCCATCCAGGCGACCCCGTGCAGCGCCTCCTGGCCGGTGCGGAAGGCCCGCACGCCGAGCCGCTCGACGGCGGGCGCGAACTGGTGCAGGAACGCGATCCGTTCGTCGAGGGTGAGCCGCGCCAGCAGGTCGTCGATGCGCTTCGCGAACGGCAGGCTCGCGTCACGAAATGGCGGCATGGGTGGCGTCTGTGCGGTCACGTGGTGATCCCTTTGCGATGGAGCGGCGGGGCACTTTCGAAGCGCTTCGATGCTCGATCGAACGAGGGGTGGGTGTCAAGACACCCGGGCGCAAAACTCCGATTCTCGGCGGCGATGTCAAGTCCCAGACGGAGCCGCTCAGTTGCGTGACCCCTCCGAGGAATCTTGGGGTCGACCCTTGTGCACCCCCAGGCGTTCACCTAACCTCGCAGCAACATCGAAGCGCTTCGACTGTCGGGCTTCCCTCCCTGGAGGGCACAGTCCTCCGATGACCGCTTCAGCTCAGCCAGATCCACTCAAGACACCGCAGCCGACGGCTCCACCGCCGGGTGTCCTGCTGTGCGCCATGAAGGGTTGACGCAATGACGCCGAACTCCGCCACCTCCGCCCCCAGCCGGAGAAGCTTCCTCGCCTCCACGGCGGTCGCAGCGGCCGCCGTGGCCGGCGGAATGCCGTTGCTCGCCGCCTGCGGCGGCGGACAGGACGGCAAGAAGGACGGCACCACCTCGGGGAAGGACGCCCAGAAGATCCTTCCGACGTTCGTGGCGTCGAGCGTCGTCACGCCCGACCTTCCGTCGAAGAACGGATCGGCGGCGGGGTTCACCCGCGCGATCGACCTGAACACGCTGAAGACGTCCGTCCCGAAGAAGCTGGGCGCCGGCGGCGACCTGAAGATCATGTCGCCGTTCTGGGGCAGCCCGCCGTCCAACGACAACGCGTACTACACGGCCATGAACGAGGCCATCGGCGTCAAGGTGACCTGGCAGAACCAGGACGGCAACACCTACGACGAGAAGCTGGGCGCGATCCTCGCCTCCAGCGACATCCCGGACGTGGTGGTCGTCCCGGGCTGGAACCTGAACGGCAAGATACCCAGCGCCGTGAACGCCAAGTTCGCCGATCTCGGGCCGTATCTGTCCGGCGACAAGGTCAAGGACTACCCGAACCTCGCGGCCGTACCGACCGACGCATGGCAGCGCTCCATCTTCGGCGGCCGGCTGCGCGCGATCCCGATGCCGGCCTCGTACGTCACGAACATCGCGCCCTTCTACCGCAAGGACATCTTCGCCAAGAAGGGCTTCACCCTGCCCAAGTCGCCCGACGAGTTCCTGTCCTGGGCGAAGGAGGCCACCGACGCCAAGGCCAAGGTGTGGGCCTGCGACGACCTCAAGTGGACGGCGTTCAACATCTACGGCGTCCTCAACGGCAGTGACAAGGCGCTGTGGTGGGACCTCCGGGACGGCAAACTGGTCAACCGGATCGAGACCGACGAGTACCTCGAAGCCCTGGAGTGGACGCGCAAGCTGTACGCGGCAGGCGTCGTCCACCCCGACGCCAAGGCCGTCAAGGGCGACGCGTCCAACCGTTTCACCGCGGGCCAGTCCCTCGTCTTCAACGGCGATCTGTCCTACTGGTACGGCTCGACGGCCGAACAGCGCACCCAGAAGACGGACTTCGAGATGGGCGCGTTCGACATCTTCGGCCCCGACGGCGGCGACCCCACACTCTGGGCGACCCAGCCCGCGGGCATCTTCACCTTCGTCAGCAAGAAGGCGTCCAAGCAGCAGATCAAGGACTTCCTCGCGCTCGCCGACTTCTGCGCGGCGCCGTACGGCACCAAGGAGTACATGCTCACGGTGTACGGCGTCGAGGGCACCGACTACACGCTCAAGGGCGGCCTGCCCACCAAGACCACCAAGGGCACCAACGAGGTCAACGGCGCCTACGACTACACCGGTGACCCGGCCGCCTACCTCGCCCACCCCGATCTGCCGGAGATCGCCAAGCTCCAGGTCGAGTGGCAGCAGCGCATGGGCGCCTTCACCAAGAAGTCCTCCTTCTACGGCCTGACGATCACCGAGCCCAACCGGTGGACCAACCTCGCCAACGACTTCGAGCAGCTGGAGGACGACATCGTCCGTGGCCGCAAGAAGATCGGCGACATGCAGCAGGCCGTCGCGGACTGGAAGCAGAAGGGCGGCGACGACCTGCGCGCCTGGTACAAGAAGCTGCTCGACGACAACGGCTCCGCGGCCAAGTGACCCAGGACTGAGGCAAGGAGAAGGCCGTGTCCAACAGCACGGTGCCTCGGAGCAGGGCCGGGGCGAAGGCGGGCGGGACGAGCCCGGACGGGAGTCCGCCGGACGGGAGTCCGCCGGACGGCGCCACCGGGCGCGCCGCCCGGCGGCGGGCCGGTCGCAGGACCGGACAGGACGCCGGAAGGCCGAGCTTCCGGCTGCGGTTCAGACGCGACCGCACCCTGATCCTGATGACCCTGCCCGCGATCGCGCTGATCCTCGTCTTCACCTACATACCGGTCCTGGGCAATGTCGTCGCCTTCCAGGACTACGACCCCTATCTGAGCGACAACGGGTTCGTCGCGATGTTCGAGAGCCCCTGGGTCGGCCTGGAGAACTTCCAGCGGATCTTCGCGGACTCGGCCTTCTGGCACGCCGTCCAGAACACCTTCGTGCTGTTCTTCCTCCAGCTGGTGCTGTACTTCCCGATCCCGGTGCTGCTCGCGCTGCTCATCAACAGCGTGGTCAGGCCCCGGGTCCGGGCGGTCGCCCAGGCGGTCATGTACCTCCCGCACTTCTTCTCCTGGGTCCTCGTCGTCACCGTCTTCCAGCAGATCTTCGGCGGGGCGGGCATCATCGCGCAGACCCTGCGCCAACACGGGCACCAGGGCATCGACCTGATGACCGACCCGGGGATCTTCAAGTTCCTGGTGACGGCCGAGGGAGTCTGGAAGGACGCGGGCTGGGGCATCATCGTCTTCCTCGCGGCCCTCTCGGCCGTCTCGCCCGACCTGTACGAGGCCGCCGCCATGGACGGGGCCGGGCGATGGCGGCGGATGTGGCACGTCACGCTGCCCGCCCTGCGCCCGGTGATCGCCCTGCTCCTGGTGCTGCGCGTCGGCGACGCGCTCACCGTCGGCTTCGAGCAACTCCTGCTCCAGCGCGACTCGGTGGGCCCCGGAGCCTCCGAAGTCCTCGACACGTACGTGTGGTGGAACGGCATCCGCAACCAGGACTTCGGGTACGCGGCCGCCGCCGGACTCGTCAAGGGTGTCGTCGGCCTGGGGCTCGTCCTGACCGCCAACAAGGTCGCCCACCTCATGGGTGAGCAGGGGGTGTACAAGAAGTGACCGCCGTGACGTACGAACCGCGCGACAGGCCCGGCCGCTGGGCGGCGCCGCCCCGGCCGCCCTGGGAGGAGGAGCCTTCGAAGGCCGGCCTCGCGGGCAAGGGGCTCACTCTCACCCTGGCCGCCTTCGCGATCCTCTTCCCGCTCTGGATCGTCATCGTCACCAGCCTCCAGTCGAAGAAGACCATCGACGCGGCGGGGGGCCTGGTGGTCATCCCCAAGGGCGTTACCTTCGTCGCCTACAAGGAGCTGCTCACCGGCGGGCAGGTACAGCGCGCCGCGCTCGTCAGCGTCGGCGTGACCCTGGTCGGCACCCTGTTCAGCATGGCGGTCTCGGTCCTGTGCGCCTACGGGCTCTCGCGCATCGGCTCGCTCGGCCACCGCTGGCTCCTGATGCTGCTGCTCGCCACGATGTTCTTCGGCGCCGGACTCATCCCCACCTATCTGCTGGTGCAGGCTCTCGGCCTCACCGACTCCTATCTCGCGCTGATCCTCCCCAGCGCGGTCAGCGTCTTCAACATCCTGGTGCTGCGTGCGTTCTTCATGGGCATCTCGCCCGAACTCGTCGACAGCGCACGCATCGACGGCGCCGGCGACTGGCGCATCCTGTGGCAGATCGTGATGCCGCTCTCCCGGGCGGTCCTCGCGGTGATCTCGCTGTTCTACGCGGTCGGCTACTGGAGCGCCTGGTTCAACGCCTCCATCTACCTGACCGACCAGGACATGATGCCGCTGCAGAACGTCATGATCCAGCTGGTGCAGAAGCAGGAGCGTCCCGTCGGACTCGCCACCCAGATCAACACCGGCCAACTGTCGCCGCTCGCGATCCAGATGGCCGTCATGGTGATGGCGCTGCTGCCGGTGGCGGTCCTCTCGCCCTTCGTCCAGCGGCACTTCAAGAAGGGCATGCTCACCGGGGCCGTGAAGGGCTGACCCCGGGACCGTGAAGGACCGCCTCGGGCGGCCTCCCGCACCCCTCGCTCCGCCGCACCCTTCCACTCGCCGCGGCCGACCTGCTCCTGACCGGCGGTCGGCCGCGGTGGTCCACACTCCACTCTCCTCTCGCCGATCGAGGTAGGTCATGCGCACGCCCCGCGGAACCGGTCCCGAGTCCGGGCGGCCGAGTCTGAGCGACGCCACCCGGGGCCGCATCCTCTTCGGGGGCGACTACAACCCCGAGCAGTGGCCCGAGGAGACCTGGCACGAGGACGTACGCCTCATGAAGGAGGCCGGCGTCAACTCCGTCACCCTCGGTGTCTTCTCCTGGGCCAGGCTGGAACCACGCCCGGGAGCACGGGAGTTCGGCTGGCTGGACCGGCTGATGGATCTGATGCACCAGCACGGCATCGGCGTCGTGCTCGCCACCCCCACCTCCTCACCGCCCCCCTGGATGGGCAGGCTGCACCCCGAGACGCTGCCCCGGGACGAGGACGGCCGCACCGAATGGTGGGGCTCCCGGCAGCACTTCTCGCACTCCAGCGCCGTCTACCGCCGTTGTGCCGCGGCCATCACCGAGGACCTGGCCGCCCGCTACGCGAACCATCCCGCTCTCACGATGTGGCACATCAACAACGAGTACTGCACCTTCGACTACGGCGACGAGGCGGCCACCGCCTTCCGGCGCTGGCTCCAGGACCGCTACGGAACTCTCGAAGCGCTCAACACGGCCTGGGGAACGGCCTTCTGGAGCCAGGGCTACGACGACTGGCGCGAGGTGCTGCCGCCGCGCCACGCGCACTACATGAAGAACCCGACCCATGTGCTCGACTTCAAGCGGTTCACCTCCGACATGCTCCTGGAGTGTTACGTCGCCGAGCGGGACATCGTCCGCCGCCACAGCCCGCACACCCCGGTGACCAGCAACTTCATGCCTATGTGGGTCGGCCAGGACGCCTGGCGGTGGGCCGCGGAGGAGGACGTCGTCTCGGTCGACCTCTATCCGGACCCGCGCGACCCCCTCGGCGCGCAGAACGGCGCGCTCGTCCAGGACATGACGCGCTCCCAGGCCTCGGGCGGACCCTGGATGCTCATGGAACAGGCGGCCGGAGCGGTCAACTGGCGCGGCGTGAACCACCCCAAGCCGCGCGGCCTGAACCGGCTGTGGTCGCTCCAGGCCGTGGCGCGCGGCGCCGACGCCGTCTGCTACTTCCAGTGGCGGCAGTCCCGGCAGGGCGCGGAGAAGTTCCACTCGGGGATGATCGGCCACGCGGGGGAGCGGGGCCGTACCTTCCAGGAGATCAAAGAGATCGGCGCCGAACTGGCGCGGATCAGCTCATATGTGGCGGATAGTCATGTCGTTTCGGACATCGCGATCCTGCACGACTGGAACTCCTGGTGGGCGGGGGCACAGGACGGCCGGCTGTCCTCGGAGGCCGACTACACCGAGGTCGTACGGGCCTGGCACCGCGCCCTGTGGGAGGCCCACCTCACCACCGCGTTCGCGCATCCCGGGCACGACCTCTCCGCCTACCGCATGGTCGTCGTGCCCCAGCTGTATCTGCTCACGGACACGGCGGTCGACAACCTCCTCGCCTACGTGCGATCGGGCGGGACGCTCGTCTGCGGCTTCCTCACCGGCGTCGCCGACGAGGACGACCGGGTGCGGCCGGGTGGCATGGACGAGCGGCTGCGCGAGCTGTTCGGCATCCGCACGCTGCACGAGTGGTGGCCGCTGGACGCGGGGGAGACCGCGGCGTGCGACGGCTTCTCGGGCACGCTCTGGTCCGAGGAGATCGAGCCGGACGGGACAGCGGTCGTCGAGACCCGCTACCGGGGCGGTGAGCTGGACGGACTGCCCGCCGTGCTCCGCAAGGGCACCGCCCGGTACCTCTCCACCCTTCCCGAACCGGCGGCCCTGCGCGAACTGCTGGCCGGGGCGGCGGACGGCGCGGGCATCCGGCCGGTGCTCGACGGACTGCCCGACCGAGTAGAGGCCGTACGGCGCGGCGATCTGCTCTTCCTGCTCAACCATGGGCGCGAAGCGGTGACCGTCGAGGTCCCGGGCAGTCACCGCGACCTGCTCGGCGGTGCGTCCTTCACCGGCTCCGTACGACTGGAGCGCCACGGAGCGGTGGTGCTCGCGCCATGAGGGACCGCACGCACGCCGACGGCGCTCCCGGCGCGGGTGCCCGAAGCGAACGAGCCCCCATCGCCGCCACCCGAACGGATGGCGCCCGTACCGACGCACCCGTCCACGGCACCTGGGAACCCCGGCCCGCCGCCCGCTGGGAGGACGCCTTCCTGAGCGGGAACGGCACACACGGCGTCATGATGTTCGGTGATCCGAACGACGATCGGATGATCGTCAACCATCACCGTCTGATCCGTCCGAACGGCAGCGCGGACGCGCGCCCGCCCGAACTCGCCGACCGCCTCACCGACGTACAGGACCGGCTGCTGGCCGGAGACGTGACCGCCGGGGAGGACTTCACCGACGGACGGCCGCTGCTGTGGGTGCAGCCCTTCCACCCCGCCTTTCAGGTGCGGCTGCGCCGCCCGGCCGCGGAGTGGCGCGCCTACCGGCGGGAGGCCGACTTCACCACCGGTGTCGTCCACGCCCTGTGCGACGACCGGCGCAGTGAGGTCTTCGTCTCGCGCGCCGACGACGTGATCGCGCAGTACGTGACCGCCCCCGACCTCACCCTCGACGTGACGCTGGACCACCGGCTGCCGGGCGCGCCCGCCGACCTGGCCGTGGGGCACGGAGCCGTCCTCACCCCCGAGGGCGCCCTGCTCACGCTGCGCGCCCGCTATCCGGGCAGCGACCTGGCGTACACCGGCGTCACGCTCCTCGTCACGGACGGCCGGACCCGTCCCGCCCTCCCCGGTGTACGAGTCCGGGGCGCCCGCTCGATGCTGCTGCTCACCCGGGTGCGCCGGCACCCGGGTGAGCTGGACGTTCTCGCCGAGGTCCGCGCGCTGCGGGAACTGCTGCCCGAGGCCGGCCACGCCGAGGACGACGCCGAGCGCGCCTACGCCCACCTGCTCGCCCGCCACACCGCCCTGCACCGCGCCGCGTACCTCCGTGTCACCCTCGACCTGCGCGCCGATCCGTCCGAACGGGCCCTTCCCGGCTCGGAACTGATCCGGCGCCCGAAGAGCCCCGCCCTCCTGGAACGGCTCTTCGCGGCCGGCCGCCACCACCTGCTCTCCGCGGCCGGCACGCTGCCGCCCCGGCTGACCGGGCTCTGGACCGGCGACTGGGACACCGCCTGGTCCGGGGCGTTCACCACGGACGCCAACCTCAATCTGCAGACCGCGTCGGCCGCCGCGGCCGCCCTCCCCGAGGTCACCGAGGCCCATGCCGCCCTGATCCAGGGCCAGCTGCCGCACTGGCGGGACAACGCCTGGGCGGTCTTCGGCGCACGCGGCGTCGTGGCTCCCGCCCACACCGACGGAGAGTCCGGCCACATCTACCACCTCAGCCGCGCGTACCCGTTGCATGTGTGGACCGCGGGCGCCGACTGGCTGCTCAAACCCCTCGTGGACCACGACGAGACCCGCGGCGAACGTGACCCGCGGCTGGCCGAGGCACTCGCCGAGGCGGCCCGCTTCTACGAGGACTTCCTGACCCGGACCGACGACGACGGCCACCTGGTGATCGTGCCGTCGTACTCCCCGGAGAACCGTCCCGCGAACGCCGGATGGATCACCGTCAACGCCGCCATGGATCTCTCGGCGGCCCGGCACGCCCTGCGCACGGCGGCCGCGTACCACCCGGGGCCCGACGCGGAGCGCTGGCGCGCGCTCGCCGACCGGCTGCCGCCGCACCGGATCAACGCCGAGGGCGCGCTGGCCGAGTGGGCCCGGCCCGGACTCGACGACAGCTACGACCACCGGCACCTCAGCCACCTCTACGGGGTCTGGCCCCTCGACGAGATCAACCCGTACGACACTCCCGAGCTCGCCGCAGCGGCCCATCGCGCCCTCGAACTGCGCGGCGCCGAGAACGACTCGGCGCACGGCCACCTCCACCACGCCCTGGTGGCCGCCCGGCTCGGGGACGCGGAACGCGTGGCGGGCGCCCTCGACAACGTCCTGGCCGGGGACTTCTTCCACGTCTCCCTGATGAGCGGCCACTACCCGAACCGGCACGTCTACAACGCCGACGCCGCCCACACGCTGCCCGCCGTGCTCATCGAGGCGCTGATCCACTCCACGCCGGAGCGTCTCGTCCTGCTCCCCGCGCTCCCGGCCGCCCTCCCGAGCGGCGAACTCCGCGGCATCCGGACGAGGTTCGGCGCGGAGGTCGACCTCACCTGGACTCCCGACGGTGCCACGGCCGTGCTGCGACCGGGCCGCACCTGCCGCATCGATCTGCAGACTTCCGCCGGCGCGCGACCGCTCTCACTGAGCGCCGGAGAAGACCGCGTCCTCACCCTGGGGCCGCGGTGGACCCCCGCACTCCCCCCACCCATGGAAGGGACACCATGGCACTTCGCACACTGAACAGGATCACCAAGGCTCTCGTCGCTCCAGCGCTCGCGCTCGGCGCGACGATCGGCCTCACCGCTGCCCCCGCCCAGGCGGCCGTCTGGTCCTCCTGCGACCAGTGGGGCAACACCACCCTCAACGGGTACACGCTCTACAACAACATCTGGGGCTCCGGCGCGGGCAGCCAGTGCGTCTGGGCCAACTCCGGCACCAACTGGGGAGTCTGGGCCAACCACCCCAACACCGGCGGTATCAAGTCCTACCCCAACTCCAAGAAGTACGTCGGCAAGACGATCTCGGGGCTGTCGTCCCTCACCAGCACCTACAACGTCACCGTCCCGTCCGCCGGCTCGTACAACACGTCCTACGACATCTGGGACACCGACTACGACTACGAGACCATGCTCTGGGTCAACTACAACGGCGCCGTCGGCGCCCTCGGCACCTCGCAGGGCACGCTCACCCTGAACGGCAACACCTGGACCGTCTACAAGGGCAACAACGGCGCGAACGACGTCTTCTCGTTCCTGCGCAGCTCGGACTCCACGTCCGGCACCATCAACATCCTCCCGATCCTGAGGTGGATCGCGAACACCAAGGGCTGGATGTCCAGCGGCGAGACCATCGGCGACGTGCAGTTCGGCTTCGAGATCACCTCGTCCGCCGGCGGCCTCGACTTCGCCACCAACAACCTGACGGTCAGCAGCAGTTGATCACCGCGTGACGGTGCGGCCGGCCCCTTCAGAGGCCGGCCGCATCCGGCTGTTCGGCCACCGGCAGGTGTGCTCCGTCCCGCAGGAAGAGCGGGATCCGGTCCAGCGGCGCGTCGACCGTCACGGACGCGCCCCCTTCGTACGTCTTCCCGGTCCACGCGTCCGTCCAGCGCGCGCCCGCCGGGAGGTATGCCGTCCGGGCCGTCGCGCCCGCGGTCAGGACCGGCGCGACGAGCAGGTCCGGGCCGAAGAGATAGGCGTCGTCCACCGACCAGGCCGCCTGGTCGTCCGGGAACTCCAGGAACAGCGGGCGCATCACCGGCAGCCCCTCCTCGTGGGCCTCGCGCATGACGTCCAGCACGTACGGCTTCAGGCGCTCACGCAGCCGCAGGTACTTCTCCATGATCGCGCCGGCCTCCTCGCCGTACGACCAGACCTCGTTCGGGCCGCCGGTCATGTCGGGACCGAGGGGCAGGCCCGGATCGCGGAAGCCGTGCAGCCGCATCAGCGGGGACAGCGCGCCGAACTGGAACCAGCGGACCATGACTTCGCGGTACGCCGGGTCGTCCGGGTCGCCGCCGTGGAAGCCGCCGATGTCGGTGTTCCACCAGGGGATACCGGACAGCGCGGTGTTGAGGCCCGCGGCGATCTGGCGGCGCAGGGTCGCGAAGTCGGTCCCGATGTCACCGGACCACAGGGCGGCCCCGTACCGCTGACTGCCCGCCCAGGCCGAGCGGTTGAGGGAGATGATCTCGGTCTCCCCGGCCGCGGACAGGCCTTCGTGGAAGGTGCGGGCGTTCTCGCGCGGGTAGAGGTTGCCGACCTCCAGACCCGGGCCCGCGTGATAGCGCAGGTTCTCGGAGAAGCCCGGCTTCAGCTCCGGTTCGCAGGCGTCCAGCCAGAAGGCCGAGATGCCGTACGGATCGAGGTAGTTGTCCTTCACCCGCGACCACAGGAAGTCGCGTGCCTCGGGGTTCGTGGCGTCGTAGAAGGCCACCTGGACCGTGGAAGCGACCTGCTTGTCCGGCCAGTCGGCGTGCGCCATCGGTCCGTACTCGGTGCCGATGAAGTAGCCCCGCTGCTCCATGAGCTGGTGGTTCTCGGAGAGCGGGGAGACCGACGGCCAGACCGACACGACCAGTTTGATGCCGAGTCCGGCGAGTTCGGCCTGCAGGGCGGCCGGGTCGGGCCACTCGGCCGGGTCGAACTTCCAGTCGCCGAGGTGGGTCCAGTGGAAGAAGTCGCAGACTATGACGGACAGCGGCAGGCCCCGGCGCTTGTACTCCCGTGCCACGTCGAGGAGTTCGTCCTGGGTGCGGTAGCGCAGCTTGCACTGCCAGAATCCGGCCGCCCACTCGGGCAGCATCGGCGTACGACCGGTCGCCGCGCTGTAACGGCGCTGGGCGTCGGCCGGGGTGCCCGCGGTGATCCAGTAGTCGATCTGGCGGGCCGAGTCGGCGACCCAGCGGGTGCCGTTGCCCGCCAGCTCCACCCGCCCGATGGCCGGGCTGTTCCACAGGAGGGTGTAGCCGCGGCTGGAGGTGAGCACCGGAATGGTGACCTCGGCGTTGCGCTGGATCAGGTCCAGGACCGCGCCCTTCTGGTCGAACAGCCCGTGCTGGTGCTGCCCGAGGCCGTACAGCTTCTCGCCGTCGTAGGCGGCGAAGCGCTGCTCCAGGCGGTGGTGGCCGTTGCCGGTCGGGGTGTAAAGCCGCGGGCCGGGCCACCAGAAGTGGGCGCGCTCCTCGGCGAGGAGTTCACCGCCGTCGTCGGTGCGGGTGAAGCGGAGGAGCCCCTCGGCGCTCACCTCGACGGTCAGCGCGCCGACCGTCAACCGGCCCTCGTTGCCGCGGAGTTCGACCGTGCTCTCGGCTGCCTGCCGTTCGTCGATCAGGGCTCCGGGCAGGCATTCGAGCACGGGGCCGCCGAGACGGGCGCGGATCCGGACGGCGTCGGGGCCCCAGGGCTCGATCCGAAGGGTCTCGGTGCGGCCGCTCCACTCCAGCGCGCCGTCCCGCTCACGGAACGTGCCGACGGTCGGGGAGGACTGCGCGAGGCTGACCTGGGGCTGGGTTTCGGCGGGCTGATTCACGTGGTGTGCTCCTGAAGGAGTGCAGACATGAAGGGGTACGGACAGGGAGGGGTGCGGACAGGGAGGTGCCCGGGACGGGGCGCGCGGGTGCGAGGAAGGTGCCCGGGCAGGGGACGCGGTGGTGGGAGGAGGGGTCTGCGGGAGCGCCCTCGAAAGGTTCCGGGTCAGGGGGAGGGGAGGGGGACCGGTCAGGGAGCGGCCGGGGCCGGCCCCGTGCTCGACCGAACGGTCAACTCCGGTGCGATCAGCACGACTTCGTCCTTGCCGTGTCCTTCGAGCTTGGCGATCAGATGCTCGACGGCGTGCCGGCCCATCTCCTGCGCGGGAATGGCGACCGAGGTCAGCCGCACCGAGGCCTGGGTGGCGACCTGGTCCGGGCAGATCGCGATCACCGACACGTCCTCGGGCACGGCACGGCCCTTCTGGCGCAGCAGCGCGAGCAGCGGTTCGACCGCCGACTCGTTCTGGACGACGAAGCCCGTGGTGCCCGGGCGCTCGTCGAGGATGCGGGCGAGGGTGAGGGCCATCGCGTCGTAGCCGCCCTCGCAGGGGCGGTGCAGCACGCGCAGGCCCAGCTCCCGTGAACGGGAACGGAGTCCGTCGAGCGTGCGTTCGGCGAAGCCGGTGTGCCGCTCGTAGACGGCGGGCGCCTCGCCGATGACAGCGATGTCACGGTGGCCGAGCAGTGCGAGATGCTCGGCGCACAGCGCGCCCGTCGCTCCGAAGTCGAGGTCGACGCAGGTCAGGCCCGTGGTGTCGGCGGGGAGGCCGATGAGCACGGACGGCTGGTCCGTCTCGCGCAGCAGCGGCAGCCGCTCGTCGTCGAGTTCGACGTCCATCAGGATCATCGCGTCGGCGAGCCCGCTGCCCGTGACCCGGCGTACCGCGTCGGGCCCCTCCTCGCCGGTGAGCAGCAGGACGTCGTACCCGTGGGTCCTGGCGCTCGTGGCCACCGCGATGGCGATCTCCATCATCACGGGTACGTACATGTCGGTGCGGAGCGGAACCATCAGCGCGATGATGTTGGACCGGCTGCTCGCCAGGGCCCGGGCGCCCGCGTTCGGGTGGTAGCCGAGGTCCTGGATGCTCCGCTCGACCCGCTGCCGGGTCCCCGCGGAGATGGACCGCTTGCCGCTGAGGACATAGCTCACCGTGCTCGCCGAGACTCCGGCGTGCTGGGCGACCTCGGCGAGGGTGACCATCCAGCTCTCCAAGCTTTGTGAAGCGCTTCGACAGTGCGCGTGATGCGGATAGGGCGAGTGAGGGTGGCTCGACACTAGCCCGGTGGAGGAAGCGTGTCCATAGGTTGTCGAAGCGCTTCGACAGCGAAATTCCTGAATGCGGTTCGGCGCCCTCGTGAGCGTGTGTCGGCCCCCCGACCGGCGTACACAGACCGTCCCCCGGAAGGGACCTTTGGCGCAATACCGTCGACGTGCCTGTCCGGGAAGGCGGGGGCCTGGGCCGGGGCCCAGGTGGCTGGGGTCTCGGTCGGCACCCCGGTCGGTGTCCCGGCGGGCGCCCATTGGGCCGAACGCTGCGCGAGGACTGGTGGGGTCACCCGGAATCAGGTAAATACGATCGAGTAGAACCGGTCGGTAACGAACAGCCCCAAGATCCCTATTCGCGGCGAGGTGAGCCTCATGTCCGCAACACCCCACCAGCCCACAGTCACCGAACGCGAAGCCCGGCAGGTCGCCGAGGCTGCGCGGGAACAGGACTGGCAGAAGCCCAGCTTCGCCAAGGAGCTGTTCCTCGGCCGCTTCCGGCTCGACCTGATCCACCCGCACCCACTACCCGCCGACGAGGACACCCAGCGCGGCGAGGAGTTCCTGGCCAAACTGCGTGATTTCTGCGAGACGAAGATCGACTCCGCCCGGATCGAGCGCGAGGCGCTGATTCCGGACGAGACCATCAACGGGCTCAAGGAACTCGGCGCCCTCGGCATGAAGATCGACACCAAGTACGGGGGGCTCGGCCTCACCCAGGTGTACTACAACAAGGCCCTCGCCCTGGTCGGCTCCGTGAACCCGGCGATCGGCGCGCTGCTCTCCGCCCATCAGTCGATCGGCGTACCGCAGCCGCTGAAACTCTTCGGTACCCAGGAGCAGCGGGACACCTTCCTGCCGCGCTGCGCCCGCACCGACATCTCGGCCTTCCTGCTCACCGAACCGGACGTCGGCTCCGACCCGGCGAGGCTCGCCACGACCGCCGTACCCGAGGGCGACGACTACGTCCTCGACGGGGTGAAGCTGTGGACGACCAACGGCGTCGTCGCGGACCTCCTCGTGGTCATGGCCCGCGTTCCGAAGTCCGAGGGCCACAAGGGCGGCATCACGGCCTTCGTGGTGGAAGCCGGCTCGGAGGGAGTGACGGTCGAGCACCGCAACGCGTTCATGGGCCTGCGCGGCCTGGAGAACGGCGTCACCCGCTTCCACCAGGTGCGGGTGCCGGCCGCGAACCGCATCGGACCCGAGGGGGCGGGCCTGAAGATCGCCCTCACCACCCTCAACACCGGCCGCCTCTCGCTGCCCGCCATGTGCGTGGGCGCGGGCAAGTGGTGCCTGAAGATCGCCCGCGAGTGGTCGGCGGCGCGCGAGCAGTGGGGCAAGCCGGTCGCCTTCCACGAGGCCGTCGGCGCCAAGATCTCGTTCATCGCGGCCACCACCTTCGCCCTCGAAGCCGTCCTCGACCTGTCGTCGCAGATGGCCGACGAGAACCGCAACGACATCCGCATCGAGGCCGCCCTCGCCAAGCTGTACGGCTCCGAGATGGCCTGCCTGATGGCCGACGAACTGGTCCAGATCCGCGGCGGCCGCGGATTCGAGACGGCCGCGTCGCTGGCGGCCCGCGGCGAGCGCGCCGTCCCCGCCGAACAGGTCCTGCGCGACCTGCGCATCAACCGCATCTTCGAGGGCTCCACGGAGATCATGCATCTGCTGATCGCCCGGGAGGCCGTCGACGCCCATCTCAAGGTGGCCGGTGACCTCATCGACCCCGACAAGACCCTCTCGGACAAGGCGAAGGCGGGCGCGAACGCCGGTGTCTTCTACGCCAAGTGGCTGCCGAGGCTGGTCGCCGGAGCCGGTCAGCTCCCGCGCTCGTTCAACGAGTTCCACCACGAAGTGGACCTCTCCCCGCACCTGCGGTACGTCGAACGCAGCGCACGCAAGCTGGCCAGGTCCACCTTCTACGCGATGTCGCGCTGGCAGGGCCGCATGGAGACCAAGCAGGGATTCCTGGGCCGGATCGTCGACATCGGTGCCGAGCTCTTCGCGATGAGCGCGGCCTGCGTACGGGCCGAACTCCTGCGCACCACCGGGGAGCACGGCCGCGAGGCCTACCAGCTCGCCGACGCCTTCTGCCGCCAGTCCCGCATCCGCGTCGACGAACTCTTCGGACGCCTGTGGACCAACACCGACGACCTCGACGCCAAGGTGGTCAAGGGCGTTCTGTCGGGCACCTACACCTGGCTGGAGGAAGGTGTCATCGACCCGTCCGGCGAGGGCCCCTGGATCGCCGACGCGACGCCCGGCCCGAGCCAACGGGAAAACGTCCACCGGCCCATTCGCTGACCTTTTCCCCGGTAATGCACAACGGTCCCGTTCGCCCTTCCGCCGCTTGCCGCACCGGAGCCGTGCGTCAACAATGAACGGAACGGCGAACGGGAACGGCAGCTGCGCCGAGGAGTCCCCATGCCAGGAAAAGGTCTCGACGCCATCACCGGCAGGATCATGCGGGCGGGCGAGGGCCGGATGCTGCGCCGCCTCGAACGCGTCGCGGCGCAGGTCGGCTCCCTGGAGGAAGAGTTCGAAGCGCTGGCCGACGAGGAACTCCAGTCGCTCACGCCGGAGTTCAAGCAGCGCTACGCCGCCGGTGAGAGCCTCGACGACCTGCTGCCGGAGGCCTTCGCCGCGATGCGCGAGGCGTCCCGCCGCATCCTCGGCATGCGCCACTTCGACGTACAGATCATGGGCGGAGCCGCGCTCCACCTCGGCAACATCGCCGAGATGCAGACCGGCGAGGGAAAGACCCTCGTCGGCACCCTCCCGGTCTATCTGAACGCCCTCACCGGCCAAGGCGTCCACCTCGTCACGGTCAACGACTACCTGGCCCGGCGCGACGCCGAGTGGATGGGGCGCGCCTACCGCTTCCTGGGACTGACCGTCGGCGTCGTCAGGACGGAGTCGACCCCCGCCGAACGGCGCGCCGAGTACGCCTGCGACATCACCTACGGCACCAACACCGAGTTCGGGTTCGACTACCTCCGCGACAACATGGCCCAGTCGAAGGAGGAACTCGTCCAGCGCGGGCACCACTTCGCGATCGTCGACGAGGCCGACTCGATCCTCATCGACGAGGCGCGCACCCCGCTGATCATCTCCGGTCCGGCCGACCAGCCGACGCACTGGTACGAGGCCTTCGCCGCGTTCGCGCGGCACATGACGGGCGTACGGGTGCAGGAGGAGCAGTTCACCACGCCGTCCGACAAGGACCGCCTCGCCGAACTGCGGACCAGGCACGACTACGAGTACGACCCGAAGAAGCGCACCGTGGCGATCCTGGACCGCGGCATCGAGTACCTCCAGGACCAGCTCGGCATCGACAGCCTCTACGAGGCCGACCACACCCCGCTGATCGGGCACCTCAACAACGCCCTCAAGGCCAAGGAGCACTTCAGGAAGGACAAGGACTACGTCGTCGTGGACGGCGAGGTGCTCATCGTCGACGAGCACACCGGCCGCATCCTCGCCGGCCGCCGCTACAACGAAGGCCTGCACCAGGCCATCGAGGCCAAGGAAGGCGTCACGATCAAGGACGAGAACCAGACCCTCGCCACGATCACCCTGCAGAACTTCTTCCGCCTCTACGACAAGCTCGCCGGCATGACCGGCACCGCCATGACCGAGGCGGCCGAGTTCCACCAGATCTACCAGCTGCACGTCGTGCCGATCCCCACCAACCGGCCCATGGTCCGGCGCGACGACCCCGACCAGATCTACCGCACCGAGGAGGCGAAGTACGCCGCGATCCTCGCCGACATCGCCGAGAAGCACGAGCTCGGCCAGCCGGTCCTGGTCGGCACCACCTCGGTCGAGAAGTCGGAGGTGCTCTCCGCGCGACTCCGGAGGCAAGGGATACGGCACGAGGTCCTCAACGCCAAGAACCACCAGCGCGAGGCACAGATCGTCGCCCAGGCGGGACGCCGGGGCGCCGTCACCGTCGCCACCAACATGGCCGGCCGCGGCACCGACATCATGCTCGGCGGCAACCCGGAGGCCATGGCCCTCGCCGAGACCGGGGAGGACGCGGACCCGGAGGAGAGGCGCGGTGTGCTCGACCGGATCACCACCGCGGTCGAGGCCGAGCACGAAGCGGTCAAGCGACTCGGCGGACTCTACGTGCTGGGCACCGAGCGCCATGAGTCACGGCGCATCGACAACCAGTTGCGCGGCCGCTCGGGCCGGCAGGGCGACCCCGGCGCCTCCCGCTTCTACCTCTCGCTCGAGGACGACCTGATGCGGCTCTTCCGGGCCAACGTCGTCGACCGCGTGATGGCCATGGCGAACGTCCCCGACGACGTACCCATCGAGAACAAGATGGTCACCCGCGCCATCGCCTCCGCCCAGGCACAGGTGGAGCAGCAGCACTTCGAGTCCCGCAAGGACGTCCTGAAGTTCGACGAGGTCCTCAACCGGCAGCGCACGCTCATCTACGCCGAACGCCGCCGCGTCCTCGACGGCGAGGACCTGAGCGCCAAGATCGTCCACTTCATGGAGGACACCGTCCGGGGGTACATCGAGCAGGAGACCGGCGAGGGCTTCGGGGAGGAATGGGACCTGGAGCGGCTGTGGGGCGCGCTCGGGCAGCTGTACCCCGTCGGGATCACCGTCGAGGAGCTGGAGGACCGCGAGGGCGGCCGCGACAACCTGACCACCGAGCTGATCGTCGAGACGGTCACCGACGACGTCCGCGCCCGCTACGAGGAGCGCGAGGCGGAACTCGGCTCCGAGACCCTGCGCGGCCTGGAGCGCCTCGTCGTCCTCTCCGTCCTCGACCGCAAGTGGCGCGAGCACCTCTACGAGATGGACTACCTGCGCGACGGCATCGGCCTGCGCTGGACACTCGGCCGCGAGCCGATCATCGAGTACGAGCGCGAGGGCTTCGACATGTACGGAGCGATGACCGACGCGATCAAGGAGGAGTCCGTCGGCTACGTCTTCAACCTCGACGCCGCGGCCCCGGCCACCGAGACCCTCGAACGCCGCGACCGCACCGGCGGCCTCACCTTCACCGCGCCGACGCTCGACACGGCGGACGGCATGGTCGAAGGCGCGTTCGCCCGAACGGAGGAATCCGCGCCCCCGCCGACCGCCCCCGAACCCACCGCCGGCCCACCCGCCCGGAACCGCGCCCGGCCGCCGCGATCCAGGGCCAGGCGCCGCCGCAAGCGCTGACCTGCGGATCAGTAAGGCGCCCGGCCCCGCCGGAACCCCCGCCGATGCGCACCCGCCCGCCGCCGCCCGAGCGGAGCGTCGACGTCGCGCGCGAGCCCCTCGGCACCGCCGGGCTCCAGGAATCGGGGGCGCGGCGGCGGGAATGGGGGACGCCCTGTCCTTCCGCCCACCCGATGCGGCCACAATGGGGGGATGAGCGACAGTCCAGCCCCCCTCGCTGATCCACATCTTGTCTTCGATCCCGTGGACGGAGTCCGGGATGTGGTGATCCTCGGATCCACCGGCTCGATCGGCACCCAGGCCATCGACCTCGTGCTGCGCAACCCCGACCGGTTCCGGGTCACCGCGCTCTCCGCCGCCGGCGGCAGGGTCGCCCTGCTCGCCGAGCAGGCCCACCGGCTGCGGGTGCGGACGGTGGCCGTCGCGCGCGAGGACGCCGTCCCGGCGCTGAGGGAGGCCCTCGCGGACCGGTACGGCCCCGGCGAGCCCCTTCCCGACATCCTCGCCGGAGCCGAGGCGGCCACCCAGGTCGCCGCCTCCGACTGCCACACCGTCCTGAACGGCATCACCGGTTCCATCGGCCTCGCGCCCACCCTCGCCGCCCTGGAGGCGGGCCGCACCCTCGCGCTCGCCAACAAGGAGTCGCTCATCGTCGGCGGCCCGCTGGTGAAGGCGCTGGCCGAGCCGGGCCAGATCATCCCCGTCGACTCCGAGCACGCCGCCCTGTTCCAGGCGCTGGCCTCCGGCACCCGCGCGGACGTGCGCAAACTCGTCGTGACCGCCTCCGGAGGCCCGTTCCGCGGCCGTACGAAGGCCGAGCTGGCGGACGTCGCGCCCGCCGACGCCCTCGCCCATCCCACCTGGGCCATGGGCCCCGTCATCACGATCAACTCCGCGACCCTGGTCAACAAGGGACTGGAGGTCATCGAGGCGCACCTCCTCTACGACATTCCCTTCGATCGGATTGAGGTGGTCGTGCACCCGCAGTCGTATGTCCACTCGATGGTGGAATTCACGGATGGATCGACGATCGCCCAGGCGACGCCCCCGGACATGCGGGGACCGATCGCCATCGGGCTCGGCTGGCCCGAGCGGGTCCCGGACGCGGCACCCGCCTTCGACTGGACGAAGGCGTCGAACTGGGAGTTCTTCCCGCTCGACAACGACGCGTTCCCGTCGGTGGGGCTCGCCCGGCACGTGGGGCAGCTCGCGGGTACGGCGCCGGCGGTGTTCAATGCCGCCAACGAGGAGTGCGTGGACGCGTTCCTGAACGGCATACTGCCGTTCAACGGGATCATGGAGACCGTCACCCGGGTCGTCGAGGAACACGGCACACCGCGTACGGGAACTTCTCTGACGGTCGCGGACGTCCTCGAAGCGGAGACCTGGGCGCGCGCCCGGGCCCGTGAACTCACAGCACAGACGACAACCGCGGAGGCTCGTGCATGACGACCCTGATGATGATCCTCGGCATAGTCGTCTTCGTGGTCGGCCTGCTCATCTCGATCGCGTGGCACGAGCTGGGACATCTGTCGACGGCCAAGCTCTTCGGCATCCGGGTGCCGCAGTACATGGTCGGCTTCGGCCCGACCATCTGGTCACGCAGGAAGGGCGACACCGAGTACGGCATCAAGGCCGTCCCGCTCGGCGGCTACATCCGCATGATCGGCATGTTCCCGCCCGGCCCGGACGGCAAGATCGAGGCCCGCTCGACGTCCCCCTTCCGGGGCATGATCGAGGACGCCCGGTCGGCCGCCTTCGAGGAGCTGCGGCCCGGCGACGAGAGCCGGCTCTTCTACACGCGCAAGCCGTGGAAGCGCGTGATCGTGATGTTCGCCGGTCCCTTCATGAACCTCGTCCTGGCCGTCGTGATCTTCCTCGGCGTGATGATGACGTTCGGCGTCCAGGCCCAGACCACCACGGTCGGCAAGGTCTCGGACTGTGTCATCCAGCAGAGCGAGAACCGGTCGAAGTGCGCCAAGGGCGACGAGGCCGCGCCCGCCAAGGCCGCGGGCCTCAAGGGCGGCGACAAGATCGTCGCGTTCGACGGCAAGGCGGTCGCGGACTGGGCCGCCCTTCAGGACGACATCCGGGCCAACCCCGGCAAGGACGTCACGATCACCGTCGAGCGCAAGGGCCAGCAGGTCGACCTGAAGGCCCACCTGATCAAGAACCAGGTGAGCAAGACCGACGGCAACGGCGGCTATGTCGAGGGCAAGTACGTGTACGCCGGCTTCCTCGGCTTCACGCCCGCCACCGGCATCGTCCAGCAGGGCTTCGGGCAGTCCGTGGACCGCATGGGCGAGATGATGCAGAACGGCGTCGAGTCCCTGGTGGCGCTGCCCGGCAAGGTCCCCGACCTGTGGGACGCGGCCTTCGGCGACGGCCCGCGCAAGGCCGACTCCCCGATGGGCGTCGTGGGCGCGGCCCGCATCGGCGGCGACGTCTTCACGCTGGACATCCCGGCATCGCAGCAGGTCGCGATGATGCTGCTGCTGGTCGCCGGGTTCAACCTCTCCCTGTTCCTGTTCAACATGCTCCCGCTGCTCCCGCTCGACGGCGGACACATCGCGGGCGCGCTGTGGGAGTCGCTGCGGCGGAACACGGCAAAGGTGCTGAAGCGACCGGACCCGGGCCCCTTCGACGTGGCGAAGCTGATGCCGGTGGCTTACGTGGTGGCCGGAATCTTCGTCTGTTTCACCGTCCTCGTCCTGATCGCGGACGTCGTCAACCCGGTGAAAATCTCGTAGCAGGACGGCGTTGGCGGCGGCCGGGCACCCTGGGTGTCCGGCCGCCTTCCATCGAGTGGGTTTAGGGGCGGGGGCGTGATGTGCTCCGCTGTGCGCCCGTACCGTAATCTCGAAGCCTGGAGCCCACGATTCCGGGACCTTGATCCACAACTTGGGGTTGCACAGCAGATGACTGCGATTTCTCTCGGCATGCCGTCCGTTCCGACCAAGCTGGCCGAGCGCCGCAAGACCCGGCAGATCCAGGTCGGAACCGTGGCCGTGGGTGGAGACGCACCCGTCTCGGTGCAGTCGATGACGACCACGCGTACGTCGGACATCGGCGCCACGCTGCAGCAGATCGCCGAGCTGACCGCGTCCGGCTGCCAGATCGTGCGCGTCGCCTGCCCCACCCAGGACGACGCCGACGCGCTCGCCACGATCGCCAAGAAGTCCCAGATCCCGGTCATCGCGGACATCCACTTCCAGCCGAAGTACGTCTTCGCCGCGATCGACGCCGGCTGTGCGGCCGTCCGCGTCAACCCCGGCAACATCAAGCAGTTCGACGACCAGGTCAAGGAGATCGCGCGGGCCGCGAAGGACACCGGCACCCCGATCCGGATCGGCGTCAACGCGGGCTCGCTCGACAAGCGCCTGCTCCAGAAGTACGGCAAGGCGACGCCCGAGGCGCTCGTCGAGTCCGCGCTCTGGGAGGCCTCCCTCTTCGAGGAACACGACTTCCGGGACATCAAGATCTCGGTCAAGCACAACGACCCGGTCGTCATGGTCAACGCCTATCGCCAGCTCTCCGCCGCCTGCGACTACCCGCTGCACCTCGGCGTCACCGAGGCCGGCCCCGCCTTCCAGGGCACCATCAAGTCCGCCGTCGCCTTCGGCGCCCTGCTCTCCGAGGGCATCGGCGACACCATCCGCGTCTCCCTGTCGGCCCCGCCGGTCGAGGAGGTCAAGGTCGGCCTGCAGATCCTGGAGTCGCTGAACCTCAAGCAGCGCGGCCTGGAGATCGTCTCCTGCCCGTCCTGCGGACGCGCCCAGGTCGACGTCTACAAGCTGGCCGAGGAAGTCACCGCCGGTCTCACCGGCATGGAGGTCCCGCTGCGCGTCGCCGTCATGGGCTGCGTCGTGAACGGCCCGGGCGAGGCCCGCGAGGCCGACCTCGGTGTGGCCTCCGGCAACGGCAAGGGCCAGATCTTCGTCAAGGGCCAGGTCATCAAGACCGTCCCCGAGTCGAAGATCGTGGAGACCCTGATCGAAGAGGCCATGAAGCTCGCCGAGCAGATGGAGGCCGAGGGCATCGCCTCCGGCGAACCGTCGGTGTCCGTGGCGGGCTGACCCGCCCCCAGCGGTTCCGCACCTTGCCCCAGGCCCCCGCACTCCCGCACCCCCGCGTTCCGAGCACCGGACCGGCAGGGGCTCCAGGAGAGTGCGGGGGCCTGGGGGCTTTCGGCGGTCCGGCCCGCTCCGCTCCGGACGAGGTCCGCCGACGGGAACCACTCACCGGCGCGACCTTCGACGCGGACGGCGGCCGGCAGCGCGTCGCCCGCTGGCCACGTACCCCCCGGCCACGCCCGCCCCGGAGCGGGCGTGGCCTGCAGGGCGGACGTTCGACGGGTGACACCTGACTGTCCGCTATCGGGGGGACATTCGCAGGCACCGTCCTGGACAACCGCGGAGACCGCACGCTGGGCTCCTACCGTCGGACCATGAGCGATGACTCGCAGTTTCACGTGGACGAGGTGTCGGCCTCCTACTGGCAGGTGACCTTCGCCAACGGGGAGATCAACCTGTACGACGTCGACAGCGTCGAGCAGCTGGCCGATCTGGTGGCCCGTATCGAACAGGCCCCGGAACTCACCGTCGTGGTGTTCCGGAGCGCCAACCCCGACTTCTTCATGGCGCACTGGGACATGCTGTCCGACCAGGCCCGAGTCGCCGCCATGCGGCCCGGCCCCACCGGACTGCACCCCTACGCGGACAACCTGGTCCGTCTCAGCCGGGTACCCGCGGTGACGATCACCTCGATCAACGGACGGGCCCGGGGCGCGGGCAGCGAGTTCGTGCTGGCCACCGACATCCGGTTCGCCGGCCCCCAGGCCGTCCTCGGGCAGTTCGAGGTGGGCGTGGGATCGGTCCCCGGGGGCAACCCGATGGGCCGGCTGACCCGTCTGGTCGGCCGCGGCAGGGCCATGGAGATCATGCTGGGGGCCGACGACTTCCCGGCCGAACTGGCCGCCGCGTACGGCTACGTCAACCGGGTCCTGCCCGCCGACGAGCTGGACGGCTTCGTCGACGCCTTCGCCCGCCGGATCGCGGGCTTCGACAAGGTGGCGGTGGCCGGCGCCAAGGCCCTGATCGACGGCAGCCTGCCGATTCCCCACGAGGAGTCGGCTGCCAGTCTCGCGACCTTCTTCCGCACCTCCGGCCGCCCGGAGAACGCCTACCGGGTGCGGCGCCTCTTCGACCGCGGTCTGCAGCGGCCGGACGGCGCCGAACTCGACCTGGGCCGGCAGATCGCCGACCAGGCCTGAGCCGCTCCCCGCCCTCCTGCCGGGCGCCTCCCGCCCCCGTCTCCTGGTCCTTCCCGCTGCCCTGCCCCCCGCGATCGCGGTACGCCGCCACCCCCACGGCCGCCGGAGTCCGCCGCTCCGCCCCGCACGCCCCCCGTGGCCGACGGGGGCCTTCGCGCCGGGGACCCCACGCGTCCGTGGCCGGTGCCGAGGACGCGCCGCCGTGGGAGGCCCCACCCCCGGCACAAGGGGCGGCGGGGTACAACCTCTCCAGGTACAGTGCGGAGATCAGCAGACCCCAGGGTGAGGCCCCCGCACGTGTTGACCCAGACCACCACCAGGGTCCTCGAACCGAGTGACCTGGACGCCGCGCTCGCGGTTCTCGGCCGCGAGCCGGTGGCGAACGCTTTCGTGGCCTCCCGCGTACGCGTCGCGGGGCTCGACCCATGGCGGCTCGGCGGCGAGATATGGGGCTGGTACGAGGACGGCATGCTGCAGTCCCTCTGCTACGCGGGCGCCAATCTCGTCCCGATCTGCGCCACCCCGCGCGCCGTGCGCGGCTTCGCCGACCGGGCCCGCCGGGGCGGCCGCCGCTGCTCCTCGATCGTCGGGCCCGCCGAATCCACCGCCCAGCTGTGGCGGCTCCTCGAACCGAGCTGGGGGCCCGCCCGCGAGGTCCGCGCGCACCAGCCGCTGATGGTCACCGACCGGCTGCCCGCCGACATCACCCCGGATCCGTTCGTCCGCCGCATCCGCAAGGACGAGATGGAGACGATCATGCCGGCGTGCGTGGCGATGTTCACCGAGGAGGTCGGCGTCTCGCCGATGGCCGGTGACGGCGGTCTGCTCTACCAGGCCCGGGTGGCCGAACTCGTCGGTTCGGGCCGGTCCTTCGCCCGCGTCGACCAGGACGGCAAGGTCGTCTTCAAGGCCGAGATCGGCGCCGCGACGGCTCAGGCCTGCCAGATCCAGGGAGTGTGGGTGGCCCCCGAGTACCGCGGCCGGGGAGTCGCGGCCCCCGGCATGGCGGCCGTCCTGCGCTACGCCCTCGCCGATGTCGCCCCGGTCGCCAGTCTCTACGTCAACGACTTCAACACGGCGGCGCGCGCGACGTACCGCCGGGTCGGGTTCCAAGAGGTCGGCGCGTTCATGAGTGTCCTGTTCTGACGCCAGGAGCGGGCCCCGCGGGACCTCACACCGCCCGCTGTCCGCCAGGTAGTCTCCCGGCATGCTGCGCTTCCCCGGTCAGGGCCACCGCGACTCCGACGACGTGGTCATCGGCCCGCTGGATCTCGCCGCGCGCGTCGACGAGGCGCTCGCCGTGCAGGCGCTCGCCTTCGGGCTCGGCGCCGACGAGATCGCCGTACGACGACAGATCGTGCTGCGCCACCTCACGTACCCGGGAGCCCACGCGCTCGGCGCCACCACCGTCGACGGACGCCTCGTGGGTTTCGTCTACGGCATGCCGAACGACCGCGCGCACTGGTGGTCCACCGTCGTCGAGCCGTATCTGCGCGGCCAGGGCCACGACGGCTGGCTCGACAACTCCTTCGTGATCACCGAACTGCACGTCCACCCCCGCTTCCAGAACCGCGGTGTCGGCCGCGCCCTGATCACCTCCATCACCGACACCGCGGCCGAACCGGCCTCGATCCTCTCCGCGATCGACGTCGACAGCCCGGCCCGCGGCCTCTACCGCTCCCTCGGCTACGAGGACCTCGCACGGCAGGTCCTGTTCCCCAGCGCGCCCAAGCCGTACGCCGTGATGGGCGCCCCGCTCCCGCTGCGCCACCGCTAATGGATTTCCGGGGACGGGCGCTGCCCGGCTAACCTCCTGGCATCACCCTTACGCAGCAGGAGTCGAGAATCATGGCCCAGGTCCAGCGCATGTCCCGTTTGATGGTCAAGACATTGCGTGACGACCCTGCGGATGCCGAGACGCTCAGTCACAAGCTGCTCGTCCGCGCCGGTTACGTGCGGCGCAACGCCGCGGGCATCTGGACCTGGCTGCCGCTCGGCAAGAAGGTCCTCGACAACATCTCCCGTGTGGTCCGCGAGGAGATGGACGCGATCGGTGCCCAGGAGGTCCTCCTCCCGGCCCTGCTGCCCAAGGAGCCCTACGAGGCCTCGGCCCGCTGGGAGGAGTACGGCGACCTCCTCTTCCGCCTCAAGGACCGCAAGGGCGCGGAGTACCTGCTCGGCCCGACGCACGAGGAGATCTTCACCCTGGTCGTGAAGGACCAGGTGGCCTCGTACAAGGACCTGCCGGTCATGCTCTACCAGATCCAGACGAAGTACCGCGACGAGGCCCGTCCGCGCTCGGGCGTGCTGCGCGGCCGCGAGTTCCAGATGAAGGACTCGTACTCCTTCGACATCACGGACGAGGGCCTCGCCGAGTCGTACGGTCTGCACCGCGAGGCCTACCAGAAGATCTTCGCGCGCATCGGCCTCGACTACCGCATCGTGTCCGCCGTCTCCGGCGCCATGGGCGGCTCGGCCTCCGAGGAGTTCCTCGCGCCCGCCGCCGCCGGCGAGGACACCTTCGTGGACTGCCCGGCGTGTGACTACGCCGCCAACACGGAGGCCGTGACCTTCAAGCTCACGCCCGTCTCCGAGGAGCACGGCCCGGTCGAGGAGCTGGACACTCCCGATACCCCGACCATCGAGACGCTCGCCGAACACCTCGGCGTGCCCGCCTCCGCGACCCTGAAGAACCTGCTGGTCAAGGTCGACGGCGAGATCGTGGCCGTGGGTGTCCCCGGCGACCGCGAGGTCGACCTCGGCAAGCTGGGCGAGCACCTCGCCCCGGCCGTCGTCGAGCTCGTCACGGCCGAGGACTTCGAGGGCCGGGACGATCTCGTACGCGGCTACGTGGGCCCGCAGGGCCTGCAGAAGGTCCGGTACATCGCCGACCCGCGCATCGCCCCCGGCACGGCCTGGATCACCGGCGCCAACAAGATCAACACGCACGCGAAGAACGTCGTGGCCGGCCGCGACTTCGAGGTCGACGACTACTTCGACGTCGTCGTGGTGGAGGAGGGCGACCCCTGCCCGGCGTGCGGCGCCGGCCTCAAGCTGGACCGCGCCATCGAGATCGGCCACATCTTCCAGCTCGGCCGCAAGTACGCCGACACCTTCGGCCTCGACGTTCTCGGCCAGCAGGGCAAGCCGGTCCGCGTGACCATGGGCTCGTACGGCATCGGCGTCTCCCGTGCGGTCGCCGCGCTGGCCGAGCAGTCCGCCGACGGCCAGGGTCTGTGCTGGCCCAAGGAGATCGCTCCCGCCGACGTGCACGTGGTCGCCGCGGGCAAGGCCCTGCAGACCGAGCTGGCCCTCGACGTGTCCGAGAAACTGGGGGCCGCGGGCGTCCGCGTCCTGGTCGACGACCGCGCCGGCGTCTCCCCGGGCGTGAAGTTCACCGACGCGGAGCTCATCGGCGTACCGAAGATCCTGGTCGCCGGCCGCCGCTCGGCCGAGGGTGTGGTGGAGCTGAAGGACCGTCGTACGGGTGAGCGCGAGGAGCTGACCGTCGACGAGGCGATCGCCCGCCTGACGGCGTAGCCGTTGACCGGGCGGCGCCCAGAAGCCTTGTCCTGGGCGCCGCCCGGCCTTTCCTCCCAGGCCGTTCCCCGCCCGCGCAGGACGTGACAGAGCGTCGTGCGTCCTGCGGAGGGGAGCGGCCTCGGCGTGTTCCCAGCGTGCCCCGGCGGTGATCCGCGGGGGCGGGGACCGCTTGCCCGACCGGAGTTCACCGCGACGGCCGGGGCACCTGAACTCACCCCGTCCAAGGGGGAATCGAGGCTAGAGCCAGCCGGCGAACTCCAGGAGCAGTTCGGCGTCCCGGAGCCGGCCGACCCGGCCCGCCCGGATGCCCGACTCGACCGCGCGGAACAGGGTCCAGCCACGCAGCCGCTCCTGGTCCACCTCCAGGGACTCGGCGAGCCGCTTGACCCGGCGCCGGGTGATCGAGGGGCCCGAGGGCGACGCGATGAGGTCCTCCACCCGGTCGCGGACCAGCCGGGCCAGGTCGAACGCGCACTCGCCGACCACCGGGTCCGGCCCCACGGCCAGCCAGGGCGCGCGTTCCCCGGCGAGCACCTTGCTCTGCCGGAAGGTGCCGTGCAGCAGCCGTGCCTCGGGCGGCCCGGCCAGCAGCTCGTCGCGGGCCGCGAGCGCCGCGTCGACCAGAGCGCCGGCCTCGGCACCGGCTTCGGCACCGGCCGCGGCCCGCATCGCCTCGGCCTGCCGTCCGGTCCGCTCCGCGACGGTCTCGAAGACATGACCGGCGGGCGGCTCGACCCACAGCCGCCGCAGCGTCCCGGCCGCCTCCAGCAGCGCCTTCGCCTCGGACAGTGACCGTACGGACATGTCCGGGCGCAGCCGCTCCAGCAGCAGGACACCGTGGGCGTCACCGGGGTTGAGGAGACGGACCGCGCCGCGGCCGTCCCAGTGGGCGAGCGCGGCCCGCTCGCTCTCCGGACGCGCCCGCTCGGGCGCCAGCTTCAGCACGGCGGGCGTCCCGTCGGTCTGCCGCACCAGGATGACCAGACTGCTGCGGCCACCCGGTGCCTGTACCCGCTCCACGGTCAACTCGCGCAGATCAACGGCCTGTTGGGCCAGCCCGGGCAGCTTCTCCAGCCACTCGTCGGCCCCCTCCGACCGGCTCCGCCGGGTCTCGCCGAGCGCCCGAAGAAGGCGCTGCGGCGGTTCGAAGGCCATGCGCGAGTCCATGCGCGAGATGTTTCCTTTCAGGTCGCGTTATGTCGGCGAGGGCGCCGTGGCGGACGGGGTGCCCGCCCGCTCGGCGAGCCCAGGGAAGGCTACGCTCTCGCCGCTCCAGCGGACCGCGCGGACCGCCGCCTCCCGCAGCGCCCCGGCCGCCGAGCGCCGCCGGTCGCCCGTGGCGGCGCGTACGAGGTCGGAGTACACGGCGGCCACCCGCTCCTCCAGCTCGGCCGCGAACCGTACGGCCGTGGCGGAGTCCGTCACCGGGAACGGCAGTTCGTAGGCGGCCGACGCGGCCTCGGGCGTCCCACCCACGTCCCGCACCGCCCGTGCCAGCTCGTCCCGGCGGGCCCGATGGGCGTCGTACGCCGACCGGGCGTCCGTCCGCCGGGCCTCACCGATCCGGCCGCCGACGACGCCGTAGCCGTAGACGGCCGCGTGCTCGGCGCCCAACGCGGCCTGCAGAGCCTTGAGCTCGGCTTCCTCGGTCCTGTTCCGCTTGCTCACTTCGCCGCCTTCGTCAGCAGAAACGCGTGGGCGGCCCCGGCCGCCGCCACCGAGGCGAGCAGCCTGGCCAGCTCGCCGGGAACCTCAACCAGGGCCTGTGTCCGCTCGTCCGCGAGCGCGAGCTCGGCGGTGGCGAGGTCGGCGAGCGCGTCCTTGGGACGGTCCGCGACGCCGGGGGAGGCGCTCGCCGACGCGGAGGCCGACGCCGAAGCGGATGCGGAGGCGGATGCCGAGTTCGGCGCCGAGGGCGACGAGGACGCCGACGGTCCGCCGGGGCCGGCCCCGAACGTCTTCGCGTGCCGGACGACCTCCGCCCGCAGCGGGGTCAGCCGTTCCTCCAGGCCGGGATGGGCGGCGATCACGGCGGTGTACCGGCCGGCCAGCGTCGTGCTGTCGCGGGCCGCACGCGCGCGTGCCCGGTCCGCGGCCGAGGGGCTGCCGCCCGTCGTGTCGCTGGACGGCTCGGGAGTGGAACAGCCCGCGAGCGCGAAGGTGCCCGCGGCGGCCGCGAGCAGGGTCCTTCGGCGCGGACCCGACGGGGTGCGCGACGGCAGGGGGAACGACACGGCAGACGTCCTCGGAGGGCTCGTACGAATGTATGGGCGAGCTGCCCGTGATCACGGTACCCGCGCATCGGCCGATCACCGCCCAGCGGCTCTCTCCCATCTGCCTCCGGCGTGATTTCGCGGACCCCCTCCGGGACGAGTCCGGGCAAGCGCACCCGTCCCGGTGGACGGCAACACCCTCCGCGACCGGATACCCTTTGACCTGACACGCGACCAACCCACAACAGCACACGCGGCCGAGGAGTCACCCGGATGAGCACGACCCAGAGCGAGAGGCTGCGAGAACTCCTGGATCCGCTCGTGAGCTCCCAGGGCCTCGATCTGGAAGAGATCGAAGTGGAGTCCGTAGGCCGCAAGCGTGTTCTGCGCGTCGTCGTGGACTCGGACGAGGGTGCCGACCTGGACGCGATCGCCGATGTGAGCCGCGCGCTCTCGGCGAAGCTCGACGAGACGGACGCGATGGGTGCGGGTGAATACACCCTCGAGGTCGGAACCCCCGGTGCCGAGCGCGAGCTCAAGGAGCACCGCCATTACGTACGCGCCACCGACCGCCTGGTGAAGTTCCAGCTCGCGGAAGGCGGCGAACTGCTCGCCCGGATCCTGCTGGTCGAGGACGACGGTCTCGATGTCGAAGTGCCGGGTGTGAAGGGGCGCAAGCCCACCGCCAGGCGGCTCGCTTTCGAGGACATCGCCAAGGCCCGCGTCCAGGTCGAGTTCAACCGCAAGGACAAGAAGGAAGAGGAGGCGTAGCCGTGGACATCGACATGAGTGCCCTGCGGGGTTTGGTACGGGAGAAGGAGATCTCCTTCGACCTGCTGGTCGAGGCGATCGAGTCGGCCCTCCTCATCGCCTACCACCGCACCGAGGGAAGCCGCAGGCGTGCGCGCGTGAAGCTCGACCGGGAGACCGGTCATGTGACCGTGTGGGCGAAGGAGGATCCCCAGGATCTGGAGGAGGGGCAGGAGGCGCGCGAGTTCGACGACACCCCGTCGGGGTTCGGCCGGATCGCCGCGACCACCGCCAAGCAGGTCATCCTGCAGCGCCTGCGGGACGCCGAGGACGACGCGACCCTCGGCGAGTACGCGGGCCGTGAGGGCGACATCGTCACCGGCGTGGTCCAGCAGGGCCGCGACCCCAAGAACGTGCTCGTCGACATCGGCAAGATGGAGGCCATCCTGCCGGTGCAGGAGCAGGTGCCCGGCGAGAACTACGAGCACGGCCTGCGCCTGCGCTCGTACGTCGTACGGGTGGCCAAGGGTGTTCGCGGTCCGTCCGTGACCCTCTCCCGTACGCACCCCAACCTCGTGAAGAAGCTCTTCGCGCTGGAGGTGCCGGAGATCGCCGACGGTTCCGTCGAGATCGCCGCCATCGCCCGCGAGGCCGGCCACCGCACGAAGATCGCCGTCCGGTCCACCCGCAGCGGTCTGAACGCCAAGGGCGCCTGCATCGGCCCGATGGGCGGCCGGGTCCGCAACGTCATGGCCGAACTGAACGGCGAGAAGATCGACATCGTCGACTGGTCGGACGACCCGGCCGACATGGTGGCGAACGCGCTCTCCCCGGCCCGGGTCTCCAAGGTCGAGGTCGTCGACCTCGCGGCACGCTCCGCGCGCGTGACGGTCCCCGACTACCAGCTGTCGCTGGCGATCGGCAAGGAGGGCCAGAACGCCCGCCTCGCCGCCCGCCTCACGGGCTGGCGGATCGACATCCGTCCGGACACCGAGCAGCGCGGCGAGTAGTCCGGGGAATAGATCCGAGCCGTAGATCGCTTACATCACGACAACAACCGTTCGATTTTTGCCCCAAAGGGGTGAGGTCGGTACGGGGAGGTAGACTTAAGAGTGTCTGGCCGGACGCGAGCCCGCGCATGCCCTGAACGCACCTGTGTGGGGTGCCGGGAGCGAGCGGCCAAGAGAGACTTGCTGCGCATCGTGGCGGTCGAGGGCGAATGCGCCCCCGATCATCGCGGTACGCTGCCCGGCCGGGGTGCGTACGTGCATCCCGCCCTGGTCTGTCTCGACCAGGCGGTCCGCCGCCGGGCGATCCCACGGGCGCTGCGCGCCCCGGGACCGCTCGACACGGCGGCGTTGCGCCACTACGTCGAGCAGGCAACACCGTAAGAAGCGTCGCACGGAACCCCCGTGCGGCCCTGGTATTCCGCGAGTTGGAAGTAGGTCGAGATTGCGATGAGCACTCGATGAGCACGCGATGAGTACGCCCATGAAGTAGCGACGGTCCGGACGCAAACCCGGACCTAAAAGGAGCGAAGTGGCTAAGGTCCGGGTATACGAACTCGCCAAGGAGTTCGGGGTGGAGAGCAAGGTCGTCATGGCCAAGCTCCAAGAACTCGGTGAATTCGTCCGTTCGGCGTCCTCGACTATCGAGGCCCCCGTCGTACGCAAACTGACAGATGCCCTCCAGCAGGGCAACGGTGGCGGCAAGCCCGCCCCCCGCAAGGCTGCCCCGGCCAAGCCGGGCGCCCCCTCTCCGGCGCAGGCGGCCCGTCCGGCCGCCCCGCGCCCGCCGGCCCCGAAGCCGGCCGCGGCCGAGACGCCCGCGGCTGCTCCGGTCACCCCGGCCGCCTCGGGTCCGCGCCCGACTCCGGGTCCCAAGCCGGCCCCGAAGCCCGCTCCGGCGGCTCCGGCTCCGGTCGCGGCCGAGTTCACCGCGCCCCCGTCGGCGCCGGCTGCGTCGTCCGCTCCCTCGGCTCCCGCCGCGGGCCCCCGTCCGGGCGCTCCGCGTCCCGCCGGCCAGGCTCCGCGTCCCGGTGCCCGTCCGGCCGGTGGTCCCGGTCAGGGTGGTCAGGGTCGTGGCGACCGTCCCGAGCGCGGTGACCGTCCCGAGCGCGGCGACCGTCCGGGCGCTCCGCGTCCCGCCGGCCAGGCTCCGCGTCCCGGCGCCCGTCCGGCCGGTCCCCGTCCGGGCAACAACCCGTTCACCTCTGGTGGCTCCACCGGCATGGCGCGTCCTCAGACGCCCCGTCCGGGCGGTGCCCCGCGTCCCGGTGGCGCCGGTGCTCCCGGTGGTCCGCGTCCGCAGGGCGCCGGCGGCCAGGACCGTGCTCCCCGTCCCCAGGGCGGTCCCGGCGGCGCTCCGCGTCCGCAGGGCGGTCCGGGCGGTGCTCGTCCGACTCCGGGCGGTATGCCTCGTCCGCAGGGTGGCGCTCCGCGTCCCGGCGGCGGTCCGGGCGGTAACCGTCCGAACCCCGGCATGATGCCTCAGCGTCCGGCCGCGGGCAGCCCGCGTCCCGGCGGCGGCCCCGGTGGCCGTGGTCCCGGTGGCGGCGGCGGTCGTCCCGGTGGTCCCGGTGGCGGCGGTGGCGGTCGTCCGGGTGGCGGCGGCGGTTTCGCCGGTCGTCCCGGTGGCGGCGGTGGCGGTTTCGCCGGTCGTCCGGCCGGTCCCGGTGGTGGCGGCGGCGGTTTCGCCGGTCGTCCCGGTGGTCCCGGTGGTGGCGGCGGTGGCCGTCCCGGCTTCGGCGGTCGTCCGGGTGGTCCCGGTGGCCGTGGTGGCACGCAGGGTGCGTTCGGCCGTCCCGGCGGTCCGGCGCGTCGTGGTCGCAAGTCGAAGCGGCAGAGGCGCCAGGAGTACGAGGCCATGCAGGCCCCGTCGGTCGGCGGCGTGATGCTGCCTCGCGGCAACGGACAGTCCGTCCGCCTGTCGCGCGGTGCGTCCCTCACCGACTTCGCGGAGAAGATCGGCGCCAACCCGGCGTCGCTCGTCGGCGTGATGATGAACCTCGGCGAGATGGTCACTGCCACGCAGTCCGTCTCCGACGAGACGCTGAAGCTCCTCGCGGACGAGATGAACTTCGTCCTCGAGATCGTCAGCCCGGAGGAGGAGGACCGCGAGCTCCTCGAGTCCTTCGACATCGAGTTCGGCGAGGACGAGGGTGGCGAGGAGTTCCTCGTCGCGCGTCCGCCGGTCGTGACCGTCATGGGTCACGTCGACCACGGTAAGACCCGCCTTCTCGACACCATCCGCAAGACGAATGTCGTCGCGGGCGAGGCCGGCGGTATCACCCAGCACATCGGTGCGTACCAGGTGGCGACCGAGGTCAACGGTGAAGAGCGCAAGATCACCTTCATCGACACCCCGGGTCACGAGGCGTTCACCGCCATGCGTGCACGTGGTGCGAAGTCGACCGACATCGCGATCCTCGTGGTGGCGGCCAACGACGGTGTGATGCCCCAGACGATCGAGGCGCTGAACCACGCCAAGGCGGCCGACGTGCCGATCGTGGTCGCGGTCAACAAGATCGACGTCGAGGGTGCCGACCCGACCAAGGTGCGCGGTCAGCTCACCGAGTTCGGTCTGGTGGCCGAGGAGTACGGCGGCGACACCATGTTCGTCGACATCTCCGCCAAGCAGGGCCTCAACATCGAGAGCCTGCTGGAGGCCGTGGTCCTGACCGCGGACGCCTCGCTCGACCTGCGGGCCAACCCGGAGCAGGACGCGCAGGGTATTGCGATCGAGTCCCACCTCGACCGTGGCCGCGGCGCCGTCGCGACCGTCCTGGTCCAGCGAGGCACCCTGCGGGTCGGCGACACCATGGTGGTCGGCGACGCGTACGGCCGTGTCCGAGCGATGCTCGACGACAAGGGCGAGAACGTGGAAGAGGCGGGTCCCTCGACCCCGGTCCTCGTCCTCGGCCTCACCAACGTCCCGGGCGCCGGCGACAACTTCCTGGTTGTCGACGAGGACCGCACGGCGCGTCAGATCGCCGAGAAGCGCGCGGCGCGTGAGCGCAACGCCAACTTCGCCCGCCGGGGTGTCCGGTTCTCCCTGGAGAACCTGGACGAGGCCCTCAAGGCCGGTCTGGTGCAGGAACTCAACCTCATCATCAAGGGCGACGCGTCCGGTTCGGTGGAGGCTCTCGAGTCCTCGCTGCTCCAGCTCGACGTCGGCGAAGAGGTCGACATCCGCGTCCTGCACCGCGGTGTGGGTGCGGTCACCGAGTCCGACATCAACCTGGCGACCGGCTCCGACGCCATCGTCATCGGCTTCAACGTCCGCGCTGCGGGCCGCGCGGCGCAGATGGCGGAGCGCGAGGGCGTCGACGTCCGGTACTACTCGGTGATCTACCAGGCCATCGAGGAGATCGAGGCGGCCCTCAAGGGCATGCTCAAGCCGGAGTACGAGGAGGTCGAGCTCGGCACGGCGGAGATCCGCGAGGTCTTCAAGTCGTCCAAGCTGGGCAACATCGCCGGTGTCCTGGTCCGCTCGGGCGAGGTCAAGCGCAACACCAAGGCGCGCCTCATCCGCGACGGCAAGGTCATCGCGGAGAGCCTCAACATCTCCGGGCTGCGTCGCTTCAAGGACGACGTCACCGAGATCCGCGAAGGGTTCGAGGGTGGTATCAACCTCGGCAACTTCAACGACATCAAGGTCGACGACGTCATCGCGACGTACGAGATGCGCGAGAAGCCGCGCTCGTAAAGCGGTTGCGTAAGCTGGCCGGCGGTGAGCAGTCACCGCCGGCCAGCTTGCCGTTTGTCTGCTCACGCGTTTCCCCGCGTCCCTCCTTCGGGGGCGCGGGGAAACGCGTGACCGGCCCCGGCCGGCGAACGACCCGGGGGCCCGGAAACCCCGTCGAGCGAGCCGACGGTTCGTTGTACGGTTCTGATGTCCCTGCCAAGTGCATTGGCAGGCCATCTATCCCGTACCGGCGGGACATCCGGTTACACATGTATGTGGGGACGCTGTCCTTCGATCTGCTCCTGGGCGATGTTCACTCGCTCAAGGAGAAACGCTCTCTCGTCCGGCCGATCGTGGCCGAACTCCAGCGGAAGTACGCGGTGAGTGCCGCCGAGACGGGCAATCAGGACCTTCACCGCAGGGCAGAGATCGGCCTGGCGGTGGTCTCCGGGGACACCACGCACCTGACCGACGTACTGGACCGGTGCGAACGGCTGGTCGCGGCGCGGCCGGAGGTGGAACTGCTGTCGGTACGACGCAGACTCCACACAGACGAAGACTGACGAAACAAGCAAGGCGAAGAAGGAGACGGACCAGTGGCCGACAACGCGCGGGCGAAGAGGCTGGCGGACCTCATCCGAGAGGTGGTGGCCAAGAAGCTGCAGCGCGGGATCAAGGACCCGCGGCTCGGCACTCACGTCACCATCACGGACACCCGGGTCACCGGGGACCTCCGGGAGGCCACCGTCTTCTACACGGTGTACGGGGACGACGAGCAGCGTGCCGAGGCGGCCGCGGGCCTGGAGAGCGCCAAGGGCGTGCTCCGCTCGGCCGTCGGCGCGGCGGCGGGCGTGAAGTTCACGCCGACGCTGACGTTCGTCGCGGACGCCCTGCCGGACACCGCCAAGACCATCGAGGACCTGCTCGACAAGGCGCGGGCCTCGGACGCGAAGGTGCGCGAGGTCTCGGCCGGCGCCGCCTTCGCGGGTGACGCGGACCCGTACAAGAAGCCGGACGAGGACGACGAGGACGACGAGGACGACGCCGCGGAATGACGCAGAAGCCCCAGACGCCCGACGGGCTTGTCATTGTCGACAAGCCGTCGGGCTTCACTTCGCACGACGTGGTCGCCAAGATGCGCGGGATCGCCCGGACGCGCCGGGTCGGCCACGCGGGCACCCTCGACCCCATGGCGACGGGCGTGCTCGTCCTCGGTGTCGAGAGGGCCACCAAGCTCCTCGGTCACCTCGCGCTCACCGAGAAGGAGTACCTCGGCACGATCCGGCTCGGCCAGAACACGCTGACCGACGACGCCGAGGGCGACATCACCTCCTCGGCGGACGCCTCCGGCGTGAAGCGCGACGCGATCGACGCCGGGGTCGCCAAGCTGACCGGCGCCATCATGCAGGTGCCGTCCAAGGTCAGCGCCATCAAGATCGACGGTGTGCGCTCGTACAAGAGGGCGCGTGAGGGCGAGGAGTTCGAGATCCCGGCCCGCCCGGTGACCATCTCGTCCTTCGCGGTGTACGACATCCGTGACGCCGTCGCCGAGGACGGCACCCCGGTGCTCGACCTGGTCGTCTCCGTCGTCTGCTCCTCCGGGACGTACATCCGGGCGCTCGCCCGCGATCTCGGCGCGGACCTGGGGGGCGTCGGCGGTCACCTCACCGCTCTGCGCCGCACCCGCGTCGGCCCCTACAAGCTGGACTCCGCGCGCACCCTCGAACAGCTCCAGGAGGAGCTGACGGTGATGCCGATCGCGGAGGCGGCCGCGGCCGCGTTCCCGCGCTGGGACGTGGACACCAGGCGGGCCGGGCTGCTGCTGAACGGCGTCCGGCTCGAGATGCCCGAGGAGTACGCGGGCAAGGGCACCGTGGCGGTCTTCGACCCCGAGGGGCAGTTCCTCGCGCTGGTCGAGGAGCAGAAGGGCAAGGCGAAGAGCCTCGCCGTCTTCGGCTGAGGTTCCCGCGCGGACGCCGGCTGCGAAGGCCGTGCGGCGGCCGGGCGGACGCTCCGCCCGTGGAGCGGCGATCACGGGGTCTCGTGCCCGCCGCTCCACGGTTCCCCCTCGTCTCCCCCACCCAAGGGTGTATCCATCCGACCTCCCGTATTCACCCCATCGGGCAGGCGCTCGGAGTGAACCCAGGGAGCAGAAGGGGGCGCGTTCGCCACGCGATCTGTCCCGCTGATCACCTCGCCCCTACCGTCGGAAGTCAGGAGCGCGGCGGGGAGGTTCGAGCATGGCGGGACGAGGCCCGCGGACCGGGGACGAAGAGGCGGCGGACGACGCCGGACAGCCACGGGACGATGCCCTGGTACGCGTCTGCGACCTGGCAGGGCGCCCACGCGGCACGGGTTTCGCGGCCGACCACCACGGCACCGTGATCACCAGCCACGAGGCCGTCGACGGCCTGGCCCGACTCGTCCTGCACATCTCCGGCGACCGCACGTGCGTCGTCACCGCCGACGCCGTCACACCCCTGCCCGACGCCGGTCTGGCCCTCGTACGCACCGAAGGTCTCGGCCTCGGCCCGCTCCCCGTCACCGTGCGGGACCGGGTCGAGACCGGTACGTACGTCCGGATCGCGGCGGGCGGCTGGCGTGAGGCGCGGGTGCTGGGCTCCTCCACCGTGACGTACACGGCCACCGACCGCTTCCATCTCCTGGGCGACGCGCTGGAGTTGGCGATCGGCACGGCGGGCGCTGACGCGCTCCGGCTGGGCGGCGGAGCGGCCGGGGGACCGGTCCTCGACGCCGAGACCGGCGCCGTGGTGGCGGTCGTCGGCACCGCCCTGCTGCCCCGGGCCCTGGACGGCACCGCGCAGGGGGAGACCCCGGCCGGCCATCGGGCGGCCGGCTTCGCCGTCCCCCTGCGGGGCGTCGCGGGGCCGCTCGCCGAACTGCTGGCCCGCAACGCGGCGACCGTGCCCGCCTACGGCGCCGATCTGAATCTCGCGGGCGCGCTGGAGCTCGCCGCGACCTCGGTCGGATCGGACGGACCCCGTCCACCGGCCGGGGGCGCGGGCACGGACCCCGGACCCGTCGAACGGGCCGAGGTCATCAGGGAGTTCACGGCGTTCGAGAGCGGACCGGCCGCCGTCCTCGGACTCGTCGGACCGCCCGGCAGCGGCCGTACGACGGAACTGGCCGCCCTCGCCGCCCGCCGCCTCCGGGGCCCGGCACCGGCCCCCACGCTGTGGCTGCGCGGCGCCGACCTCCTCGCCGACGACAGCTCGGTGGCGGACGCGGCGACACGCGCCCTGGAGCGCGCGGGGCGGATCGTGGCGGCGTCGCGGCAGAGCCCCGGGACCGGCGGCCGGGAGACCGCGTGGCGGTCGGCGGCCGCCGATGTACTGCCTCCCCAGGGATACGGCGGGGAACTCGGCGACATCGGGCCCGACCGGCTGGCCCGGCTGGCGCGCGCCGCCGGCCGGCCGCTGCTGCTCCTTCTCGACGGACCCGAGGAGATGCCGCCCGAGCTCGCCCACCGGCTCCCCGCCTGGACCGAGGGAACGGCCGCCTGGCTGGGGGAGACCGGCGCACGCCTCGTGGTCGGGTGCAGGGCGGAACACTGGGAACGGGCCGGGGCGGGATTTCCCGCGGAACTGCTGCACCGGCCGGCCGGCCCGTCGTCGGGGTACCCGGGAGGGCAGCCGTGGCCGGACGCGGACGGGGCCCTGCCCGCCTGTGTGCGGCTCGGCGATCTGACCGAGGACGAGGCCCTGCGGGCACGGTCGTGTGCCGGTATCCCCGAGGGCGTTCTCGCGCCGGCCGACGCCCGCCACCCCCTGATGCTGCGCCTGCTCTCCGAAGTACGGGCCACGCTGCCGGACCCGCCCGCCGAGCCGCTCGGCCGCGACGACGTGTTCGCCGCCCATCTCGACCTGATGTGCCTGCGCGTCGCCGTCCGGCTCGCCGCGGCGAACGGACTGCGCGGCACCGCCGTCCGCCGGCTCGCCGCCCGGGTCTCCGGCCAGGTGCACGAGGCCGCGCGACGCTGCCTCGGCCCCGGGCAGGGCGAGCTGGACCGGGCGTCCTTCGAAGCCGTCTTTCCCTGGGGCCCCGCCCCGGGCCGCCGCCTGGCGGGCATCACCGGATGGGCGTCCGCCGTGCTTACCGAAGGACTCCTCGTCCCCGCGGGCGACGGCTACCGCTTCGCCCACGAGGAGCTCGCCGACTGGATCCAGGGCACCCACCTCGACCTGGACGCGGCGCTGCACACCCTGGTCCACCGCAGGCGCGCCGCACCCGCCCCCGACTCCGGTGGCACGGGCACCACGGCATCGAGCCGCCGGCACGCCCGCCGCTCCCGGACCACGGCACCGGACTCCGCGGCGGACATCCCTCCCGTCCCCCGCCACCGCATCGGCCCCGTCGTGGAGACCCTGCTCCTGCTCGCCCGTCAACAAGGGACCGAGGAACTGACTTTCCGTCTGGAGGATCTCGTCCACGCGGTCGACGATCTGCTGCCACGGGCGCCGGACCCGCTCGGCGACCCGCTCTGGTGGGCCGGCCACCTCTGCTCCACCGTCCTGCTCCGGGTGCCCGACGCGACCCCGTACATCGGCGTGCTGCGGCTGCTCACCGAGCGGATCGTGGCCTGGCGGGAGCAGGGAAGGGCCGTGCCGGCGGAGTTCGGCCCGGCCTTCTGGACGGCGCTGCCCGTACCGGACACGGAACGCTTCGACCTGCTCAGGCGCCTGGTGACCGCCGACCCCGGCCGAGCCCCCGGGGCCGAGTCCCCGCGCCCCGGCGAGGCCTCCGCCGCCCCGCGCTACCTCGATACCGTCTCCCGGCTCCTCGCCGCCGACCCCATCGCCGCGCACCGCCACCTCACCCGCTGGTTCGACGACGAGCGCCCCCTGCCCGCGACCCCGCACGCGACCGTGGCGACGGCCGCGCAGGCACTGCTGTACGCGCACCGGCGGCGGGCCCTGGACGATCTGGCCGAGGCCCTGGTGGCCTGCGCGCACCGGCGGGGCGACGAGCTGCTGGCCGTCCTGGCCGAGGAGGAGCCGTCGGCCGTGTGCCGGGCGGTGGACCGGTGGGCGCACGACGAACAGCCGGCGCGACGGGTGGCCGCGGTCGCCTACGGGCTGCGGGCGGCGCCGTTCGTGGGGACCCGGGCGGACCGCGAGCTGCTGCGATACGCCGCCTTCACCCTGCTCGCCCGTCCGGCCGACTGCACGCTGCACGGCGGGGCCCTCGGCATCCTCGTACGCGATCCGCTCACCCGCGCCCACTATCTGCCGCAGGCCCTGGAGCGCTTCGCGGACGGCGACCCACGGCTGCCCCCGAGCGCGCCGGCCGCCGCGCTCACCACCCATCCGGAGCCCGTGCTCGCCGCCTTCCGCGACCGGCTGCGGCGGTCCGGCCCCGACACGGCCGAGCTGCTGCGCACCCTCGCCGACGCCGCCACACCGGCGCTGGCCCGCCGTGTCGCCGCGACGATGCTGGAGTCCCTGGAGCTGTGCCCCGGAGCCGCAGCGCACCTGGCCGCCTACGTGGACCGGCGCCTCGACCACGGGAGTGCCACCGACGACGTGCTGTTTCTCCTGGTCGGCGGCCTGCTGGAAGGGTGTGCCGCACCGCCGCGGGCGGCGCTCGCCCAGATCCTCGCCGCGCCGGGCGGCAAGGCGTCGGCCCCGTCGCGGCGCGAGCTGCTCGATCTGCTGCTGGCGCACGAACGGGATCCGGTCGTGCTCGACACCGTTCTGAGGGCCGCCGCCGACGGTGCCGACCGGCGGGGCGAGGAGTCCACCCGCGAGCTGGTGCACCGGGTCGGCCTCCTCCTCGTCCGCACACCGGCCGGGGCCACCGGCTTCGACCGCGGCCTCGTCGACCTGGCCCGGCGCGTCCCGGGCTTCGCCGCCCTGGTCGCCCGCTGGCTGACCGACACCCCCGAGGAGTGGTCCTGCGTGGTCGGCCCCAGCACCCGCCGCATGATCGAGAGCCTGGCCGGGACAGGGGTTCCCGCCTGAACCATGCCCGCCACGGCACTCCGTGGCGCTGAGCAATGCGTCACAGCCCGATGCCGATGCAAGCCGAGCGCACACGGCATGGCACCCTTAGAGCTGCGATTGAGGCAATCACGGACACGGGTTCGACAAGGAGCGGTCACAGTGCAGCGCTGGCGTGGCTTGGAGGACATCCCCGAGGACTGGGGGCGCAGCGTCGTCACCATCGGTTCCTACGACGGGGTGCACCGCGGACACCAGCTGATCATCCGGCATACCGTGGACCGCGCCCGTGAGCTGGGTGTTCCCTCCGTCGTGGTCACCTTCGACCCGCACCCCAGCGAGGTGGTCCGCCCCGGCAGCCACCCCCCGCTGCTCGCCCCGCACCACCGGCGCGCCGAACTGATGGCCGACCTGGGCGTGGACGCCCTGCTCATCCTGCCGTTCACCACCGAGTTCTCGAAGCTGTCGCCCGCCGACTTCGTGGCGAAGGTGCTGGTCGACAGGTTGCACGCCAAGGCCGTCGTCGAGGGCCCCAACTTCCGCTTCGGCCACAAGGCCGCGGGCAACGTCGGCTTCCTGCGCGAGCAGGGGGAGACGTACGACTTCGAGGTCGAGGTCGTGGACCTCTCCGTGTCCGGCGAGGCGGGCGGCGGCGAGCCGTTCTCCTCCACGCTCACCCGGCGGCTCGTCGCCGAGGGCGATGTCGAGGGCGCGCGCGAGATCCTCGGGCGGCCGCACCGCGTCGAGGGCATCGTCGTCCGCGGCGCTCAGCGCGGCCGCGAGCTCGGCTTCCCCACGGCGAACGTCGAGACCCTCCCGCACACCGCGATCCCCGCCGACGGCGTGTACGCGGGCTGGCTGCACGTCCAGGGCGAGGCCATGCCCGCCGCGATCTCCGTCGGCACGAACCCGCAGTTCGACGGCACCGAGCGCACGGTGGAGGCGTACGCCATCGACCGCGTGGGCCTCGACCTCTACGGCCTGCACGTCGCCGTCGACTTCCTCGCCTTCGTCCGCGGCCAGGCCAGGTTCGAGTCCATCGAGGCCCTGCTGGAAGCCATCGGCGACGACGTGAAGCGCTCGCGTGAACTGATCGAGGCGTACGACGGGGAGTAGCCCTCCTCGACCCGTTCCACTCGCCGGTCGCCGGCCGGCGTCCGACCTTCCGGGCTTCGGCACGGCTGTTCCTTCGCAGACCCTCACCCCGAACGACCCGTCCCCGACGGGCCGTTCGTGTGCGGTCGGCTCAGGTGTGCGACGACGGGGGCGGCCGGCGCCTTCGCCCGGCACCGGCCGCCCCCTCGCTCCGTCAGGCGTCGCCGCGTACCGCCCGCGCCCAGTGGCACGCCACCTGCGTCCCGCCGCCGCCGTCCAGGACCTCGAGGTCCTGGCTCCGGCATGCGTCCGCCACACCCGCCCGTTCGGCCGCACCGCTCGCCAGAATCTGACAGCGGGCGTGGAACCGGCAGCCTCCGGGGATACGGGAGGGGTCCGGGGGCTCGCCGCTCAGCACGACGGGATCGCCCGGGGCCTCCGGAAGGACGGACAACAGGGCCTGGGTATACGGATGCTGAGGTGTCGTCAGGACCTGCTCGACGGCTCCGGTCTCCACGATCCGGCCGAGGTACATCACCGCGACCCGGTCGGCGATGTTCCACGCCAGGCCCAGATCGTGCGTCACCACCAGCGCTGACAGGCCGAGTTCGTCACGCAGCCGCAGGAGCAGCGCGAGGATCTCGCCGCGGACCGAGGCGTCGAGGGAGGCCACCGGCTCGTCGGCGACGATGAGTTCGGGATCCAGGACGAGTGCGCCGGCGATGACGACGCGCTGGCGCTGGCCGCCGGACAGCTCGTGCGGGTAGCGCAGGAAGAAGCGCTCCGGAGGGCGCAGGCCCGCCCGGGACAGGGCCTCGGCGACCGCCGCCCGCTCGTCGCCGCCGTACCTGTGGATGCGCAGGCCCTCGGCCACCGCGTCGTAGACCGTGTGCCGGGGGTTCAGCGAGCCGCTGGGGTCCTGGAGGACCAGCTGGACCCGCTTGCGGTACGCCTTCAGGGCGCGTGAGGAGTAGTCCAGCGCCTTGCCGTCGAAGGTGACACCGCCGCCGGTCGGCGGGACCAGGCCGAGGAGCGAGCGGGCCAGCGTCGTCTTGCCGCAGCCCGACTCGCCGACCAGGGCGACGATCTCGCCGGGCCGGATGTCGAGGTCGACGCCGTCGACGGCACGGGCACGGGCGGCGCCCTGCCGGCCGGGGAACGAGACGTGCAGGCGCTCGGCGCGCAGCAGCGGCCCGGTCGTCACGGGGGTTGTCGTCATGGCGTGCTCCTGACCGGTTCCGCGCCCACGGCCGTGCCCGCATGGACACAGGCCGCCCATCGTCCCGCCCCCGCGTCCCGCAGCACCTGGTCCTCCGTCGCGCACACGTCCAGCGCCACCGGGCAGCGCGGGTGGAAGGTGCAGCCGGACGGCAGCGCCGACGGGTCCGGCGGATCACCGGGTAGCCCGCGCGGCGCGAACCGTGACGCCGCGTCGCCGATGCGCGGGAAGGCCGCCGAGAGGGCTTTGCCGTACGGGTGCCGGGCATCGTCGTAGACCTGCCGGGCGGGCCCCTCCTCGACCACGCGGCCCGCGTACATCACCGCGAGCCGGTCACAGGTGTCGGCCAGCACGGCGAGGTCGTGGCTGATCATGACGAGCCCCACCTCCTGCTCGCTGACGAGCTGCTGGATCAGACGGAGGATCTGCGCCTGGATCATCACGTCGAGCGCGGTCGTCGGTTCGTCGGCGATGACCAGCCGGGGGTCGCAGGCCAACGCCATGGCGATCATGACGCGTTGGCGCTGGCCGCCGGAGAGTTCGTGCGGATAGGCGTCCGCGTGTGCGGCCGGCAGCCCCACCTGTTCGAGCAGTTCGCCGGTCTTCCTCCGCGCGCCCGCCGGGGTCGCCTTCTTGTGGAGCAGGATCGGCTCGGCGATCTGGTCGCCGATACGGTGCACGGCGTTCAGCGAGTGCATCGCGCCCTGGAAGACGATGGACGCGCCCGCCCAGCGCACCGCTCGCACCCGCCCCCACTTCATCTTCAGCACGTCCTCGCCCGCGAGGAGGATCTCCCCGCTGGTGCGGGTGCCCGCGGGCAGCAGTCGCAGCAGTGCCAGCGCCAGTGTGGACTTGCCGCAGCCGGACTCGCCCGCGATGCCGAGCTTCCGGCCCGCGTCGAGCGAGAGATCCACCCCGCGTACCGCGGCGGCGCCGCCCGGGTACGTCACGTCGAGATTCCGGACCTCCAGCAGCCGTCGCCCGCTCGACGTGCTCGGAGCACTCGGAGTTCCCTCGGTCGCCGTGCTCAACGCGCCACCCCCAGCTTCGGGTTGAGTACCGACTCGACCGCGCGACCGCACAGCGTGAACGCCAGCGCGACCACCGCGATCGCGACACCCGGCGGCACCAGGTACCACCACTTGCCCGCGCTGACCGCACCCGCCTCGCGCGCGTCCTGGAGCAGCCCGCCCCACGACACGACGGTCGGATCGCCGAGGCCGAGGAACGCGAGCGTAGCCTCGGCGAGGATCGCCGAGGAGATGATGAGCGTCGTCTGGGCCAGGACCAGCGGCATCACATTGGGCAGCACATGGCGGGACATGATGTGCCAGTGGCCGCCGCCGAGTGCCTTGGCCCGCTCGATGTACGGCCGGGACTCCACCGCGAGGGTCTGCGCGCGCACCAGCCGGGCCGTCGTGGGCCAGGTGGTGACGCCGATCGCCAGGATGATCGTGCCCAGGGAGCGGGTCATCACGGTCGCCAGCGCGATGGCGAGAACCAGCGTCGGCATCACCAGGAACCAGTCCGTGATCCGCATCAGTACGGTCGCGTACCAGCCGCGGAAGTGCCCGGCGGTGATCCCGATCAGCGCCCCGATCGCCACCGACAGCACGGCGGCGAGCAGTCCGACCAGCAGCGAGACGCGGGCGCCCCACACCACCAGACCGAGCAGATTGCGGCCGAACTGGTCCGTGCCGAGCGGGAACTCGGCGCTCGGGCTCTCCAGCGGGTCGCCCGGCGCGCTGGTCACGCTCTGCACGTCGGATCCCACCGTCAGCGGCGCGGTCACCGCGATCAGCCCGAAGAGGCCGAGAGCGGCGAGCCCGAAGACGCCCGCCCGGTGGGTGCGGTACTGCTTCCAGAAACGGGCGGCGGAGCGACGGCGGCGCTGCCACGCGAGGGCCCGCGGACTCGGCTGGGCCACCCGCGGTGGTGCTTCGGCCGGCATCGGCCCGTCCGGCTCGGTCGTGGTCATCGGCCCACCCGTGGGTCCAGCAGCGGATAGATCAGATCGGCCAGCGTGTTCATCACGATCACCGCTGCCGCGAAGATGAAGAACAGCCCCTGCACCAGCGGCAGATCGGGCACGCTCAGCGCCTGGTAGAAGAGCCCGCCGAGGCCGGGCCAGGAGAAGACGGTCTCCACGAGGATCACGCCCGCGACCGTCCGGCCGAGGTTGATGAAGATCAGGGTGACGGTGGGCAGCAGTGCGTTGGGCACGGCGTGCCGACGGCGTACGAGGTCGTCCCGCAGCCCCTTCGCGCGGGCCGTGGTCAGGTAGTCGCTGCCCATCTCGTCGAGCAGGGCCGAGCGCGTGACCAGCAGGGTCTGCCCGTACTCGACGGCGACCAGGGTCACCACCGGCAGGACCAGATGGTGGGCGACGTCGAGGACGTACGCGAAGCCCTCCTCGCCCCCCGATTCCATGCCACCGGTCGGGAACAGACCGGGGATCGGGCCCATGCCCACCGAGAAGACGATGATGAGCAGCAGCCCCAGCCAGAAGGACGGGATCGAGTAGAGGATCAGCGCCAGACCGGTGTTGATGCGGTCGCTCCTCCCGCCGTTGTGCCACGCGGAGCGGGTGCCGATGAAGATGCCGAGCGCGGTGTACAGGACGAACGCCGTCCCGGTGAGCAGGAGGGTGTTCGGCAGCGCCTCGGTGATCTTGTCGATGACGGGGGCGCGGAACTGGTAGGAGGTGCCGAGATCGCCGGTGAGCGCTTTGCCGCAGTAGTCGGTGAACTGCTCCCACATGGGCAGATCGAGCCCGAACTCCTTGCGGTAGTTGGCGAGTTGTTCGGCGGACACCTGACGGCCGCCCGTCATGTACTTGACCGGGTCGCCGGGGATGAGTCGGAAGAGGAAGAAGCTGGTGACGAGGACGGCGAGCAGGGAGACGGCCGCGCCGCCCAACTTGCCCGCCACGTAACGCGGGTAGGCGGTACGGGTGCGCGCCTTCGTCCCGCGGACCGACGGCCCGGCCGCTGCCGGACCGCCGGTCGCCTCGACCAGCGAGGGTGTTGCCTCAGCGGTCATGAACTACTCATTCGCTCGTACGTTCATCGGGACCCCGCGGGTGTACGTGCGGGGTGCCCTCGGGTGCGCTGCGTGCGCTACTCACGGTCCTCGGCCGTCGAGCGGCGGCGCATCGCGAAGAACACACCGGCCCCCACGAGGACGACGACGCCCGCGACGATGCCGATGATGACGCCCGTCGAGTCCGAACCGTCGGAGGACGCACCGGAGGAGCCCGCCGGAACCGCCGACCACCAGCTCCAGTAACCGTCCTGGCCGTAGATGTTGCCCGCGGCCTTCGGCATCGTCTCGATCGACTTGATCTGATCGGTGCGATAGGCCTCGACCGCGTTCGGGTACGCCATGACATTCATGTACCCGGTGTCGTACAGCCGCGACTCCATCTGCTTGACGAGGTCCGTCCGCTTGGTGGTGTCGTACTCGGCGAGCTGCTGGTCGTACAGCTCGTCGTACTTCTTGTCGCAGATGAAGTTGTCCGTCGCGCCCGTGTCCTTGGGGGTGGCGGGCAGGGCGGCGCAGGTGTGGATCGACATCACGAAGTCGGGGTCCGGATTGACGGACCAGCCGTCGAAGGCGAGGTCGTACTCGCCGGCCAGCCAGGGGTCGGTCACGTTGTCCAGGCAGTTGAGCGTGACCCCGATGCCCAGCTTCCCGAACCACTCCTTCACGTACTGCCCGACCGCCTTGTCGTTCGGGTCGGTCGCGTGGCACAGGATCCGGTAGGTGATCGGCTTGCCGTTCTTCTCGACGCGCTTGCCGTCGCCGTTCTTCTTGTAGCCCGCCTGGTCGAGGAGTTTCGCCGCCTTGGCCGGGTCGTACGCCAGCGTCTGGCTCGCCGACGGCTTCCAGAAGTACGTCGAGAAGCGCGGCGGGATGTAGCCCTTGCCGGCGACGGCGTGCCCCTGGAAGACCTTGTCGATCAGCGTCTGCCGGTCGATCGACAGGAACAGCGCCTGGCGGACCTTCTGGTTGAGCAGCGACTCGGCGCCGTCACCGAAGCGCTTGCCGTCCTTGGCCTGGGCACCCGGGTTGCTGGCCAGGGCGTAGAAGCGGCGTCCCGGGGCGTCGTTGACCTTGATGTTCCGCTCGGACTCGAGCGCGGCCGACTGCGCCGGAGTCAGACCGGAGACGAAGGACACCTCGCCCTTCTGCAGCGCCGCGACGGCCGCGTCCCCGTCCTTGTAGTACTTGAATACCAGCTCGTCGAACTTGGGCGCCCCACGCCAGAAGCTCTTGTTGGGCTTCAGACGTACGTAGCTGTCGGCCTTGTAGTCCGTCAGGACGAACGGTCCGTTGCCGACGATCGGGAAGCTCTTGTCGTTGTTGAACTTGGAGAAGTCGCCGACCTTCTCCCAGACGTGCTTCGGCACGATCGGCACATCGAGCGCGGCCATCGTGGCCTGCGGCTTCTTCAGTTCGATCACCAGCTGGGTGGCGCTGGGGGCGGTGACCTTCCTGAAGTTGGCGACGAAGCTGCCGTTGGCGGTGGCCGCGCCGTCGTCGGTCATCATCTTGTTGAACGTCCACGCCGCGTCCTCGGCCGTGGCCTGCTGTCCGTCGGACCACTTGGAGTTGGAGCGGATCGTGTACGTCCAGGTCAGCTTGTCCGCGGACGGCTCCCACTTGGTGGCGAGGCCCGGGATCGCGTGGTTGTCCGCCGGGTCGTAGTTGGTCAGGTACTCGTACATGAGCCGGTGGATGCTCGTACTGACGAGCCGCGACGCCAGGAAGGGGCTCAGCGAGTCGACGCTCTGCGCGACCGCGACGGTGAGGACCTTCTTGTTCTCCTTGGCCTGGGCCTGCTGCGGCGTGGGGTTGAGGGGGGTCGCGAGACCGGCGGAGAGGGTGAGGGCGGCGACTCCTGCGGCGGCGATGAGCCGGGGGCGCAGCAGGCCTCTGTGGTGCTGATCTTGTGTGTTCATGGGTCGGTGACCTCGCGTCATCGCTTGCACAGAGATGGCTGGTTGAACGACGTGATCGGGCTGACGCCGGCGGGTTGATGTGTGTGTCTACCAGCGGTGGTCTGCACGAGTCAACGGCGCATGAACCCCATGTGGCCTGCGGAAATAACGAGTTGACGCGAATTTCTCGCTCATTGGTTCAGACCGGTGAAGCCCCCCAGGTGACGGCGTGACGGCTTCTGACGTCCCTGTACACGCGCTTGTGCCGTTCCCGGAAACGCGAAGGCCCGCACCGTCCGTGAACGGTGCGGGCCCGAGCGGGAATCGGTCCCTCGATGGGGCCGATCGGGTTACTGCTGAGGGGGTGCCGGAGGCGGCGGGGTCTGTCCGTGGTCCGGCTGATAGGGCTGCCCGGGCTGCGGATACGCCTGCCCGGGCGCCGGGTACCCCTGACCCGGCCCCTGGGGATAGGGCTGCCCGGGCTGCTGCGGGTAGGGCTGCCCCGGCTGGGCGTACGGCTGTCCGGGCTGCGGCTGCTGCGGAGCCTGTCCCGGAGCCGGCTGTCCCGGAACTTGCTGTCCGGGCACCTGCTGTCCAGGAACGTACTGTCCGGGCTGTCCGGGCTGTCCGGGCACGTACTGGCCCGGCATCGGCGGCGCGGCGACCGGCGGCGGGTTGCCGTCGTTCGTCCACAGCCCGAGCGACTGCTGGTGCCGCGCGATGTCCTCGGCGACCATCGCGGAGAGGTTGAAGTACGCCTCCCGCACCTTGGGCCGCATCATGTCGAGGTCCACCTCGGCGCCGGCGGACAGGTGCTCGTCGAACGGCACGACCACGACACCGCGGCAGCGCGTCTCGAAGTGGCTGACGATGTCGTCCACCTTGATCATCTTGCCGGTGTCGCGCACCCCGGAGATGACGGTGATCGAGCGCGAGACGAGGTCCGCGTAGCCGTGCGCCGACAGCCAGTCCAGTGTCGTACTGGCGCTGCTCGCCCCGTCCACCGACGGCGTCGAGATGATGATGAGCTGGTCGGCGAGGTCGAGCACCCCGCGCATCGCGCTGTACAGCAGACCCGTACCGGAGTCGGTCAGGATGATCGGGTACTGCTTGCCCAGGACGTCGATCGCGCGCCGGTAGTCCTCGTCGTTGAAGGTCGTGGACACGGCCGGGTCGACGTCGTTGGCGATGATCTCCAGCCCGGAGGGTGCCTGGGAGGTGAACCGCCGGATGTCCATGTACGAGTTGATGTACGGGATCGCCTGCACGAGGTCACGAATGGTGGCGCCGGTCTCGCGACGCACCCGGCGGCCGAGCGTGCCGGCGTCCGGGTTGGCGTCGATGGCGAGGATCTTGTCCTGCCGTTCGGTGGCGAGCGTGGAGCCGAGCGCGGTGGTCGTGGTCGTCTTGCCGACACCGCCCTTGAGGCTGATGACGGCGATCCGGTAGCAGGAGAGCACCGGAGTACGGATCAGTTCCAACTTCCGCTGGCGCTCGGCCTCTTCCTTCTTCCCGCCCAGCTTGAAGCGCGACGACGCGGCGGCCGGGCGACCGCTCTTGGCCTTCTGCTTCTTGTTGTTGAGCAGCCGGTCGGAAGACAGCTCCACGGCCGCGGTGTACCCGAGCGGAGCCGCCCCGGGGTTGGTGGGCTGCCGCTGATCGTGCCGCACGGGCTGAGGCCAGGCGGTGCCGGTCCGCGGGTCGACGGGGGCCGTCGGAGCGGCGGGGTGCTGCTGCACGGGCTGCGGGCCCGGCTGGTGCGGAGGCTGCGGCTGGGCCGGCGCCGGGGGCTGCGGTTGCGCGAGGTCGTAACCGGGCTGCGGGGCGGGCGAGTCGGCCGCCGGCTGCGGGAATCCGTAGCCCTGCTCCGGGACGGGAGCGGGAGCCGGTGCCTGCGGCGGCACGGCGTTCGGCGCGGGCACGGGAGGCTGCGGGAAACCGTAACCGGAAGCCTGCGGGGCGCCCGGGTAGGGGGGCCGCTGGTCCTGCGGCCCGGTGTTCTGCTGCGGGAATCCGTAGCCCGGTGCGGGTGCGGGTGCGGGTGCGGGTGCGGGTGCCGGTGCGGGCGGAGTGGGGGCCTGCTGGTCCGGGGCGGCGGCACTCTGCTGCGGGAACCCGTACCCAGAAGCCTGGGCGGGCGGGGTCACCGGAGCGGGGGCGGGCGCGCCGGGCCGAGGGAAGCCGTAGCTGCCCTGCGGGGCGGGAGCCGGGTCCGGAGTGCCGGGCTGGGGGAACCCGTAGTTCCCCTGCTGCGGTGGATTCGGCGCGGGCGCCTCCGCGACCGGGGCTGGCGGTACCGGCGGCTGAGCCTGCGGTGGAGCCGGTACGGGGCCCTCGGACACGGCCGGCTGCACGGGTACGGGCCCCTGCGGCGAACCCGCGGAAACGGGCGTGCCGGGGGAGGGCCAAGCCGACGGCACGGGCTGCGGCACGGGTGACGAGAAGGGCTGGCCCGGAGCGGGCACGGGTGCCTGCGCGGGTGACTGGAAGGGCTGGCCCGGAGCTGGTGCGGCGGGGGGTTGGAAGGGCTGGCTCGGAGCGGCGGGCTGGAAGGGCTGGCCGGGAGCGGGTGCCTGCGCGGCGGGCGGTTGGAAGGGCTGGCCGGGAGCGGGTGCCTGCGCGGGTGACTGGAAGGGCTGGCCCGGTGCCGGTGCGGCGGGGGCCTGCTGCGCCACCGGTGCCTGGTACGGCACCGGCACCTGGCTCTGCGCGGCAGGTGCGGGCTCCGTGGAGGCGGGCCACTGCGGGGCCGGTGCGGGCGCCGCGGGCTGGTAGGCGGGCGGCAAGGGCGGCAGCCCACCCTGCGGCAGCGGAGGCGGAGCCCAGGCGGGGGGTGTGTCCTGCACGTCCTCCGGCTCATCAGGCCGGACCGCGGGCACCGCGTCCTGGGGCTCGCTGACCTCGGGGACGACGTCCTGCGGTTCCTCGACGAGGGATTCCCCCCGCGCCGGCACCGCGTCCTGGATGTCGTCCTGCGGCCCGGGCCGGCCGGCCTCATGGGTCGCGTGGTCCGTGCCGACCTCGTCGTCCGCGGAACGCGGCTCCACGTCATCGGCGGCCTCGGCCTCCGCGGAGGCGTCGATCGGTTCCCCGGCGTACTCGGCGCCCGGGCACGCGACCACGTCATCGGCGGCGCGGTCCGCCACCTGTGCGTCTGTCACGCCCGCCCGCTGGGAGGCGGCCTCCAGCGACTGGTAGGCGAGCACGGGATCAATGACGGGGTCGGGCGCGGCCACCGGCTCCGGGACGGTCACGGGCTCGGGGACGGTCACGGGCTCGGGTACGGCCACGGGCTGGTGCTGGACCTCGGCGGCGGGCTGGACCTCGGCGTCGGACTGGATGTCCGCGACGGGCTGGACCTCGGCGTCGGGCTCGACCAGGGCTACAGGCGCGCTCGGGGCCTCGCCCTCTGCCTCGCCCTGGACGTCCGTCGCGCCGCTGTCGCCCCTGTCTCCGCCCTCGCTACCGGACTTGGCGCCGACCTCGGCCTCGGACACGGCCTCCGCCGCGCCATCGGCCTCCGAGAGCGCCCGGCCCTCCGGGCCCTCGCTGTCGGAGCCGGTCGCTGTCGCAGCCGCGGGCGTAGCCGCCGGCACGTCCGAGGGTTCATCCGAGACCGCATCCACAGGCGCGGGCTCGGAGTCCTCCGAGGCCGACCGTTCCGCGATCTCACGCTTCAGGGCGACAGCGGAGAACCGCATGGTCGCACCGCTCTCCAGGTCCCCGTTCCCGGAATCCGAACCGTCGGAAGCCGTAGGGTTCTCCGAAGTCGTCGAGGCACCCGAAGCCGCCGAGTCCTCCGAGCCTTCCGGGTCCCCCGAATCCCCGGAACCGCCCGAGGCGTTCTGCGTGTACCAGGCGGGCGGGGCGTAGTCGATGGTGAACTCGCCCGTCGTCTCGACGGCGGACTCGGCGTCGGACTGGTCATCGCCGGGCGTGGCCCAGCCCCCGCGGATCCCGTCCCGATCGCTGTTCACAATTCCTCCTGGTGTGGTCGAGCACCCTCAAGCCGTGCCGGGGCGACCGTCTGCTTGTCGTCCATGGACGTCCTTGGGCGACCGAGGCCGCCCGAAGTCCGTGCGAGGTTGTCCGAATTGACCCGGCTCCCCCTGGAACACGAGCCACCCGTCCACGGGTTCTGGCATCGCGCCCGGTCCCAGCCTAATCACCATGACTGTCCGTGGGGCAGGCCTGTCCACCCACGCGCGACCGCCCGCTACGTCACACCCTGCCCAGAAGTGGCGTACGCACGCTCACCATTGACTCTCAAAGCGGACAAACAATGGCATCGACAGGGCCACTTGTCTCCAGTCGACGAGCGACTGAGGGGGCGAGGGCCGCGAGGCGGACAGGGGCCAGCGGGTGCGGACAGGGGAAGCGGACGGAGAACAGGGGAAGCGGACGGAGAACAGGGGAAGCGGACGGAGAACAGGGGAAGCGGACAGAGAACAGGGGAAGCGGACAGAGAACAGGGGAAGCGGACAGAGAAAGGGCCGGCACGGAGAACCTCTCCGTGCCGGCCCCGCAGTTCCCGGCGTTCCGGCCGGCCCACGATGCCCGGTCGCGTCCGTACGCCCGCGAGGCCCGGTCGGCCGGTGTCCCGGCCACCCCGGCCGCCTCGCTACTCCGTCGGCAGACCGCCGGTGTGCGGCGCGGGCTCCAGGTCGAACTCTCCGTCCCGGGCGCCCAGCACGAAGGCCCGCCATTCCGCCTCCGTGTACCGGAGGACCGTCCCGGGGTCGAGCGACGACCGCATGGCCACCGCGCCCTCGGGCAGGTACGCGATCTCGACGCGCTCCTCGTGCTCCTCCGTACCCGGTGCGCTCTGCCATGCGACGTCCGAGATGTCGAGGGCGTAGAGCTCGTCCTTCTCCCGCTCCTTGCGCGCCTTGACGTCCTTCTCCGCTTCCTCGGCCATGTTCCGCCGGCCCCTTCCCCACGTACGAATGACCTCTGCCGTCACCCTAGTGGCCTGGTCCGCGCCGTCCGGGAAGGTTCGTGGACCTGGGCAGGCGTATCCGGCCAGGCTGGTACCCTGTGTAACGGCCGTTTGTGTACGCACCCCCGGAGCGCTGCTCCGGAGGCCGCGCCCAACGGATCCCGCCTCCCGAGTAACGGAAGCTCCCCTGAGAATTCGACCAGGGGCACTCGGTGGCAGACACGAGACTACAAGGAGTAAGCGTGCCGCTCGACGCCGCTACGAAGAAGCAGCTCATCAGCGAGTTCGGTCAGAAGGAGGGCGACACCGGCTCCCCCGAGGTCCAGGTCGCCATGCTTTCGCGCCGGATCTCGGACCTGACCGAGCACCTCAAGACCCACAAGCACGACCACCACTCCCGCCGTGGTCTTCTGATCCTGGTCGGCCAGCGTCGCCGCCTGCTTCAGTACCTGGCCAAGAAGGACATCCAGCGCTTCCGCGCGCTGGTCGACCGCCTGGGCATCCGCCGTGGTGCGGCCGGCGGCGCCAAGTAAGACGCCGTGAAGGGAGCGGTTCCCACATCTTGGGAGCCGCTCCCTTTGCCGTATGTGCTGCCGCACGTGCTCTCTACGTGCGGAGTGTCACCGACGCTTTGTAGTGTGGTAGCACAACGCAATACGCAGGAAACCGCACGTACGAACACAGCGTGACGACGCCGTACCCGCCGGGTAGGGCATCTCACGACAACGAACGAGGAGAAGCGCGCCTCGCCGCCGCCGGTCCTCGGTAGTGGCCCCCGGACGAAAGAACCCCGGGTGCTTCGATCGAAGACCGGCCCGCACCAGAAGGAGCGCCTCTCCGCCACCGTCCCCCTGCCACACGGGCAGGACGGGACGAAGACGAGGAGAAAACACTAGTGGAGAACGAGACCCACTACGCCGAGGCCGTTATCGACAACGGTTCCTTCGGTACCCGCACCATCCGCTTCGAGACGGGCCGGCTGGCCAGGCAGGCCGCCGGCTCCGCCGTCGCGTACCTGGACGACGACACCATGGTGCTGTCGGCCACCACCGCTTCCAAGAAGCCCAAGGACCAGCTCGACTTCTTCCCCCTGACGGTGGACGTCGAGGAGCGGATGTACGCCGCCGGCAAGATCCCCGGCAGCTTCTTCCGCCGCGAGGGCCGTCCCTCCGAGGACGCCATCCTCACCTGTCGTCTGATCGACCGCCCGCTGCGTCCGTCCTTCAAGAAGGGCCTTCGCAACGAGATCCAGGTCGTCGCCACGATCATGGCGCTCAACCCCGACCACCTGTACGACGTCGTGGCGATCAACGCCGCCTCCGCGTCCACCCAGCTGGCCGGTCTGCCCTTCTCCGGCCCGGTCGGCGGCGTCCGCGTCGCGCTGATCAACGGCCAGTGGGTCGCGTTCCCGACGCACACCGAGCTCGAGGACGCCGTCTTCGACATGGTCGTCGCCGGTCGCGTCCTCGAGGACGGCGACGTCGCGATCATGATGGTCGAGGCCGAGGCCACCGACAAGACGATCACGCTGGTCCAGGGTGGCGCCGAGGCGCCGACCGAGGAGGTCGTGGCCGCCGGTCTCGACGCCGCGAAGCCCTTCATCAAGGTCCTGTGCAAGGCGCAGTCGGACCTCGCCGCGAAGGCCGCCAAGCCGACCGGCGAGTTCCCGATCTTCCTGGACTACCAGGACGACGTCTTCGAGGCCCTCACCGCCGCGGTCAAGAGCGAGCTCGCCCAGGCGCTCACCATCGCCGGCAAGCAGGACCGCGAGGCCGAGCTGGACCGCGTCAAGGAGATCGCCGCCGAGAAGCTGCTCCCGCAGTTCGAGGGTCGCGAGAAGGAGATCTCCGCCGCGTACCGCGCGCTGACCAAGAAGCTGGTCCGCGAGCGCGTCATCAAGGACAAGGTCCGCATCGACGGCCGCGGCGTCACGGACATCCGTACGCTGGCCGCCGAGGTCGAGGCCATCCCGCGCGTGCACGGCTCGGCGCTGTTCGAGCGTGGCGAGACCCAGATCCTGGGCGTCACCACCCTGAACATGCTCCGCATGGAGCAGCAGCTGGACACCCTCTCCCCGGTGACCCGCAAGCGCTACATGCACAACTACAACTTCCCGCCGTACTCCGTCGGTGAGACGGGCCGCGTCGGCTCCCCGAAGCGCCGCGAGATCGGCCACGGCGCGCTCGCCGAGCGCGCGATCGTGCCGGTCCTGCCGACCCGCGAGGAGTTCCCCTACGCGATCCGTCAGGTGTCCGAGGCCCTCGGCTCCAACGGCTCGACGTCCATGGGCTCGGTCTGCGCCTCCACCATGTCGCTGCTCAACGCCGGTGTGCCGCTGAAGGCCGCCGTCGCGGGTATCGCCATGGGTCTGATCTCCCAGGAGATCGACGGCCAGACGCACTACGTCGCCCTCACCGACATCCTCGGTGCGGAGGACGCCTTCGGTGACATGGACTTCAAGGTCGCCGGCACCAAGGAGTTCGTGACCGCCCTCCAGCTCGACACCAAGCTGGACGGCATCCCGGCCTCCGTCCTGGCCGCGGCCCTCAAGCAGGCCCGCGACGCCCGCCTCCACATCCTCGACGTGATGATGGAAGCGATCGACACGCCGGACGAGATGTCCCCGAACGCCCCGCGGATCATCACCGTCAAGATCCCCGTGGACAAGATCGGTGAGGTCATCGGCCCGAAGGGCAAGATGATCAACCAGATCCAGGAGGACACCGGCGCCGACATCACGATCGAGGACGACGGCACCATCTACATCGGTGCCCAGCAGGGTTCGCAGGCCGAGGCCGCGCGCGCCACGATCAACTCGATCGCCAACCCGACCATGCCGGAGGTCGGCGAGCGCTACCTGGGCACCGTCGTGAAGACGACGACCTTCGGTGCGTTCGTGTCGCTGCTCCCGGGCAAGGACGGTCTGCTGCACATCTCGCAGATCCGTAAGCTCGCCGGTGGCAAGCGCGTGGAGAACGTGGAGGACGTCGTCGGCGTGGGCTCCAAGGTCCAGGTCGAGATCGCCGAGATCGACTCCCGCGGCAAGCTCTCCCTGATCCCCGTGATCGAGGGCGAAAGCGACGATGAGAAGAAGGACGACACCGACAAGTGACGTCGAGTAGCTCCACGACGACGGCCCGCACCTCCTCGGAGGCGCGGGCCGTCGCCCGTACCCAAACCCTCATCAAGGGCGCGAACGGCATCGGTACGGTCCGCAAGACCACCCTCCCCGGCGGCCTGCGCATCGTCACCGAGACGCTCCCCTCCGTGCGCTCCGCCACGTTCGGCATCTGGGCGCACGTGGGCTCCCGTGACGAGACGCCGTCGCTGAACGGCGCCACGCACTATCTGGAGCACCTGCTCTTCAAGGGCACGAACCGCAGGTCCGCCCTGGACATCTCCTCGGCGATCGACGCGGTCGGCGGCGAGATGAACGCGTTCACGGCCAAGGAGTACACGTGCTACTACGCACGCGTGCTCGACACCGACCTGCCGCTGGCCATCGACGTCGTCTGCGACATGCTGACCGGCTCGCTCATCCTCGAGGACGACGTCAACGTCGAGCGCGGCGCGATCCTCGAAGAGATCGCGATGACCGAGGACGACCCGGGCGACTGTGTGCACGACCTGTTCGCGCACACCATGCTCGGCGACACACCCCTCGGCCGCCCGGTCCTCGGCACGGTCAACACGGTGAACGCCCTCACCGCGGACCGCATCCGCCGCTTCTACAAGAAGCACTACGACCCGACCCACCTCGTTGTGGCCTGCGCGGGCAACGTCGACCACAACAAGGTCGTACGCCAGGTCCGCACCGCGTTCGAGAAGGCCGGAGCCTTCAAGAACGCCGCGGCGGCTCCCATCGCCCCGCGCGACGGCGACCGCACCATCCGCACCGCGGGCCGCGTCGAACTGCTCGGCCGCAAGACCGAGCAGGCCCATGTCGTCCTCGGTATGCCGGGCCTGGCCCGTACCGACGACCGCCGCTGGGCCCTCGGGGTCCTGAACACCGCCCTGGGCGGCGGCATGTCCTCGCGGCTGTTCCAGGAGGTCCGTGAGAAGCGCGGCCTGGCCTACAGCGTGTACTCGTACACCTCGGGCTTCGCCGACTGCGGCCTCTTCGGCGTCTACGCGGGCTGCCGCCCGAGCCAGGTCCACGACGTCCTCAAGCTCTGCCGTGACGAACTGGACAAGGTCGCCGAGCACGGCCTCTCGGACGACGAGATCGGCCGCGCCATCGGTCAGCTCCAGGGCTCCACGGTCCTCGGTCTGGAGGACACCGGCGCGCTGATGAACCGGATCGGCAAGAGTGAGCTGTGCTGGGGCGAGCAGATGTCGGTCGACGACATGCTGGCCCGGATCGCGTCCGTCACCCCGGACGAGGTCCGCTCGATCGCCCGGGACGTCCTCGGACAGCGGCCCTCGCTGGCGGTCATCGGCCCGGTCAAGGACAAGCAGGCGTCCCGACTGCACGACGCGGTCGCGTAAATCCCGTCTCGGTAAGGAACGAAGCAATGAGCAAGCTGCGCGTGGCGGTCCTCGGTGCCAAGGGCCGGATCGGAGCCGAGGCGGTACGAGCCGTCGAGGCCGCCGAGGACATGGAGCTGGTGGCCGCGCTGGGCCGCGGCGACAAGCTGGAGACGCTGGTCGACGCGGGGGCGCAGGTCGTCGTCGAGCTGACCACTCCGGCCTCGGTGATGGGCAACCTCGACTTCTGCGTCCGGCACGGCATCCACGCCGTGGTCGGTACGACCGGCTGGACCGAGGAGCGCCTCGCGCAGCTCGGCACCTCGCTGGCGGCCTCCCCGGAGACGGGCGTGCTCATCGCGCCCAACTTCTCCATCGGGGCCGTGCTGACGATGAAGTTCGCCGAGGTCGCCGCGCCGTACTTCGAGTCCGTCGAGGTCGTCGAGCTGCACCACCCGAACAAGGTGGACGCCCCCAGCGGCACCGCCACGCGCACGGCTCAGCTGATCGCGGCGGCCCGGGAGCGCGCGGGCAGCGCTCCGCAGCCCGACGCCACGGTGACCGCCCTGGACGGTGCCCGCGGCGCCGACGTCGACGGCGTGCCGGTGCACGCGGTCCGCCTGCGCGGCCTCCTCGCCCACCAGGAGGTCCTGCTCGGCGGCGAGGGCGAGACGCTGACCATCCGCCACGACTCCCTCCACCACAGCAGCTTCATGCCGGGCATCCTGCTCGGCGCCCGCCGCGTGGTGACCACTCCGGGCCTCACCTTCGGCCTGGAACACTTCCTGGACCTCGGCTGAGCCGGGGGACGTACAAGAGTTAGCCGGCAGACATGCGCGCGAAGATCACCTATGCCATCACGGCCGCCGTCCTGGTCGTCTATTTCGTCCTGGTCGGCAGCCGGGGCGTGCTCCTCATCCAGCACGGCACCCTGATCACCGTCACCTTCGGCGTCTCGGTGCTCATCCTGCCGGTCATCGGTGTCTGGTTCCTCTGGCAGAACACCCAGTTCGTCCGGAAGGCCAACCGGCTCGCCGCCGTGCTCGACGCCGAGGGCGGTCTGCCTCCGGACGAGCTGAGGCGCACCGAGGGCGGCCGCATCGACCGCGACTCGGCCGACGAGGTCTTCGCCCGCCGCAAGGCCGAGACCGAGGACGCCCCGGGCGACTGGCGCAGCTGGTTCCGCCTCGCGATCGCCTACCACGACGCCCGCGACACCCCGCGCGCCCGCAAGGCCATGCAGCGGGCCATCGCCCTCCACGAGGGCCGGACGCTGGAAGCCTGACCAGGCTGTACGACGAAGGGCCGGCCCGCGCTGAGCGGGCCGGCCCTTCGTCGTCGAAGCCGTGTGCGGAGATCCGCCGAGGCGGGAGTCTCAGACCCGGCGGTACTCGTCGGCCCAGACCTCGACGGCGTCCGCCGCCCGGTCGAAGGCTTCCGTACGCGCCAGGAAGTCGGCGTTGTGCGTGGTCATCAGCGGCGGCACGTCCCCGGGCGCACGATCGCCGCGTACGAGCGTCAGGGCCTGGCCCTGAACCGTGCGGGGCAGTCCCAGCCAGCGCACCGGCTGCTGCACCGTGCGCACCGCAACGACCTGCTCCCACGGAGTCGTGTGGGTGACGAAGAAGCCCACCCTGCGCAGCCCTCGGGCGCTGACCCACGCACCCACGCGCAGCAGCCGCAGCGCGCACAGTATGGCGGCCGTCGCCCCGGCCATACAGGCCCCGGCGGCAGGCAGCGTCCCGGCCACGCCGATGATCACGGCCGCGACGAGCACATACGAGGCGAGCAGCAGGATGAGCGCGGCCGCGCCCACCCGCCACGGGCCGGGCCGGTAGGGGCGCCGCCAGCGGTCGCGGTCGTCGAAGGGCAGCGCGACATCCTCCGCCGCCTCGTCAAAGACGCGGTCCGCCGTCAGGAAGGGCAGGGGCACGACTGATCCTCACTCAATCCACGCATGGGCTGTGCCCGGTGAGGTTATCGAGCCGGATGCCGGGTCACCACCCTTGGGGGTCCGGAAGAGAGTCAGCGGCCGTCCGACGCCTGGGAACCCTGCGTCCGCGCAGGTGACTGATCCTGTGACAGGGCAGGCATCCCGAGGATCAGGGACCCGGCGATCCCGGCGATCACGGTGAGGCCGATGAGCCACCGGCCGGCCATCTGCCCGGCGGAGGGCCGCTCGCGGGGCGGGGGAGCGACATTGCTGCGGAACTGGTCGGCTTCGGCGATGAAGGCGAACGGGACGGGCTCGCGCCGACGGAACATGAGCGGTGCTTCTCCTCTGGGGGGCTCGCGGGGACACGACGGTCCGGCGACAAAGCGACTCGAACTCATCATTCTCACTCATACAGACGGTCGAATGGCCCAAGAGGTGCCCAGATTCTCCGAATTCGCAGAAGTTCGCAGGCGAATGTCGCGGCACGGCACCGAACGCCCCGTTGTCAGTGCCGGGCCGTAGAGTGGTCGCCGCCCGAGCCAGTGATGGGAAGGACCCTCCGCACCGTGACCGACACCTCAGCCGACGACCTTAAGCCCAGCTTCCGCAGCGATGTCACCGTCGAGCTGATCAAGCACACGGCCTCCGACGCCGACGTGCTCTTCGCCGCCCGTGTCTCCACCGCCGGAGAGCAGTCGCTGGAAGAGCTGCAGAAGGACCCGGAGCGCTCCAAGGGCCTGATCAACTACCTGATGCGGGACCGGCACGGCAGCCCCTTCGAGCACAACTCGATGACCTTCTTCATCAGCGCCCCGATTTTCGTCTTCCGCGAGTTCATGAGGCACCGCGTCGGCTGGTCGTACAACGAGGAATCGGGCCGCTACAGGGAGCTGGAGCCGGTCTTCTACGTCCCGGACGCCTCCCGGAAGCTGGTCCAGGAGGGCCGCCCCGGCAAGTACGTCTTCGTCGAGGGCACGCAGGCGCAGCAGGAGCTCACGGGTCGTGTGATGGAGGACTCCTACCGCGAGGCGTACGCGTCGTACCAGGAGATGCTCGCCGCCGGTGTGGCCCGCGAGGTGGCCCGCGCCGTGCTCCCGGTCGGCCTCTTCTCCTCGATGTACGCCACGTGCAACGCGCGCTCGCTGATGCACTTCCTCGGCCTGCGCACCCAGCACGAGCTCGCCAAGGTCCCGTCCTTCCCGCAGCGGGAGATCGAGATGGTCGGCGAGAAGATGGAGGCGGAGTGGGCCAGGCTCATGCCGCTCACGCACGCGGCCTACAACGCCAACGGGCGCGTGGCGCCGTAACGCGCCCCAGCGCACCCGTTCGGCACAGATGTACGGACCAGCCGAGCGAAGTGTCCGTATTGCGACACTTCGCGAAGTTCATCTAGCCTGATCAAACGGACCCGGCACTGCTTGAACCCCCGAGCAGGCAGTGCCGGGTTCCACCTTTGTCATGCTTTGTCGTATCCCCCGAGGGCAGACCCCGCGTTGAGCAGCGAGTAGCGTATTACCCATGGCTCCGACCTCCACTCCGCAGACCCCCTTCGGGCGGGTCCTCACCGCCATGGTCACGCCCTTCACGGCGGACGGCGCACTCGACCTCGACGGCGCTCAGCGGCTCGCCACCCACCTGGTGGACGCAGGCAACGACGGCCTGATCATCAACGGCACCACCGGTGAGTCCCCGACCACCAGCAACGCGGAGAAATCGGAGCTCGTACGCGCCGTACTGGAGGCGGTGGGCGACCGCGCCCACATCGTCGCCGGCGTCGGCACGAACGACACCCGCCACAGCATCGAGCTGGCCCGCGACGCCGAGAAGACCGGCGCACACGGCCTGCTCACCGTGACGCCGTACTACAACAAGCCCCCGCAGGAGGGCCTGTACCGGCACTTCTCGGCCATCGCCGACGCGACCGAACTGCCGGTCATGCTCTACGACATCCCCGGCCGCAGCGGCGTCCCGATCAACACCGAAACCCTGGTGCGGCTCGCCGAGCACCCGCGTATCGTCGCCAACAAGGACGCCAAGGGAGACCTCGGCCGCGCCAGCTGGGCCATCGCCCGCTCCGGCCTCGCCTGGTACTCCGGCGACGACATGCTGAACCTGCCGCTGCTCTCCGTCGGCGCGGTGGGCTTCGTCTCCGTCGTGGGCCACGTCGTCACCCCGGAACTGCGCGCGATGCTCGACGCGTACATCTCGGGCGACGTGCAGAAGGCCACCGAGATCCACCAGAAACTGCTGCCCGTCTTCACCGGCATGTTCCGCACCCAGGGCGTCATGACGACCAAGGCCGCGCTCGCCCTCCAGGGCCTGCCCGCCGGTCCGCTGCGCGCCCCGATGGTCGAACTGTCCCCCGAGGAGACCATCCAGCTCAAGATCGATCTTGGCGCCGGCGGGGTAGAGCTCTAAACACGGACTTCACAACTGAATACGCAGGACCCGCAGGCCATCGGCCTGCACCCCACACAGACAACTGCTACTGCACGAACGTCACGCGCGCCACGTGCCTTGCCAGGTACGTGGCGTGAGTGGTGAGGAGAGTCTTTTGAGTCATCCGCATCCTGAACTCGGCAAACCGCCGGTCCTCCCGAAGGGCGGCCTCCGGGTCACCCCGCTCGGCGGTCTCGGCGAAATCGGCCGGAACATGACGGTCTTCGAGTACGGAGGCCGCCTGCTGATCGTCGACTGCGGAGTGCTCTTCCCCGAGGAGGAGCAGCCCGGAATCGACCTGATCCTGCCGGACTTCACGTCCATCAGGGACCGCCTCGACGACATCGAGGGCATCGTGCTCACGCACGGCCACGAGGACCACATCGGCGGCGTCCCGTTCCTTCTGCGCGAGAAGCCGGACATCCCGCTGATCGGCTCCAAGCTGACCCTCGCTCTCATCGAGGCGAAGCTCCAGGAGCACCGCATCCGGCCCTACACGCTCGAGGTGGCCGAAGGGCACCGCGAGCGCATCGGCCCGTTCGACTGCGAGTTCGTCGCGGTCAACCACTCCATCCCGGACGCCCTCGCGGTCGCCATCCGCACCCCCGCGGGCATGGTCGTCCACACCGGCGACTTCAAGATGGACCAGCTGCCGCTGGACGGCCGCCTCACGGACCTGCACGCGTTCGCGCGCCTGAGCGAAGAGGGCATCGACCTCCTTCTCTCGGACTCCACGAACGCGGAGGTCCCGGGCTTCGTCCCGCCCGAGCGCGACATCTCGAACGTGCTGCGCCAGGTCTTCGCCGGCGCCAGCAAGCGGATCATCGTGGCGAGCTTCGCCAGCCACGTCCACCGCATCCAGCAGATCCTCGACACCGCCCACGAGTACGGCCGCAGGGTCGCCTTCGTCGGCCGCTCGATGGTCCGCAACATGGGCATCGCGCGCGACCTCGGCTATCTGAAGGTCCCGCCGGGCCTGGTGGTCGACGTCAAGACGCTCGACGACCTTCCGGATCACCAGATCGTCCTCGTCTGTACGGGCTCCCAGGGCGAGCCGATGGCCGCCCTCTCCCGGATGGCGAACCGCGACCACCAGATCCGGATCGTCCAGGGCGACACGGTGATCCTGGCGTCGTCCCTGATCCCGGGCAACGAGAACGCGGTCTACCGCGTCATCAACGGCCTGACCCGCTGGGGCGCGAACGTCGTCCACAAGGGCAACGCCAAGGTGCACGTCTCCGGTCACGCCTCCGCGGGCGAGCTGCTGTACTTCTACAACATCTGCAAGCCGCGCAACCTGATGCCGGTCCACGGCGAATGGCGCCACCTGCGCGCCAACGCCGAGCTCGGAGCCCTGACGGGCGTCCCGCACGACCGCATCGTGATCGCCGAGGACGGCGTCGTCGTCGACCTGATCGAGGGCAAGGCGAAGATCTCCGGCAAGGTCCAGGCGGGGTACGTGTACGTCGACGGCCTCTCGGTCGGTGACGTCGGTGAGCCCGCGCTCAAGGACCGCAAGATCCTCGGCGACGAGGGCATCATCTCGGTCTTCGTGGTGATGGACTCCAGCACCGGCAAGCTCACGGGCGGCCCGCACGTGCAGGCACGCGGCTCCGGCATCGACGACTCCGCGTTCGCCGATGTCATCCCGAGGGTCACGGAAGTCCTGGAACGTTCCGCTCAGGACGGCGTGGTCGAGCCCCACCAGCTGCAGCAACTCATCCGCCGCACGCTGGGCAAGTGGGTCTCCGACAACTACCGCCGGCGCCCGATGATCCTCCCGGTCGTCGTCGAGGTCTGACCCCGACAAGCGCCAACCAGGAGCGGGGCTCCCCGATTTGCATCGGGGAGCCCCGCTCCAGTACGTTTACGTCTCCGCCTGAACGGGAACCCGGCACCTTCGTGCGCCGGAACCAGTCCCCGAGTGGGGCGGGAATTCCGACTCAGAGATTCTGATAAAGTCGGAGTCGCCGGAAAGGAAAGTGCGAAAGCGCAAACCTGGAAAGCACCGAGGAAATCAGGCCCGAAAGGATCTGATAGAGTCGGACTCGCCGGAAAGGGAAACGCGGAAGCGGGAACCTGGAAAGCACCGAGGAAATCGGATACGGAAACGGTCTGATAGAGTCGGAAACGCAAGACCGAAGGGAAGCGCCCGGAGGAAAGCCCGAGAGGGTGAGTACAAAG
>NZ_JBSFYW010000028.1:0-108897 GCF_053599975.1 Streptomyces sp. NPDC005141 | reverse complement strand
CCCCAACTCGACGACCTTTCGCCCCCTCCGCCCCTTCCCGTCCCGTACCCGGGGGCGCTGCCCCCGGACCCCCGCTCCTCAAACGCCGGAGGGGCTGATCTGGCCGGGGAGGCGCTGGCCCCGGCTCCTCGGACGCCGGAGGGGCTGATCCTGCCGGGGAGGCGGTGCCCCCGGACCCCCGCTCCTCGAACGCCGGAGGGGCTGAATCTCCGGCGATTTCAGCGGGGGTCCAGGAAGCGGTGGCTCAGTCGACCTCGGCCACCGCCTGGGCGAACTGGGCCTGGTACAGGCGGGAGTACGCTCCGCCGGACGCCAGCAGCTCGGCGTGCGCGCCCTGCTCCACGATGGACCCGTCCTCCATCACGAGGATGGTGTCCGCGTCCCGGATCGTCGACAGCCGGTGGGCGATCACGAACGACGTCCGGCCGTGCGCCAGCTTCGCCATCGCCTTCTGGATCAGCACCTCGGTCCGGGTGTCCACGGAGCTGGTCGCCTCGTCGAGCACCAGGATCACCGGATCCGACAGGAACGCCCGGGCGATCGTGATCAGCTGCTTCTCGCCCGCGCTGACCCCGCTCCCCTCGTCGTCGATCACCGTGTCGTAGCCGTCGGGCAGCGTACGGACGAACCGGTCGGCGTGCGCCGCGCGCGCAGCCTCCTCGATCTCCCCGCGGGTGACGTCCCGTGAGGCCCCGTACGCGATGTTGTCGGCGATCGTGCCCCCGAACAGCCAGGTGTCCTGGAGGACCATGCCTATCCCGGACCTCAGCTCGTCCCGGGACATCGACGTCACATCGACCCCGTCGAGGGTGATCCGGCCGCCCGTGACGTCGTAGAACCGCATGAGCAGGTTAACCAGCGTCGTCTTGCCGGCGCCGGTCGGGCCGACGATGGCCACCGTGTGGCCCGGCTCCACCTTCAGCGAGAGGTCCTCGATGAGCGGCTTCTCCGGGTCGTACCGGAAGGACACGTGCTCCAGCGCCACGCGCCCGCGCAGCTCGCCGGGACGGTCCGACACCTTCGGGTCCGCCTCCTGCTCGTCCGCGTCGAGGACCTCGAAGACCCGCTCCGCCGACGCGACACCCGACTGCACCAGGTTCGCCATCGACGCGACCTGCGTCAGCGGCATCGAGAACTGGCGGGAGTACTGGATGAACGCCTGCACATCACCGATCGACAGCGAGCCGGAGGCCACGCGCAGACCGCCGACCACCGCCACCAGCACGTAGTTCAGGTTCGACACGAACATCATCAGCGGCTGCATGACACCGCTGTTGAACTGCGCCCTGAACCCCGCCTCGTACAGCTTCTCGTTCTGCTCGGCGAACTGCGCCGCCGACTCGTCCGCCCGCCCGAACACCTTCACCAGGTTGTGGCCGGTGTACATCTCCTCGATATGGGCGTTGAGCTTGCCGGTGGTGCGCCACTGCTGCACGAAGTGCGGCTGCGAGCGCTTGCCGATCCGGGTGGCGACGACGAACGACAGCGGCACCGTGACCAGCGCGACGAGCGCGAGCAGCGGTGACACCCAGAACATCATTGCGAGCACACCCACGATGGTCAGCAGCGAGTTGACGAGCTGGCCCATCGACTGCTGGAGGGTCTGCTGGATGTTGTCCATGTCGTTCGTGGCGCGGCTGAGGACCTCACCGCGCTGCCGCTTGTCGAAGTACGACAGCGGCAGCCGTGACAGCTTCGCCTGGAGGTCCTCGCGCATGCGGTAGACGGTCTTGTTGACGGCCCGGTTCACCAGGCGCGTCGCCACCGCCATCAGCAGGCCGGCCAGCAGGAAGGTGCCGAGCGCCAGCAGCAGGATGTCCCCGACGGCGTTGAAGTCGATGCCCTCGCCCGGGGTGAAGTCCGTCCCCGAGAGCATGTCGGCGACGCCGCCCTGGCCGTGCTCGCGCAGCGCGTCCAGGGCCTCGGCCTTGGTCTCACCGGCCGGCATCTGCCGCCCGACGATCCCCGCGAAGACCAGGTCCGTGGCCCTGCCGAGGATCTTCGGGCCGACCACCGAGAGCCCCACGCTCAGGACGACGGCGACCAGCATCACGTACAGCGTGGTGCGCTCGGGCTTGAAATGGACGAGCAGCCGTCTGCCCGACCCCTTGAAATCCATCGAGCGCTGATCGGGGCCGCCCCCGGCCATCATCCGCCCCATCGGCCCGGCCATCAGGCGGCCTCCGCTTCCGTCAGCTGGGAGAGCACGATCTCCCGGTAGGTCTCGTTGTCCGCCATCAGTTCGTGGTGCCGTCCGCTGCCCACGACCCGGCCCTCGTCGAGGACCACGATCCGGTCGGCCTCGCGGATGGTCGACACCCGCTGGGCCACGATCACCACGGTCGCCTCGGAGGTCTCCGCGGACAGCGCCGCGCGCAGCGCCGCGTCCGTCGCGTAGTCGAGGGCCGAGAACGAGTCGTCGAAGAGGTAGATCTCGGGGCGCTGCACGAGGGTGCGGGCGATGGCCAGCCGCTGACGCTGGCCGCCGGACACATTCGTCCCGCCCTGCGCGATCGGTGAGTCCAGCCCGTTCTCGAGCTGCTCCACGAAGCCCTTGGCCTGCGCCACCTCCAGCGCGTGCCACAGTTCCTCGTCGGTCGCCTCCGGGTTTCCGTACCGCAGGTTCGTGGCGACCGTCCCCGCGAACAGGTATGGCTTCTGCGGGACCAGCCCGACCGTCCTGGCCAGCAGCTTCGGCTCGATGGTCGCCACGTCCACGCCGTCGACGAGCACCTGGCCGTCGGTGGCGTCGAACAGGCGGGGGATCATGCCGAGCAGGGTCGACTTCCCGCTGCCCGTAGACCCGATGACCGCGGTCACCTCGCCGGGGCGCGCCACGAGGCCGACGGCCTTCAGGACCGGCTCCTCGGCGCCCGGGTAGCGGAAGCCGGCCTCGCGGATCTCCAGATGGCCGTGGCGGCGCAGCTCAAGGACGGGCGCGACCGGCGGAACGACACTGCTCTCGGTGGCGAGGACTTCCTGGATGCGCTCGGCGCAGACCTCCGCGCGCGGCACCATCATGAACATGAAGGTGGCCATCATCACGGACATCACGATCTGCATCAGGTAGGCGAGGAACGCGGTCAGATCGCCGATCTGCATGCCGCCGCTGTCGATGCGGTGGGCGCCGAACCAGACGACCGCGATGGACGACAGGTTCACCACCGTCATGACGATCGGGAACATCAGGGCCAGCATCCGGCCGGTGGCCAGCGACGTCTCGGTGAGGTCGGTGTTGGCGCCCTTGAAGCGCTCCTTCTCGTAGCCGTCGCGCACGAACGCGCGGATCACGCGGTTGCCGGTGATCTGCTCGCGCAGCACCCGGTTCACGGTGTCCAGGCGCACCTGCATGGTGCGGAACAGCGGGCGCAGCCTGCGCACGATGAGGGTCACGCAGATGCCGAGGGTGGGCACCACGGCGACGAGCACCGCGGACAGCGGCACGTCCAGGCCGAGGGCCAGGATGATGCCGCCCACGCACATGATCGGCGCCGACACCAGCAGGGTGAACGTCATCAGGGCCAGCATCTGCACCTGCTGGACGTCATTGGTGGTGCGGGTGATCAGCGACGGAGCGCCGAAGTGGCCCAACTCACGCGCCGAGAAGGACTGGACACGGTCGAAGACGGCCGCCCGGATGTCCCGGCCGACCGCGGAGGCCGTGCGGGCGCCGTAGAAGACGGCGCCGATGTTGCAGACGACCTGCGCCAGCGAGATGCCGATCATCAGGGCACCGAAGGACAGGATGTAACCCGTGTCCCCCTTCACGACACCGTTGTCGATGATGTGCGCGTTCAGCGTGGGCAGATAGAGCGTGGCGCAGGTCTGCAGGAACTGCAGCAGCACCAGCAGGGCGATGGGTTTCTTGTACGGACTGAGGTGGGTCCGCAGGAGTCGTATGAGCACGCGGGGTCTCTCGGAGTGGTCGGCGGTGGGGTGATCGGCGGGCGATGCATGGTGCACCACCCCCTATCGTCGAGCACTCCACCCGCGTTACCTCAACCGATTAACCCAAGTGCGGTCCAAAAACGGACCATGCCTCCGTCTTCGGACGTAGGCAGGCGGAGGGGTTACGCCCGGAACGCCCCGGGATGCGTCTGTTCCCGTACGGACACGTACTGCTGCCGCACGGCCTGCCCCACGGCGAGCTCCTCACCGGGCTCCAGCACCTGGGCGACCGGCCCCTGCCAGGCGGGCGGTGTCCGCGGGTCGAGCGTGCCCTGCGACACGCCGAGGGCCCAGGCGGCCTGGCGGGCCGCGCCGAGCGCCGCGTAGTCCGCCGGCTGCGGCACGACGACCTGCGCGCCGAACAGTGCCGGCGCCACGGCCTGGACGGCGGGCAGTTCGGCGGCCTGGCCGAGAAGGAAGATCCGGCGTACGTCGACACCTCGCCCGCGCAGCACGTCCAGCGCGTCCGCGAGCCCGCACAGCATGCCCTCGAAGGCCGCCCGTGCCAGATGCTCGGGCCGCATCGACTCCCGGCGCAGACCGGCCAGCGTCCCCGCCGTGTGCGGCAGGTTCGGGGTGCGCTCGCCCTCCAGATACGGCAGCAGGACGAGGCCGTGGGAGCCCGGCGTCGACTTCATCGCCAGGTCGGACAGCCCCTCCAGGTCGGACACGCCGACGAGTTCGGCGGCCCCGCGCAGGGCCCGTACGGCATTGAGCGTGGTGACGACCGGAAGATGCATGCCGGTCGCGTCCGCCAGGGAGGTGATCATGCCGGTGGAGTCCACCAGCGCTTCGGGATGGACGGCCATCACGGAGCCGGAGGCGCCCAGCGACACCACCGCGTCGCCGAGCCCGATGCCAAGCCCGAACGCCGCCGCCATGGTCTCGCCGGTCCCGGCGGATATCAGCAGCCCCTCGGGCGTGGTCCCCGCGGCGTCGGAGGGGCCGAGCACCTCCGGCAGCCCGGCCTGGTGGCCGAGCGCGAGATCGATGAGATCCGGCCGGTAGCCGCCGGTCGCCGCCGACCAGTACCCGGTCCCCGAGGCGCCGCCCCGGTCCGTGGTCCTGCGCACGGGCCGCCCGAGAAGCTGCCACACCAGCCAGTCGTGGGCCTGCAGCAGCATGCTGGTGCGCCGCGCGGCCTCGGGCTCGGTCTTGTTCAGCCAGCGCAGCTTGGTGACCGGCTGGGCGGCCTGCGGGACACTGCCCACCGCCTGCGCCCATGCCTCGCGCCCGCCGAGGGCGTCGATCAGATCGGCCGCCGCGACCTGTGCCCGCTTGTCACCGCCGACCATCGCCGGGCGCACGGTGTTCCCCTGCGCGTCGAGTGGCACGAGCCCGTTCTGCTGCGCGGACACGCCGATGGCCTGTACGCCTTCCAGCAGCCCGCCACCGGCGGCCTCGCCCAGGGACAGCAGCCAGGCCTGCGGATCCACGTCGGAAGGACGGCCGCCACCCTCGGCTCCGTCGACCGGATGTGGCGCATACCCCTGCCTCAGCACGGCACCCGTGTCCGAGTCACAGACAACGATACGAGTGAAATCGGGCGAACTGTCCAACCCGGCGACTATCCCCATGGCGGAAATTCTGCCGTACGACGAGGGGTGGCGGCGCCGGGCGGGGCACAGAGGACCCGGCGCGGCCATGGATCCCTAGGTGTTACTGGTGCCCCAGTCGTCCTCGCCGGTGCTGCTCGCGTTCCGTTCCCGCAGTGAGCGGACGCGGTCGGTGACCGAGGCGGGGACGCGGTCGCCCACCTTCTCGCTCACGGTGTGCAGCGCCTTGCCCGCGATCTCGCGGCCCTGCTGGGCGGCGGTCTCCGCGGTGTTGCGCACCGCGGGGTTCTGCGAGACCTGACGAGCGGACTTCTTCAGCTGTTCGTAGCGCTCGCGCCCGGCCCGCGTGCCGAGCACGTAACCCAGGGCCAGTCCGGCGACGAACGTGAGCCGGTAGCGCATGGCGGCCACCCTTCCCTTGCGTCGGCATCGGTGCGGAGGGAACCGATTGGCGGAGCACCCCCCTGCTTGCGCTAATGTATGTGTCGCAGCGAGTGCACGCCCCCTGGCGAATACCCAGGTAGGTGCGTTCGATGCAAAGATCAATCCCCTGTAGCTCAATTGGCAGAGCAGCCGGCTGTTAACCGGCAGGTTACTGGTTCGAGTCCAGTCGGGGGAGCTCGATCTCCTGTAGCTCAATTGGCAGAGCAGCCGGCTGTTAACCGGCAGGTTACTGGTTCGAGTCCAGTCGGGAGAGCAACGAAAGAGGGCCCTCAGGGGTCCTTTTTCATGTCCGCAGGAACCGCCCGGGGCATGCCGAAGTCCTCATGGTCGGGCGATGCCGACCATCCGAAGCAGGAGATCGTATGAGCGGCTATGCTGCGGCAGACGGCGCGCACAAATGTGCGCGGCGCGCCGTAACGGGGCGGTAGCTCAGCCGGTTAGAGCAGCGGACTCATAATCCGTCGGCCGTGGGTTCGAGTCCCACCCGCCCCACTACGCGCTACGCGTGCAGAATCGATGTGACCAGTAACTTCCCTGACTGGTCAGGCGAGTTGAAGGTCCCCGCGGGCGCCCCGCCCGGCGGTGGGTCCATGATCGCCAGGACCTTCCGGAGTCCCGCGACGCGGCCAAGCCCGTTGTCACCCGGATGGCCCGACCGTCCCTCGGGTGGAGTACGTCGCCACCGGCCCACCCTCCCCGAAGCGGTTGGCCGGGCCCCGGTAGATCGCTTCCCGAACGGGCCGATCGGTCTCGATGACGGGGCGTCGGCGGAAGCCACGCGCGGCTCATGGGTTCCATGGCGAAGTGGGAGACCGTGAACGCGGCCCTTCGGGACTGCGCGACGCCGGATCGAGCCGGTTGACGCGGCCGGGAAGCTCGCCGCGCGGGGCGCGAGAGGCGAGTCCGAGCAGGCGTCGGCGGCGCGTCACGGACGGAAGCCGGCCCGGCTCACGGCCTTCAAGTGATCACGTATCTGCTGGACACCTCCGCGAGGAAGTGCAGCGGCGGGACGCGAGGAGCCTGGTCGACGGGGCGGCGAGGCCGCTGCCTGATGCGTCCGGGACGGCGGGGCTGGAGCGGGGGAGACGCCGCGGTGACGAAGCCTCCAGTTGACGCTCTGTCAAATACCGTCTCTCGAAAGGTCGTTGACGATCGCATTCCGGCAATGAAAGGGCGCACACGCTCCATTCTGCGGTGTAGCTTCTACCCGTCAGTAGGGGCTTGAGCAAGGGTGGATGTGTGGCTGCCTCTCCGCAAACCGAAAAGTTCGCCGCCTGCCTGCGGATGCTGAAGGACCGCAGTGGCCGGGGCTATGACCGCCTCGGTAAGGAGGCGGGCGTCAGCGGCTCCAGTCTGCATCGGTACTGCTCCGGCCTCAGCGTCCCGACGGACTACCGGGTGGTGCATTCCTTCGCCAAGGTGTGCGGCGCCAGTACGGAGGAGCTCCGCGAACTCCACCGGCTGTGGGCGCTGGCGGACACCGACCGGGACGTATCGGCCGTGACCGCCGTGACCGCCGTGACCGCCGAGGACGACCCGGAACCGGAACCGGACGGTCCTGCCGTGCCCCCGCAGGCGAGCCCCGCACCGGACGACGCCATCCCGCCGGAGATAGCCCCCGAGGAGGCCGAGAAGCCGCGACGGTCCCGGGTGCCCGAGAAGCTGTCCTCCCGTCTCGCGATACTGGCCGCCGGGGCGGCGGTGGTGCTGGTGGCCGGCTTCGTGTGGATGCCCGGCGGGCGCTCCGCCAGTGCCTCGCCGGAGGCCGGCGACAGGCTGCTGCACTCCTCCGCGTGCAAGTCGGTGCGCATGGGACAGCACGACGAGTGCGTCCGTGAGGTCCAGATCCTGTTGGTGCGGGCCAAGGGCAGGCTCGCCGTCGACGGGGACTTCGGGCCGGAGACCCTGCGCAGACTGACGGCGTTCCAGGTGCTGGCGGGTATGCCGGCCAGCAGCGTGGTCGACGAGGCCACCAAGAAGGAGCTCTACGCGCAGAAGGTGAGCATGGCGACCTGGTCGTCGGCCAGGGTGGCGAAGCGGATCCGTGAAGTGTTCGTCGAGGATCCCCGCACCGCCGTGGCCATCGCCCGCTGTGCGTCGTTCCTCGACCCGCTGTGGGTGCTGCCCAACACCAACGGCAGCCGCAACTGGGGCGTGTTCCAGATCTCCGACGCCCGCCTGCGGGAGCTCGACGGCACACCGCTGCGGGCGTTCGACCCGGAGTGGAACATCCAGGCGGCCCACCGGCTGTGGAGCGTCCGGCGCGACTTCCACGACTGGCCCTCCTGCGAGGCGGCACTGAAGGACGAACCGAAGAACTGAAGCCCGGAAGCCCGGACGCCTGAAAGCCCGGAAGCCCTGGGTACCGCCGCCGCGGTACCCAGGGCTTCCGGCTCCGGATCACCCGGGGCTGCGTCAGATCGTGCCGCTCTCCCACCACCAGTCACGGCCGAGGTCGGCCCTGCTGTCGACGTGCTGGTGGTCGACGGTGTACCTCTCGAGACCGGAGAACCCGCAGGTCTCCGCCTTCTGGTAGACGGTCTTGGTGGCCACGCCGGGCACGTCGAGGTCGGCCGCGGTGCCGTACAGGTGCATGCTGTCGCTGGCCCCGCCGATGTCGGCGTTGTGCTCGATGCTGCGGAAGCCGGAGTTGACGGTGATCGGCTTGTCGCCCAGCTTCTTGCGCAGCGCCTCCAGCTTGTACATGCAGCGGCGGGCGTTCTCCTTCACCTGAGCCGCGCTCACCTTGCCGCCGTTGAAGTTGCCGCTCGACTGGTCCACGAACTCGCTCCAGTTGAAGTGGGCCGTGGAGCCGTCCGACCGCTCCAGCGCGTTGAGCTTCGCCTGGGTGTTGGGCCCGACGCTGCCGTCGGCGGTGAGACCGTACGCCGCCTGGAACCGCTTCACGGCCGCGAGGGTGCCGGGGCCGAAGTCTCCGTCGAGGCCGACCCGGGTGTGACTGGCGCTGTCGGCCGCCCAGCCCGCGACCCGGATCTGCAGCTCGGTCACGTCGGCGCCGGTGTCGCCCTGGTTCAGCGTGCGCGACCACGAATAGGCCTGTGCGGTACCCGGGAACAGCAGCTGGCCGAACGCGACGCCGGCGCCGACGGCCAGCGTGCCGCGCAGCATGCTGCGGCGGTCGAGGGGGCGGCTGCCGACGGAGCGGCCGTCGGTGGAGCGGAAGAAGGAAGTCATCGTCGTCCTTTCGGAACGGTGGTGCGAAAAGGCGTGAAGAGGGGTCAGTAGGCGATCTGGAACGTCACGTTCTGCGCGTCGGTGTCGTAGGCGTGGACGCGCAGGACGAAGTGCGTGCCGTCGTTGACGTCGGTGGCGACGGTCGCCCACTCGGTGCCGTGGGTGGAGTACGTGTTGCCGTGGTTGCACTGGGTGGTGTGGTCGACGAACACCACACAGGCGTCCAGGAACGCCCCCTCCGGCGTGTTCGCGCTGAGCCGCATGTTGATGTCACCGCACCGCGAGGACGTGGTGTAGGTGCCGTACTCCTTGGCGGCTGCCTGGTAGTGGTACGTCAGGGTCTTGGCGCCGCCGTAGCAGCTGACCGCGGCGGCCGAGGACTGTGCGGAGGCGGGCGCGACGCCCACGCCCAGCAGCGCGGCCGCGGTGAACAGAGCCGAGGCGAACGCCCTGCTCCTGATCATGGTGGTCTCCGTTCGGGTGAGGGGGTCAGAAGGCGATCTGCAGGGTGGCGGAACTGCCCTCCAGGTCCACGCCGTTGGGCACGGTGAACCTGGTGCCGTCCAGGACGTCGGTGGCGATGGTCGTCCAGCTCCGGCCGACTTTGGTCCAGCGGTTGCAGACGCCGGTCTTCTCGAACTTCACGCAGGCGACGACGTAGTCCGCGTCGCCGCCGGTGATGCGCATGTTGATGTCGGTACAGCGGCTCGTGGTCCGGTACGGGCCGAAGTCGAGCACGTCCCCGTAGTGCACCGTGACGGCCCCGCCGTAGCAGCTCGCGGCGGCGGCGGTGGCAGGGGCGGCCGAGGCGGGCGCCGGGACGGTGAAGCCCAGGGTGGCGAGCAGGGCCACGAGGGCCGCGCGTGCGAACCGGTCGGTCATGGAGATCCTCCTGAGTACGGCGTCGGCTACGGTCGGGATCACCGGTTGGCCAGACGGTCCAGATCGGCCTGGGTGCCGTTGAACACGTCCGCGGTCGCCGGTGCCTTTACGCCCGGGAAGATCGCGGCGTCGGTGTACTGCCACATCGCCCAGGTCGTCGATCCGCTGGGCACCGGCGGCTGGGTGATCGACTGGCGGTAGTCCGCGAGTTGCAGCGGATACCGGGCGAAGGCGGTGGTCGAACCCAGGCAGTCGTCCAGGAAGGACTTCTGGGTGTAGATGACCGGCGTGCGGCCGAAGGCCGCCTCCACCCGGTCGAGCCAGGCCTTGGCGTCGTTCACCGTGCCGTAGGTGGGGCAGCGTCCGCTGCCGTCGTCCATGCGTTCCAGGTCGAAGATCGGCGGCAGGTCGCCCGCACGCTGCCCGGTGTAGCCGGTCGCCCGCACGGCGGCGATGAACCGGTCGGCCTGGGCGCCACCCGTGTCGGCCGACGTGCCCGTGTAGAAGTGGTACGGCGCGACGGCCAGCCCCGCCGCTCTGGCCGCGTTGAGGTCGGTGGCGAGGTATTCGTCGGTGACGTTCAGGCCCCGGGTGGCCTTGACCGTCGCGAACTCGACACCCGAGGCCCGCACGGCCTTCCAGTCGATCGGCGCGCCGCCGGGGTGCTGGTACTTGGCCGTGTCCAGGCCGTCGATCGGGTAGCCGGCGGGGCGCGCCGGCGTGCAGTACGTGTTACGGCTGGACCACTCCACCAGCTTCGCCCAGGTGTTCGGGCCCACGGTGCCGTCGGCACTGAGGTTGGCGCAGTGCTGGAGTTCGACGACCCGGTCCTCGGTCCCGCCCCCGAAGTCGCCGTCGATCGTCAGCGGCGGATAGTGGAACGGCTCCATCGCCAGGTTCAGACGGCACTGCACCTCCTTGACCTCAGTACTCTTCGCGCCCTTCTTCAGCGTCGGGCGCGCGTCGGTGTGGCCGCACACGGTCGCCTGCGCCGCGCTCGACGTGCCCTGGTTCGCGCAGGTGTGCGGTTGCGCGGCCCAGGAGTTCAGCGCCGTCCAGGTCGCCGGGCCGAGCACACCGTCGACGCCCAGCCCGGCGCACCGCTGGAACTCCTTGACCCGCGTCTCCGTCGCCGCCCCGAACGAGCCGTCCGCCGCGATCGGCGTGTACCGGCTCGGCTTCGTCGCCAGATCGAGTTCGCACTGCGCCTCGACCGTCGCGTCCCCCGTCGATCCCTGCTGAAGCGTGGGCTGTGCGCTCGTGTGCCCGCAGACCGCGACCGCGGTGGCCGCGGTGGACTCCGCCGCCTGCGCCGCCACGGGCCCGTACAGGGGCAGGACCGCTGCCACGGCGAGGGTCAGACCCCGCAGAAGCGTCCTTCGTCCCATCTGGTGTTCCCCCTCTGATGAGTGGCCGGGAACCCCCGGCCGCTGGTCATGCTGGCAGTGGTTGTCCCGGGGCGGATCCGCTTGCTCCGGATCGGGACGCCGGGACAGTCGCGCGCCCGTGACCTGCGGGAACGCATCGCCGCTGGGACGGACATGGGACGCGGGAGGCGGAGCTGGAGCTCGACGAGGAGGCCGTCGGGCGCACGCGTGTGAGGCGGGAGAAGGGCCCCGAGGACGGATTACCTCCGTCGAGCCGGGCGGACCCCCTTGCCGGGCGGCCCTCGGCGCACCCCGGAGTCCGCGGAGGCCGGTGTCCTGCCCAGGGAGGAGGGGCCGCGCCGGAACATCCTGCTCGGAGGGTAGGAGGGGTGCCTCCGTGGGCACGATGCGTCTACGTGTGTCGGCGAGGGACGCTGGGCTCGTCAGTCATGAGGAGGGGTCATGAACCGTCAGATCCGGATTCGCGTCAACCGTCGGCCCGCCGCTCCGCGCGAGATGCCGATCGACCGCAGGACGCCGTCGGGGCGTGTGCTGCCGTACTGACCCGCCCGTCACCGGCGGCGAGACCCGGCGCGGGCTCGCGGGGCCGGACACAGGAGTGCGGCCCGCCGAGCAGGCGCTCGGCGGGCCGCGTCCGATCACGCGGGGTCAACGGCCCAGTGCCGCGCCGCCGTTGATGTGGAGGAGCTGGCCCGTCACGTAGGCCGCCTCCGGTGACGCCACGTACCGGATGGCGGCCGCGATCTGTTCGGGCCGGCCGGGCTGCCCGGTGAGGGACTGGGCCACGCGGGCGGCGACGAAATCCGGGGTGGCGCGGTCACCGAAGAACTCGGTGTCGCCGACGAAGCCGGGGGCGACCGCGTTCACGGTGATGCCCTCGGAGCCCACGCGCTGGGCGAGATCGTAGGTGTAGGTGTTGATCCAGCCCTTGGAGCCGCCGTACGAGCCGGGGCCGCGCAGCGAGGCGATCGAGGAGAGCTGCACGATACGGCCGCCGGGGCGGCGCACGTGGGGGAGCAGCGCCTCGGTGAGCAGGACGGCGGTCAGGACGTTGGCGTCGAAGTTGCGCCGGTAGCTCTCGGCGACGGAGGCCAGACCACCGTCGTGCGACACGGCGGCGTTTCCGCCCGCGTTGGCGACCAGGACGTCCACCGGGGTGTCGTCCTCGACGATGAAGTCCCTTGCCGTGCCGACCTGTTCGGGGTCGGCCAGATCCGCCGCGTGCCAGGACGCGGTCGCCCGGCCGTATCGCTCGTTCAGTCCGTCGGCCGCCTTGCGCAGGACGTCCTCGCGGCGTCCGAGGAGCACCACCCGATCCCCGTCCGCGGCGAAGACCTCCGCCGTCGCCAGGCCGATCCCCGTCCCGCCGCCGGACACCACCACACGCCGTCCGCTCATGTCCATCCCGCCCGTCGTCGCTGATGTTCCCGGATGTGAACGTGGGTCATGTCCACGCACGGATGGTGACGCTACGGAGGCCGTGCGGCGGAGTCAAGTGGCCTGATATGGGGCCGACTTGACCCGCGCCGTCGTTTCGTCACCCGAACCGGCGGGCAGGGAACGTGCAGCGTTTGTCCCGGTCCGTCCGGACCGAGGGAGGGGGAGCGCTGTGCGTGACCATGTGCGGACCGCGGACGGGCGGCTGCTGCGTGTCGAAGTCTCGGGGGATCCACGGGGGCGCCCGGTGTTCCTGCTGCACGGCATGCCCGGCAGCCGGGTCGGCCCCCGGCCGCGGGCCATGTTCCTGTACCAGCGCGGCACCCGGCTGATCAGCTACGACCGCCCGGGGTACGGAGGTTCGGACCGGATGCCGGGGCGGCGTGTCGTCGACGTCGTGCAGGACGTGGCCTGCATCGCGAACGCCCTGGGGATCGAGCGGTTCGCCGTCGCCGGACGGTCCGGGGGCGCCCCGCACGCGCTGGCCTGTGCCGCGCTGATGCCGCAGCGGGTGACCCGGGCCGCCGCGCTGGTGGGGCTCGCGCCGCGCGACGCCGAGGGGCTGGACTGGTTCGCCGGGATGGCGCCGTCCAACGTCCATGAGTTCAGGACGGCGTTCGACGATCCGGACCGGTTCACGGCGCGGCTGATTCCGCGGTCCGCCGTCATCCGGCGTGATCCGGTACGCCTGCTGGAGGACCTGCGGCCCGAACTCACCGATGACGACCGGAAGATCGTCTCCGACAGCACGATCCGTTCGATGCTGTTGCGCAACTACCGCGAGGCGCTGCGGACATCGCCGTACGGCTGGATCGACGACGCTCTGGCGCTCACCGGGCACTGGGGCTTCGATCCGGCGGAGATCCAGGTGCGGGTGCTGCTGTGGCACGGCGTGAAGGACGTGTTCTCCCCGGCCTCGCACTCGTCCTGGATGGCCGCGCGGATTCCCCGCGCCACGGCGGTGCTCGAACCCGCCGCCGCGCACTTCGCCGCCCTGCGGGCCCTGCCCAAGGTGCTGGCCTGGCTGCTGGCGGATGTGCCGGTCTGGCCCGGGCACCGGCGGGGACGGACCCCGGAGGCGGCCGCCCCCTGCGCCCCCGCCGCGTCCGCGGGCCGGCGCTCCCAGGCCCCCGCTTCGGCCTGAAGGCTCTCGCCACTCGCCCTCGGGTGCCCGCGGGGCCTCGGCGACAGGCCTCGAGAGGGGCCGACGGCCGGACCGCCCCTCCGGGACCCGGCGCCGAGCGCCGGAGGAGCCGATGGCCGGCCCCACCGGTGCCCGGGATCCGGGTCCCCTCACACCGCCAGCGGCTCCAGGTCCCGGTAGATGCGGCGGTCGTCCGCGGCGACCCGGGTCATCCCGTTCTCGTCGCCGAGGAGCGAGCGCAGCTCCGCGAGGGCCTCGGCGCGCATGCGGCGGGCCTCGTCCTTGCGGCCCAGCGCGGCCAGGGTCAGTCCGGTGTTCGCCACTATGGCGAGGGTTTCCGGATGGTGGGGCCCGAGCACCCCGCGGAGGGTCTGGATGGCGTTGTCCTCCAGTTCTCGGGCTTCGGGGAGACGGCCCTGGTCGGCGAGGACGTTGGCGTAGTTGATGCCGGTGAACAGGGTGTGGGGGTGCTTCTCTCCGAGTACCTCGCCCATCCGGCGCAGCACCTTGCGGAACACCTTCTCCGCCTCCTCGGTGTCGCCGCAGCCCCAGTGGAAGATCCCCAGGTTGTTGAGCGCGGCCTGGGTGTACGGATGGGCCTCGCCCGGCACCTTCATGTACTCCGCCAGGGCCTCACGGGCGACCTCCCGCGCGGCCTCCCGCTCGTCCGCGGCGAACAGGTCGGCGGCCATGTTGAGGTCGCAGGCGAGCGAGTCGGGCGTCGGCGCCTCGTACTGCTGCCGGTACTGGCCGCGCGTGGCGGTCGTGAGCCGGCGGGCGTCCTCGAGCTGGCCCGCCCGGCGCAGCGACACCGCGAGCGACTTGGCGCAGCTCAGCGTGCCCGGGAACCCCTTGCCGAGGATCCGTTTGTGGGCGTCGTAGGCGCGGGACAGGAGAGACACCGACTCGGCGTAGCGGCCGACCTCGCGCAGATCGCGGCCGAGCCGGGCCGCAGAGGCGAGCGTGTACGGGTGGTCGGGGCCGAGCACCTCGACCCGGCGGTCGAAGGTCTCCTGGTCCAGGACGCGGGCCTCGCCGTAGCGGCCGACCATGCGCAGCGCCAGCGCGAGGTTGTTGGCGGCGCTGAGGGTGCGCCGGTGCGACTCGTGGAAGATCTGGCTGAAGCCGTCGTGCGCCTCGCGGGCGAACTCCACCGCCGACTCGTACACACCGAGCGCCGCCAGATCGCTGGCGAGGCTGGACATGGTGACGTACGTATGGGGGTGCGAGGGCCCGAGAACCCGCTTCTGGCGTTCCAGGAGCTCGGTGTTGATCTCACGGGCCTCCACGTAGAGCCCCTGGGAGCGCAGGACGTTGCCGAGCTGGGCCCGCAGGTACAGATACTGGACGTCGTCCTCGCCGAGGATCGGCTTCCAGTGCTCGAGGAGGTCCTCGGCGAACGCCTGGGCACCGGGGAAGTCACCGCGCTTCCACAGATAGCGGACGCGGTCGATGAGCAGCCTGCGGGTTCCGGCCTCGGTGCAGTTGCGGGCGTCGGAGGCCGAGGCCGGCAGGTGCGGCCAGATGACCGCGAAGCGCGGCCAGGTCTCCGGGTCGTCGATCGGCTCGTCGCCGTCGGGCCGGCAGCCCGCGAGGACCGTGTGCACCACGTGCCGGGCCTGCCGCTGCTCGTCCTCGCTGAGCTGCGAGCGGATCACGGCCTGCACCAGCCGGTGGACCTGGATGCTGTTGCTGACCTGGTCGACCTTGGCGAGCGCGAACCGGCCGATCTCGCGGATCACCCGGCCGAGCAGCAGACTCTCCTGGAGAGCGGGATCGTAGGGCCGCAGAGCGTCGATCATCTCCTTGCTGTAGAGCAGGTGCGAGGAGATCGGCTCGGCCGCCATGAACGCGCACAGCTGCAGCAGCCGTACGGAGGCCGGGGAGCGCTCGCGCAGCCGGGCTATGGAGATGTTCCAGGTCGCGGCCACCGTCTTCGGGTAGTCGACGGCCTGGTTCAGGTCCAGCACCTCGGTGGTCTGTTCGGCGAGCTGACGCAGATACTCCTCGATCGGGGTGGCCGTCTCCGCTAGCCAGGCCGCCGCCTGTTCCACCGCGAGCGGCAGATCGCCGACCGCGGTCGCCACCCGCTCCGCCTCCTTGACGCTCAGCCCCGAGGCCCGCCGGGTGAGGTGCTCGACGCTCTCCTCGCGCAGGAACACGTCGATGGGCAGCGAGGCGCCCTGCTGCGCCCAGGCCTGGTTGCGGGAGGTGACCAGGATGTGCCCACCGCCTCCTTCCGGGAAGAAGCGTTTGAGCTGCGCCGGGTCGTCGGCGTTGTCGAAGACCAGGATCCAGCGCTTGGTCGGTGCCCCGCGGGCCAGCATCCGCACGGCTTCCTGGCTGGCCAGGTTGATGTCCTCGGCGCTGGGCGCGCCGATGCGGGCGGCGAGTTCGGCGAGCGAGGAGACGACGTTGTCGGGGTCCTCGGCGGAGATCCACCACACCAGGTCGTAGTCGGCCATGAACCGGTGCACGTACTCCAGCGCCACCTGGGTCTTGCCGACGCCGCCCAGTCCGTACAGTGCCTGCGGCTGCGGCAGGACGACCGAGATGCCGCTGCCGAGCTGGTCGCGGACATGGTCGAGGATGACATCGCGCCCGGTGAACATGCTGTTGCGCTGCGGCGCGCTCCAGATCGCCGGGGTGCTGCCGGGGAAGCGGGGCCCGGACGCGCTGCCCTCGACGGGCCGGCCCGGCAGCTCCAGGGCGCTCAGCAGGGAGCTGACGCACTGCGTCTCGTCGAGCCGGTGCAGATCGACCGGGTTGCGGTCGAGGTAGTACTGCGGCAGATGGACCTCGTCGACCCGCACCGGGACGATCGTGCCCTGCGAGGCCTCGCCGTCGGCGTCGGCCAGGGCGCGCCAGACTGGCTCCGCGTGGCGCGACTTGCGGAACGCCTTCGACAGCAGCACGAGGGTGCGGGTCGCCGGGTCGGGATGCTCGACGGGGCCGCTCGCGATGTCGTGCGGGGTGACGTTGCAGCCGGCCCGCTTGAGGAGCGACTCGATCCAGTCGGCCCAGACGCGGTTCTCCGCCGTGTACGCGATCACCACGTCGGCCGCGGTCGTCATCGGCCGCCGCCTCAGGAACGCGTCGCGGCAGCGCAGCCGCACCGGCTCCGGCACCGCCGGCAGGCCGGTGATCTCGCCGTCCGAGATCACCGCGGTGAGCCGCTCGAAGGCGGACAGCAGCGAGTTGGCGATCCCGCTCTCGTCGCCCACGGTCGCGAGGGTCTCCTCGTAGGCGTAGTACGGGCGGTACGGGATCTCGACGGCGCCCCAGTAGGCGGTCAGCTCCTCGCCGGCCAGCTCCTCCCCGCCGAGCCCCTTGGGCAGCCCGTCGAACTTCAGCCGGGCCAGCGCCCGGCCGGCGTCCACCTTCTCCTTCTCGCCCTCGTCGATCCGCATCGGCACCGGCAGGACCCGGATCTTGCGCGTGCGGTAGCCGTCCTCGACACTGCGGGCCACGGCCGCCGCGCCGTCGAGGGACTGGTCGCTGAGCGTGAAGCAGTCCACCAGCACATCGGGCATCTGCACGGTGCAGATGTCGGCGTTGTCGGACAGTCCGGTGCGGCTGTCGATCAGCACATAGTCGTAGGACGTCTTCATGTCGTCGCGCAGCGCGTCGAGGAAGAGCCCGCCGCCGAGGCGTTCGTAGAAGTTGTCCCATTCGAACGACGACACGCTCGCCGAGTACGAGCGGTCCTGGCGCCCGGCGGAGAGGAAGTCGAGGGAACCGCCCTCCTGGAACCGCAGTCCGAGCCGCTCGGGCGTCAGCGAGATGGCGTGCTGCTCGACGCGCGCGTAGTCCCGGTGCCACTGGCCGGAGCGTTGGGTTCCGGTGGTCGCCGCCCACGCGTACTCGTTGATGATGTCGATGACACCGGTGGTGGCCGCGAGTGCGTTGGGATTGAGGAAGGGATGGAAGAAGCGGTGCAGGCCGGGGGCTTCCAGGTCCCAGTCGACGGCGAGGACGCGCTTTCCGTTGGCCGCGAGGATCCAGGCCGTGTTGGCCAGGGCCATGGTGCGGCCCGTGCCTCCCTTGTACGAGTAGAAGGTGATGATCCGTCCGTCCTGCACGGCCGTCATGCTTCTTCTCCTCCGTGGTCGGATCCGCCTTCGGGCAGCGGCGGGTGGGTGGGGCCCATCAGACGGGGTCGGCTGATCGGCGGACCCGCGGGCGGATGTGCCTCGGCGTGCTTGAGGTACTGCCGGGTCGCGTGCGCGACGACGACAGGGAGTACGTCGGTGAAGGCCTTCAGGGTGGGTACGCCGTTGACGGCGGAGCGGCAGTCGGCACGCCGCCCCCGGTCCAGGATCACCGGCAGCGTCCGTTCGAGATCCGCCGCCAGCTTGCGGCCCTCCTCGCCGTGGCACTGGATGTCGGCCCGGTTCCAGGGGACGATCGCGCTGACCCAGGGGCGGGCGCCGGCGTCGAACGCCTTGAGCCTGCGCGCCCGTTCCTCGTCGGTGAGCGCCCACCGGTCGATGAGCAGGATCCCCGGGTGGCTGGGCCCCGTCTTCTCGGAGTCGTCCGTTTCCAGGTCGCCGCCGGTGGCCTCGTCGTCGAAGGAGGACACCGTGATCCGGTAGTCCAGCGACCGGATCAGCTCCTCGGCGAGGGAGGGCAGTGAACGGGTCGACTCCGAGTGGTACGGATTCCAGTCCTGCGCGTCCTCGCCGTACGGACGGACGTCCCGATGCTCGGGGATGGTGTGCCGGGTGGGCGCCGCCACCGTCAGATGAATGCGCCGGGGGCCCTCGCCCCGCGGCTTGAACGCGCTCGGCGTGCGCTCGTAGGGCCGCGGTCTGCTGGAGGGCAGCGGAGACTCCTGCGCGATCTGCACGATCCGCTGCGCCAGCCCGAGAACCGTCTCCTCGTACTCGTCGCGCAGCCGGTTGAGCTTGATCAGACCGTAGATCCCGTTGGCCGCGTAGCGGTCGCCGAACTGGGCGTGGTCCACATGGATATGCCTTACAGAATCGGGGAGTTGGGCGAGGTCGATATGCGTCCACAGGGCCGGGACGATCGCCTGCACCGCACCGGTCCCGGTCGCCCGCGCCCGCAGAATACGTTCGTTGAACGCGAACCATTCCCGGCCGCAACTCTCACTGGTGAAGTAGCGCGGCGAGAACAGCGGCACGAACACCCGGCAGGTGGCGAGATTTTCGCTGAGTTTCTCCGGCCAGCCGTCCCCCGAGCGCATCTCCCGGTCCATGAACCCGGCGGGAATCCCCGCCGGCAGATCGGTCAGAGCCATGATGTGGTCGCACAGATCGGTGAAGAGGACCTGCACCCAGTGGTCCGGATCCCCGCCGCCCAGCCCCCAGGCCGGTGTGTGGGCGTAACTCAGAAAAAAATAAGGCCGGTTGTCCGATGCCCGTTCAGGTATGTCCACGCGCCCCCCTGCTGTGGATGAGCCCCTACGGGATGTTCACCTGGCCGGAACCAACAATCTTCCCGACCGCGGGCCCGCACGGGTCGCCTCTTTCACGTCAAACCCTGGCGATATCCAGACATCTGGACTCCGAGCGGATCGACGGCCTCCCGCATCCCGAAGAGCCGCACCGGTCTCCCCGCCATTTCCCGTTCCTTCGCGAGATCACGCGGCAGCGCGCCCCGATCGGCCCCGGAGACCCGCCGGACGGGCGCGGGCCGCGGCCGGTGGGGCGGCGGTCCGCCCTGTACGGACGCCCGGCGGGGTCCTTACGCACCGGGCGGGCACGCCCGCCGCCGCATCACCCATGCCGGCCGGCCGGGTCGGCCGAGGAGAGGCGCGCGCTCGCCAGCTCGTCGCGCAGCTCCGCCGCCAACGCGGCTCCCGTTTCGGTGAGTTCGCGTTCGGGGCGGGCCGCGAGATCTTCCAGGGCGCGGCCCGCCCGCTCCAGCGCGGCGGCACGCCGGTCCGCCTCGCCCGCCCAGTAGTCGGCGTCGCCCAGCGCGTGGCTCGCCTCGTCGAGCAGCTGACCGGCCCGGTTGCCCGGCACGTTCAGGTCGGCCGTCTCGCGCAGCGCGGAGAGCCGCGCGAGACGGCCCGCGCGCGGCAGTTCCCGTACGAAGTCGTCCGGCTCGAAGTCGACGGCCAGACCGAGCGCGCCGAGCCCGTGCGCGCCGAGCCGTACGCCCGTTCCGGCCGTGAGCGGGGTGATGGTGGTCAGCCGCGGCGCGTTGGCGCCGTCCTGCCGGACCTGACCGTTCTCCTCCATCAACTCGTATGCGATGCGCAGGCGTTTGGTGAACATGTCGAGTTCGTCGGCACCCAGCGGTGGGGCGACGGGCACGGGGTAGCAGTCGCGGAGGGGGTCCGCGTCGTCGACGAGCAGGCGGGTGCCGTCCGTGACGGGGACGGTGCGCAGGGGCCGCCACCCGGTGGAGGCCTCACCGGAGGTGTACTCGTCGCCCCGGTGGGTGCGCACCCGAAGCTCACCGGCCTTCACCGAGACGGTGACCGGGCCCGGCTCGCGGAGGGCGAGGGTGCCCAGGGTGGGGAGGTGCAGTTCGGCGGTGGGCTGGTCCCAGCCGAGTTCGAGGTCGGCGCGGGCGTTGAAGGCCGCGACGACGACGGCGCAGGCGAGCGGCGCCGGGCCGGTGAGTCTGCCGTGCAGACAGTTCTTGAGCGTGGTGTGCAGATACGGATGGGCGAGGATCTCGTCGACGTACGGCGCGGTCGACGGGTCGGCGTCGAGGTCGAGGAAGGCGCGCCACACCTCGTCCCAGCCGGGCTCGCCGGTGTGCCGGGCGGCCACGACGGGGATCAGGTGACGGACCAACTCCTCCTGTGCGTAGCCGAGTTCGTCACGGTCGTGGACCGCGGGACTGAGCGAGTGGTCGGTGATGCGTTCGGCGACACCGTCGACGAAGGCCCGCAGGTCACCGCAGAAGACACTCGGGTTGGCGAAGCCGTGGCCGGTGCTGTAGCGGTGGGCGTACAGGCCCCCGCCGCAGGATTCGATCACCGGGCAGCGGCGGCAGGTCGCGCTGACACCCGCGAGCCCCAGCTGGCGGGCCCGCACCCCGGGATACCGGGCGAACTCGGCGAAGGTGTGGCGGAAGACGTCGTAGCCGGTGGACGGGGCGCCGTCGTAGGCCGTCTTCAGGGAGTCGGCCTGCTCGAAGGTGCCGTCGGTCTCCACCACCGCGAGGTCGCTCGGCGCGAGCCCCATCGCCTCGGTCAGCGGCGGCCCGCCCCGGAGCGTGCTGAGGACCGACTCGAAGGTCCGCACCCCGACGGTGCGGCCCTGCCCGTCCCAGCGGTCGAAGATCCTCAGCAGCCAGTCGGCGTAGCCGGTGGGGGAGTCGGCCGGCCGGTTCGGCGGGCTGTCCCAGGTGGAGTGCGGCAAAAGGTAGTCGATGCGAGGTGGGTGCAGGGAGGCGAGAGCGTCGTGCACCGCGACGGGATCGTTGGCCACGTCCACGGTGCACAGCAGGCCGCTGTAGAGGTGCCGGTACTCGGGTCTGCGCAGCAGGCCGATCGCGCGCAGCACCCGGTCGTGGCTGCTGCGTCCGCGGCGGTCGCGCCGGTGCCGGTCGTTCGCGGCGCGGTCGCCGTCGAGGGAGATGCTGACTTTGACGTCGAATTCTTTGAACACCTCGAGATGCCGGGTGTTCAGCTGCACGCCATTCGTGTGAATACGGAGATCGAGCGCGGTCACCGGGGTGATGGTGCGAACGAGTTCCGCACAAATGTTTCGCATGCGGACGGGACCCACGAGAAGGGGTTCGCCACCGTGAAGGATCACGGAAACGGAAGAGAGTTTCTCTTCCTCCGCATAGTCCGCGAATCGCCGGGCCACTTTCCCGAGCGTTTCTTCGGAAATGAAGGTCGGGCGCCCTTTCCAGCTCTGATCGGCATGCTCGTACACATAACAGTGATCACAGGCGAGGTCGCATCGACTGTGGATCTTGAGGACGAGTTGCTGGAGCTTCACCCGGTCAAGCGTAGTGCCGGGGGCGCGCCGCTAATACCGCGAACTCCTTGATCCTTCAAGGCGGTTGACGGCTCCGGGGCGCGCGGACGGGCGCACCGGAGCGGCTTGAGCCGCTGGATGCGCCCGTGGCGGAGCAGCTACGTCTAGAGAGCCGAGTCGAAGGTGATCGGCTTGCCCGGGCGGCGTCCCGGGATGTCTGTCACTCGTCCGGCGGACCTTACGGCGGCAGTCCCGAGCGGGTCGATGGCCGACAGGGGAGTGTGCGGCCGGCGCATGGACTTGGGGGCGGCGGAGCGGTGCGTCGCCTGCGTCACCGGAAGGTTCATTTTAGGACTTTCGCTTGGTGGGTAGCTACTGGCGGAGGGTACCAGCCGGACCTATCGTGCAACGGAAACTTCAGGATTACAGCATCAATCCTGCGCCGGGATTTCCGCAATTGGAACGCGGCCGGTCGTGTGAATCCCCGGGCTCGCGGGACGGCGGGGCAAGACGTCAGTTCGGCGGGTGCGGGGTGCTCACAACGGTGACTGCCACGTGAGCGTCGTGCCGGTGTCACCGCCGTTCGTGGGGGCGTCGTCCCGGACGGTGAGCCGGACACCGGGCCGGCCGTCCGGCAGGGTCACCGTGGCGTCGACGGAGACCTCGATCCGGGACACCCCGGCACGGCGCGAGGCGGTGGCCAGCGCACGGCGCAGCGCGGCGACGAGTTGCGCGCCGACGGTCTCCGCCACCCGGTTCTCCACGGCGCCGGTGAACCGGGTGGATGGCTGAAAACCGAGCAGGGCCGCCGCGCCCGCGGTCTCGCGCAGCACCTTGCCGCGGAAGGTGGTCGGCGCGTCGGCGGGCGGCTGCTGCAACGCGAAGATGGCCGTCCGGACCTCTTGCACGGTGGACCGGAGTTCGTCGACGGCGTGGCCGAGCGCGGCGCGCACGTCCTCGGCCCCCGAGCCCTCACCGCCGGAGTCCTCACCGCCGGGGCCCTCACCGCCGGAGTCCTCACCGCCGGGGCCCCGGCCACGCCCGTCCTCCGTAGCGGCGCTGTGGCCGGTCCCCTCCGTCCGGCTCCTGCGCAGCGTGGACTCCAGCATCATGCCGGTCGCGAACAGGCGTTGCACGACCAGGTCGTGCAGGTCACGGGCGATGCGGTCCCGGTCCTCGTACACCGCGAGGCGCTCCCGGTCGTGCCGGGCGTCGGCGAGGACGAGCGCGAGCGCGGCCTGTGAGGCGAACTGGGTGGCCAGCCGCCGCTCGACCGGCGTGTACGGGCGGTCGCCGCGCCCGCGCGGCAGGGCCAGCGTGCCGATGAGGCGGCCCTCGGTCTGCAGGGGCAGCATCATGCTCGGCCCGAACCGGGACCGTACGGGCGTCGTCATCCGCGGGTCGGTCGCCGAGTCGTCGATGAAGACCGGCTCCCCGCCGAGGAGTTGTTCGAGCACGGGGCTGCCGGGCGCGATGGTGGCGCCCACGATGCCCTCGGGGTCCTCGTGGGTGGAGGCGGCCACGATCTCCATGCCGCCCTCCTCCGTGGGCAGGAGGACGATGCCCGCCGAGGCTCCCGCGAGGATCCTGGCGCGTTCGGCGACCGTCACCAGCGCGTCGTCGGCGGTCCCACCGCTGAGCAGGGCGGTGGTGACGGCGGCGGCGCCCTCGATCCAGCGCTCCCGCTGCCGGGCCGTCTCGTACAGACGGGCGTTGGCGATCGCGATACCGGCCTGCGTGGCGAGCAGGCGCACCAGCTGTTCGTCCTCACCGGTGAAGGTGCCGGAGGACTTGTCCGCGAGGTAGAGGTTTCCGAACACCTCGTCCTCGACCCGGATGGGGACGTCCAGGCAGATGTCGGAAGCGGAGGACTGCGAGGACCGGGAGGACCGGGAGGGCCAGGGCGAGTCCGGGGACTCGGGACCGGGGGAGGACCCGGCCCCGGCGTCGAGCGGGCCGGCGGAGGAACCGGTGCCGGGGCCGGACTCCGGCTCCGCCGGGTGCGGATCACGGTGCCGGTGCCCGGGCCCGGTCTCCGCCGGGCGCGGCTCCGCCGTACGGATCCGGACCAGCCCGTCCCGGCCCGGGTCCGCCATCCCCAGCGCCGCGTACCGGGCCCCCGTCAGCTCGGCCGCGCCGTCCACGATCCGCTGGAGCGTGGCCCGCAGTTCGAGTTCGGTGCCGACGCTGAGGACCGCTTCGAGGAGAAGCGGGAATCCCGGCACGGGGTCGGTCATGCGAGGCTCTCGGACGCCGGGGCGTCAGCGCGCCAGCGGGTCCAGGATCAGCGGCGCGATCTTGCCCTCCAGCATGTAGCCGAGGCCCTGGACGGCACAGACGTCGGGCCGCTCGGCGATGTGGACGGGCATTCCGGTCGCCTGCCGCAGCATCTGGTCGAGCCCGGGGAGCAGCGCGCTGCCGCCGACCATCATGATCCCGCGGTCGGCGAGGTCGGCCACCAGATCGGGCGGGCAGGACCGCAGCACCTTGCCGATGCCGTCCAGTACGGCCGTCAGCGGCGTCTCGATCGCCATGCGTACGGCGGCGGTGTCGACCTGCACGGAACGGGCCAGGCCGGTTGCCACGTCCCGCCCGTGGATCTCGGTCAGGGCCGGGCCGTGCGGGGTGAGCCCGTTCCCGGAGAGGGCGACCTGCAGGGGCCGTACGGCCTGACTCGGCAGCATCAGCTCGTGCTGGTGGCGCAGGTGCTGCACGATCGCGTGGTCGACGGCCTCGCCGCCGACCGGGATGCGCTCGGCGGTGACGATCGAGCCCAGCGACAGCACGGCGAGCTGGGTCGCGGCGGCCCCGCACACCATGATCATGGTTGCCTCGGGCCGCTCGACGGGCAGTCCGCAGCCGACCGCGGCCGCGATCAGCGTGTCGACGAGTTCGACCCGGCGCGCGCCCAGCCCGACCAGCGTCTCGATCGTGGCGCGCTGCGCCAGCGGGTCCGCGTCGTGCGGGGTGCAGGCCGCGGCCCGCAGCCGGGGCTTGCGGCGCAGGGTGCGGCGGACCTTGTCACCGAGCAGATGGCGCAGCATGCGCTGGGCCATGTCGATGTCGACGACCGTGCCGCCGGACACGGGACGCACCACCCGGATGTAGTCGGGCGTACGGCCCGTCATCTTCTCCGCGAACTCCCCGACCGCGATCAGCGCGCCCGTCCTCGTGTTGATCGCGGCGACGCTCGGCTGGTCGACGACCAGGCCCGCGCCCCTCACATACACACGGGTCCTCGCGGCGCCCAGGTCGACGGCGAAGTGACAGCGGCGCAGCTGCTCCAGACTGGCGGTCATGGCAGGTCCTCCCGAGAGCGCAGACCATGGGGCTCCGCCGGGCGGCGGTCCTCTCTCGCATCCTGCGCGCGCCGGGCGGCGGGCGCTCTTTCTGGAGGGCCGGGCGGGGTGCCGCCGGACGGGTGGTCCTGCGGCGCTCGGATACCGGCCGGGGCACCGCGGGGGTGCGGAATCATGAACCTGACGCCGGGGGCGGCGCCCCGGGGGGCGGCGTACTCTCCCGCAGTCGTACCGAGCAGGCCACCGACAGCCCCGGTACCGGCCAGCGGCGCAGCCCCTCGTGCACCGCTCGCTGGGCCGCGCCCGCGCGGCGCAGCGGGTGACGGCGGGTGATGCGCCCCGCCTCCTTGAGGAGGTGGTCGAGGAGCCGCCTCGACACGTCGTGGGTCTCGGCGCGCACGAAGGCCACCGCGTCGTCCACGTGCCAGGACAGCTCCACCGAGGCGGCGAACGAACTGTGCCCGGAGCTCGGCAGGTGCAGCTCGTGCGCGGCGCCATGGGTGGTGAGGTCGACCTCGTAGTACGTGATGAGGGAGCGGGGCGGGCGCTTGCCCCGCGGCCGGTCGAGGTCGAGCAGGGTCAGCGAGTTGTCCGGGTCCGTGTGCACGACGGCGGTGCGGCCCTGCTCCGCACCCCGGAGCCGGGTGAGGTCGCGGGTGGTGAACGGGCCCCGGACCAGGTCGCGTCGCACCGGTTCGAGTTCCGGGAGGCGCTCCGGGAGATCCAGGGTGCAGTACCAGGCGACGGCGGGGCCGTCCGCCGACGGCTGCCGGTACAGCGGGCGGAAGCGGTCCGGGGGCGGCGCGGTGCTGCCGCCGCTTATCAGCTCCTCGTGCAGAACGGGGGAGAGCACGACCATGATGTCCGCTTCGGGACGCTCCAGTTCGGGACGGAGTTCCGGCGGCACGGTCGGGCTGCCCGCGCGGGCGAACAGCGCGGTGTGCCAGAACGTCACACGGATCTTCGGAGGCTCCTCCAACTCCATTAATGCACCCGGCAGTTCACGCAGCACCGCGTTCAGTGCGGTCACTACGGAAGCCTCGGGCTCGGTGATCACGACATAGCCGTTGTCGCGGCCGAGGAGCTCGTACTCGTTCGGTGCCATGTCGCTCAGGGAGAGCAGCCAGGCCAGCGTCCGGCCGAGCACGCCGTGGGTGTGCGGATCCTCACCCGATTCCGCCGTGTACTCGACCGCGATGACGGGGCTGCCGCGTTCCGGCGCGGCCCGCAGCTCGTGGTACAGCTCCAGCAGGGTGGGGTTCGGCTCGCTGGGCGCCTGGAGGTCCTCGTACGCCCGGTACGACTCGATGGCCTCGGCGACGCGGCCCTGGCCCTTGAGCGCGAGGATGTGCAGCCGCCGGAAGTCCTCGCGCCTGGGGTGGGACCGCAGGAGTTCGCCGAGGTCGCTCGCCGCACGCCTGAAGTTGTTCATCTCCAGGTCGAGTTCGGCGCGGGTGGCGCAGAGGGTGAGGCGCAGGGCGCGGAGCCGGCCGCGGGCCGCCTCGGCGGCGGGGCCCGGGACGCCGTCGACCGGGTCACCGGTCCACAGGTCGAGAGCCTGCCGGACGCATTCGGCGGCGGCCGGCAGGTCGTCCGCGTCCCGGTGGGTCTTCGAGCGGGCGACGAGAGCCTCGCACAGGGTGAGGTCGACGCAGTCGGGGGCGGCGTGCAGGGCGTAGCCGTCCGCGGTGCTCGCCAGGACGCCGGGGCCGAGGGCCTCGCGGACGGCCGCAGCGTGTGCGGCCAGGAGACGCGCGGCTCGCTGCGGGGGCCGCCCGTCCCACAGCCCCTCGGTCAGGTCGGAGTGCGTCACCGGCCGGCCGCGGGCCCGGAGCAGCATGTGGAGCAGGGCCTGCTGCCGGGGTGCCAGGGTGCGGACGGGGCGGTCGCCCTGGGTGATCCGTACCCGGCCCAGCACCCGGTACCGGTGGCGGGCGGCCTCGGCGGCCTCCAGCACCTGGGCGAAGGACGGTGTGAAGAAGAGGCCCATGCCGCGCCGCTGGGCCTGGAGGTCCGAGGACGTCAGAGGATTGAGGACGTCGGACAGAAGGGCCCTGAACTCGCCCGGTACCGCGCTGAGTTCACCGGAACCCACTCCGTTGGTCAGTTCCCGCAGCAGATGGCCGAAGTCGTGCAGATCCTTCGACGGGTCGGGGTCCCGGCCGGTCCCCAGCGCGAAGTAGGTGATCTTCAAAGTGCCGTCCGGCCGGACGATCAGGCCGTTCGGGGTGAGCCTGCCGTGTGTGACGCCCCGCTCGTGCACGGCCCCGAGACCGCGTGCGAGCTGCTGGGCCAGGGGGGCGAGCAGCGAGAAGGGCAGGGCGAAGCCGCCCTCCGCGGTGAGTTCCGCCACTGTGAGTCCCTCGGTGAACTCCGTGACGAGATAAGGGACGTTCTCCTCGATGCCGAAGTCGTGCACCGTGAGGACGTTGGGATGCTCGACACCGGCGAGGGCGCCGGCGTCCTGAAGGAACCGACGGTCCTCGGCCGGCGCGTAGGTGTGCACCACCACCGTCCGGCCGCTGCGGGTGTCCTCGGCCAGCATCAGCTGCCTGCCCCGGCCCAGGCGTCGGACCAGCCGGTACCGGCCAAGCACCAGCCCTCCGGTCGGGGCCGGGGTTCCACCTCCCAGCCGTCGCACACTCTCCTCGCGCACCGACGCGAACGCCTCGCCGTCGGCCGCCGCGTCCCCGGGTCCCGGGGCCACCACGGGGAACTCCCCGGCGGCCACCCCGGCCCGTGCGTCGATCAACGCGCCGACCCGGCCCAGAAGTTCACTGGTGCGGCTGTGCGCGGTGCGCGGCAGCGTGTGCAGCAGGAGTTCGCGCACGCCGGGCCGGAAGACGTACGAGCCGGGCGGGCCCGACGGGCCGGCGCTCAGGAGACCACTGAGGATCACCTCGGCGAGGTGCTGCGGCCGGGGGCTCGGCTCGATCGCGGCCTGCACCAGCCGCATCACGGGCAACTCCGGTCTTCCCACGGCGAGATGACCGGCCAGCCGGAACGCCTCGGGGGAGGCGATGGAGCGGAACCGCAGGACGAGTTCCTCCGCGGAGAACCGCTCGACGTCGCCGCGGCCGTGCTCGTCGAGCGGGGCGGGCGCCGGAGCGGTGTCCAGCATCGCCACCGAGCCCGGGAGCCGGCCGCCGCCGGCCACCAGCGACGACCAGTTCGCCAGCCAGCGGGCGGACGGCTCCAGGACGGGAAGCGCGAGCACGGAACCCGGGCCGGGCAGGTCGTCCGAGGCGTAGGAGTCCACGGTGTAGGCGGAGTTGGGGGCGGCGGGCCGGGGGGCGGTGAGGCGCGCGGTCGTCGCGGGCAGGGCCGTGGTGCGCCACAGCCGCTCGGGCAGCGGCTGGAGCACGGCGACGGGCATCCGGGCCGCCCAGCGGCGCAGCGTGCGGTACCAGCGGGTGCCCGCCGGGCCGCCCCGCCACTGCGCGCCCATGCAGTCGCTGACCAGCAGGGTGACCGTACGGCCGTCCGCGTACGACTCCTGCGAGCCGGGCCGCCGTACCGTTCCCCCGGCGGTCAGCTGGTGCAGCTCCACCGTGCGGAAGACGCCCGACTGGGCCAGCGCGGTGTGCAGTTCGCGTACGAGCGGGCGCCAGACGGGCATGGTCGGCCCGGTGTCGTGCACGAGATGCAGGGTCAGCCAGCGCTCGGTGGCCGGGCGCAGCACCGGCAGCCACCACCGGGGCGCCGCGCCGAGCCGGGCGATCCGGTGGGCGGTCGCCTCCTCGTCCAGTGTGTGGCCGACGGGCGCGGGCACCCGGCGCTTGAGCGGACGCAGGGTGCGCTGGAGCGCGAGCGGGTGGGGCAGCATCGGGGGAGCGGGGGCGAGGAGTGTGGTGTGCGGGGTGTTTCCCGGGCCGCCGTCCGCCGCGTCGCCGCCGGAGCCGCTCGCGTCCCGGTCGGGTGATCCGGAGCCGGGCAGACGCAGGGGTACGCGGGCGTCGTCCGGGCGGTCCGGGCCCGCGGGCGGGTCCCCGAGGGGCGGGCCCGGCGGCACGTCCGTCCGCGCCGGTGTCTCCGGGGGCGTACGCGGAGAGGCGGGACGCCCGTCCGACGGGGGCCGGCCCGGCGGCGCGGCTGCGGGCCCTTCGACGTGCCCCGCGAGCCACAGCAGCTCGGCCAGCTCCACGGAGGTCGGCGACTCCCCGCCGACGACCCGCCCCAGTAATTCGGCGAGCAGAGCGGGCCCCGAGTCCGTCGTGGGGCCGCACGGCCCCGGACCGGCCGGGGAGCCGGATGCCGCGTCCGCCGGGGTGTTCTGCCCCGGGCCGGCGGGGCTGCCGGGTCCCGGGCCCGTCGGGGTGCCCGGGGCCTCAGAACTCATCGTCGTCCCGGGTGCTGCTGAGGTAGGGCATCAGCTGCTCGGCGAGATCGTCGCGTGACGCCGCGTCGATCCCCGCCGCGCCGGTCAGATAGATGGCGTTCAGGAGCTGGTCCGTGGCGAGTTCGCCCCCGGTGCCGCGGGAGAGGAAGCGGCTGATCAGGTCACGGGCGTAGGCGTCGGGCTCGCCGAGGTGGGCACGGACGATGCTTTCCAGGTGGGCGTCGCGCGGCTGGTGGAGTTCGAGACGGACGCACCGGCGCAGAAAGGCGGGCGGGAACTCGCGCTCGCCGTTGCTGGTCAGGACGACGAAGGGAAAGGCGCGGCAGCGGACCCGGCCGCGGGAGACGGTGACCCGTTCGTCCGTGCCGGCCACCATCACCTCGGCGGCGGGCGTGTGGCGGGCCGCCCGGACCAGCTCCGGGATGTCGTACTCGCCCTCCTCCAGGATGTTCAGCAGGTCGTTCGGCAGGTCGAGGTCGCTCTTGTCGATCTCGTCGATGAGCAGGGCGCGGGGGCGTCGGTAGGGGAGCAGGGACGTGCCGAGCGGACCGAGCCGCAGATGGTCCTGGAGCTCGCTGTCCGCGGGGATCTCCTGTGTGGCGGCGCGACCGGCGGCGTACAGCCGGGAGAGCGGGTCGTACTGGTAGAGGCCGTCGTGCAGCGTGGTGCGGCTGGTGACGTTCCAGCGCAGCACCGGCCCGAGCCGCAGCTCCCGTGCCACCGCGTACGCGAGGGAGGACTTCCCGCTGCCGGGCGGGCCGGTCACCAGCAGGGGGCGGCGCAGGTACAGCGCCGCGTTGACGAGCTGGACGGTCCGGTCGGTGGCCCGGTAGGTGCGGGCGCGGTGCCTGCGGTCCGGGGAGGCGGTCGAGGTGTCGCCGTCCTCGGCGGGAGTGTCCAGCTCGGGTCCGCCGTCGAAGTCGCGCCACGGCGGCGGCGCGGGCAGCTTCGCGATGCCGTCGTGGGGTTCGCTCCCACCCGTGTAGACGGGCCACAGGGACATGCGTTCTCCTCGTTGCTCACCGGCCGTGCGACCGGCCTCGGACCTGCGTGCCGCGCCCGGCACATCGCGTACCGGCGCTCGGCCGACTCGTTGCCGTGCTCCCTCGCTCGCCTGTCTGCCTGCTTTCCCTCCTGCTCTCCCTTCGCGGTCCCCGGGTGCTCAGCCGACCGGTGAGTGGAGATAGCCGACCGGGTCGGGCAGGCATCTGGGGTCTTCCCAGAGCAGCGCCAGGTCGTACGCCCAGTGCGGTTCGGGACCGTCGTCCGCGTACGCCGTCTCGCGCAACTCATGGATGTGCGAGGGGAGTTCCGAGGGCGGCAGATCCGCCAGATGCGCGGCGAGGCGGTCGAGGAACGCCGCCCCCGTGCAGTCCTCGTGCGCCCCGCCCCGGTGCTCGCCGCGGCAGCCGCTGCGCGGCCAGAGCATCACCGGGACCGCCGCGTTCAGGCTCGCCTGGAACAGCCGGCGGGTGCCCTGCGCGCGCGGCGGGGAGGCGAAGCCCACCATGTCGGCGCCGCGCCGCAGCCCGATGGTCAGCCGTACCGGATCCTGCCCGAGCGCCCCGCAGCCGATGCGGTGCAGCGGTGCCGCGGACTGCCCGTCGAGCCGCTGCCACTTCTGCAGCAGCTTGTGCTGGAGGCCGCCGCTGCGCCGCCGCTCCAGGTCCATCACCACGAGCGGCGCGAAGGAGCCGAGCGGGCTGTCGTCGTCGGCACTGCGCTGCCAGTGCGCCACATCGGTGTTGAGCCAGCGGCGGGGCAGTACGAAGGCGATCAACTCACGTGCCCCCGGCTCCAGTTCGTGGTACGCCTCGTCGATGCGCTCCAGCGCGTAGCCGCGCACCCGGTCGGCGGGCAGGGCGCGCGAGCCGACGACGCGGCGGTGCCGGCCGTTGTACGCGGAGACCTCGACGAGGAACTGGTGGTCGCCCGAACCGCTGGGCGCGATCTCCACGAGGATCGGCGACCAGGGCTGTGCCCCCGCGGCGGGCGGGCCCGGAGGGGTCACGGGCGGCCGGGGGCGGCGGTCGTACGCCCGGGACGGCCAGGCCCGCAGCGCGCCCCGCGTCGGCGCGTCCTCGGTGAAGTCGGCGAGCCGCGCGGCGAACCGGGCGACGGCGCCGGTGTCGGGCACCTCGGAGAGCAGATACCAGGCCGCGTCCCACAGCGACCGGAACCGCCGTTCCGGCAGCGGCGGCCCGAACGGGCCCACGGCATCGCCGTACAGCCGCTCCGGGCTGCACTCGGGCCGTCCGTCGAACTCCGGAGCCCGCGCCAGCACCAGCTCCCGCAGCCGCTCCTTCTCCGTACGCCCGTACTCCGGTGTCGGTATCAGCTCGCCGAGCCGCGGCCAGTAGCGGGCCATGACGTGCGCGGGCAGCATCCGTCCGTTGCGGATCCCGGGGTCCCGCGCGGCGGCGGACACCATGCCCACCACCCGCCCGGTGTCGGCGAGGGTCACCGCCGCCCCGCTGAAACCGGGCGCGAGCGGCTGGCCGTGCGCCACCCAGGCCTCCAGCTGGACCCACTCGCCCGCGATCAACTGGTCCGCGGTGGCCCGGTACTCGGCGAGGGTCCCCTCCTCGTAACGCTTGGGGAATCCGTACGCCACCAGCCTGCGCGGCGGATCGCCGAAAGCGTCCGACGGCGCGGCGAACTCCGCCGGCCTCAGCGGTACGGAGCGGTCGAGTTCGAGGACCGCGACATCGCCGGGGTCGGTGTCCCGCCCGTCCCAGCCGCCGTGCGCCACGACCTTCGCGGGGAGGGACTCGCCGCCCCGCGCGAAGGAGACGCGTACTTCCTCCGAACCGCCGCGCGCCACCACGTGGGCACAGGTCAGCACGTGTCGCTCGGTGACGAGGAAGCCCGCGCCGGTCTCCCGTCCGCAGGTGATCCTGGCGTGCCACGAGGCGCTGTTCATGATCGTACGGCGGTCCCGTGCGCACCGGTCCCGAATTCGGGCCCCGCACCGGTCCCGGACACGGAACCTGCCCCCGTCCCTGCCCCGGTGCCGGACACATCGCCCGTCCCTGTCCCCGTTCCCGTCCCCGTTCCCGTCCCTGTTCCCGTCCGTGACGAAGTTCCGGATGCCGTGCCCGAAGCGGACGGCGGGACGGTTCTGCCACCCGGGTCCGGTTCTCCCGGCGTCCAGGAGAGCCTGACCACCAGATGTCCCTCGACCGTGCTCTTCGCGATCAACGCGCCCGCCTCCGCGCTGAGTTTGACCCCGAACTCGATCTCGACGGAGTCGGGCCGCAGGCTCCCGTCGCGGAACACCCGCAGTGCCGACTGCGCGGCGGCCCGCACGCCCTCCAGGGCGCCCTCGAAGGTGCGCGTGGCCTGCACCGTGCCGTCGTCGCGGGCCACGAGCCGGGAACCGGACCCGTCCTCCACCGCCTCGACGACGACCAGCGCCCCGTCATCGGTCTTGAACTCCACCAAACCGTCCATGGCGCTCCCCCGTTGTCCGTGACTCCCGAGCACCGACATTGTTCCGGACGGCACTTGGGACTGTCCCGGTTTCCGCGGCTCGTACCCGCCTGTCCTGGCGGGAAGCCGCCAGGGCACCTTCCCGCCAGGTTCCGTCAACACCCCCGCAACACAAGCCCCCCGACACTCTTCGCAAGCCCCGGGCGCCACCCCTGCCCGGCGCGGGCACGGCCGATGAGAGAGGGCACGAATGACCAGAGGACCAGTGAGACGTCCGGCGGCACTGCTGTCGGCCGGGCTCGTGCTCGCCCTGCTGCCCACCGGGCCTGCGGGCGCGCTCGACACGGGGGGCACCGGGACCCCCGGCACCCCGGTGCCGGCGCGAGCCGCCGCCGCGGCCCGGACCGTCACCCTCGTGACCGGCGACAAGGTGACCGTCACCGACGTCGGCGGCGGCAAGAGGACGGTCTCCGTCGTGCGCCCCCGGGGGGCCACCGGAGCCGTGCGCACTCAGGTGGCCGACGGCGCCGTCACCGTCGTACCGGACGAGGCGCTGCCGTATCTGCGGGCGGGCACCCTGGACCGGCGGCTGTTCGACGTGAGCGAGCTGATACGGCAGGGGCTCACCGACCAGAGGACGGACGAGCTGCCGCTGATCGTGACGTACGAGCCGAAGGCCCGGGCGACGACCCCCGGCGGGGCCGAGCGGACGCGCTCGCTGTCCAGCATCCGGGGCGCCGCGGTCGCCGCGGACAAGGGCCGGACCTTCTGGCGGTCGATCACCCGCCAGGAGGGGATCGGCAAGGTCTGGCTCGACGGGCGCGTCAAGGCCGACATGGCCGAGAGCAACGCGCAGATCGGCACGCCGAAAGCCTGGGAGGCCGGGCTCACCGGCAAGGGCGTGACCGTCGCCGTTCTCGACACGGGCGTCGACACAGGCCACCCCGATCTGGCCGGACGGGTCGCGCGGACCAAGAGTTTCATCGACGGACAGGAGGTCGCCGACCGCAACGGGCACGGCACGCACGTCACCTCCACCGTGGGCGGCAGCGGCGCCGCCTCCGACGGCACGGAGAAGGGCGTCGCGCCCGAGGCCACGCTCGCCGTCGGCAAGGTGCTCAGCGACCAGGGTTCGGGCAGCGAGTCGCAGATCATCGCCGGAATGGAGTGGGCCGCGCGCGACGTGCACGCCAAGGTGATCTCCATGAGCCTCGGCTCGACCGAGGCCAGCGACGGCACCGACCCCATGGCCGCGGCCGTCGACACCCTCTCGAAGGAGACCGGCGCCCTCTTCGTCATCGCGGCCGGCAACACCGGCGCCCCCTCGTCCATCGGCTCGCCCGGCGCCGCCGACTCCGCCCTGACGATCGGCGCCGTGGACTCCGCCGACGAGGCCGCGTACTTCACCAGCGCCGGGCCGCGCCACGGCGACAACGCGCTCAAGCCCGACCTCTCCGCGCCCGGCGTCGACATCCTCGCAGCCCGTTCCGGGCTGGTGGACGGCAGCGGCTCCTACACCTCCATGAGCGGTACGTCGATGGCGACACCGCATGTCGCGGGCGTGGCCGCGCTGCTCGCCGAGGAGCACCCCGACTGGACCGGCGCCCGGCTCAAGGACGCGCTCATGTCGACGTCGAAGCAACTCGACGCCTCCGTGTATCGATTGGGCTCCGGCCGGGTGAGCGTTCCGGACGCGATCGCGGCGAAGGTCACCGCCACGGGCAGTGCCGATCTCGGCTTCCACGGCTGGCCGTACGAGGACAACACGCCGGTCGCCAGGACAGTGACCTACACCAACTCCTCCGACGCGGCGGTGGAGTTGACGCTCGCCGCGGAGGGGGCCGGCGAGGGTGTCGCCACCCTCGCCGACACCAGGCTCACGGTTCCCGCGCACGGCACCGCGTCCACCACGGTCACCGGCGACGGCTCGAAGGCGCCGGTGGGCAACACCTCCGGGCGGATCGTGGCCTCGGTCGACGGCACGCCGGTCGCGCACACCGCGTTCGGGCTGGTCAAGGAGGAGGAGCGGTACACGCTCACCGTCCGCGTCAAGGACCGGGACGGCGATCCGACCGCCGCCGACCTCGCCGTGCAGCGGCTCGCGCGGGGCGTCGACCCGTACCCCGCCCACGTCGGCGACTCCGGCACGCTGAAGCTGCGGCTCACGCCCGGCACGTACAGCCTGACGTCCTTCCTCGACGTGCGCGGCGGCCACGGCGCCGACTCGCTCGGCCTCGGTTTCCTCGCCGCACCCCAGATCACCCTCGACCAGGACCGCGAGGTCACCCTGGACGGGCGGACGCTGCGGGAGATCAGCGCGAAGGTCGACCGGCGCACCGAGACCCGGCAGCTGCTCATGGAGTACGACCGGAACGCGGGCGGCTCCGATCTGTTCGGCGCGGTCCAGGTGCCCGTCAAGTACGACAGCGTCTTCGCCGCGCCGACCCGGAAGGTCACCGAGGGCAGCTTCGACTACCGGACCGTGTGGCGGCTCGGGAAGCCGCTCGTCGACGTCCGGGGCGTCGGCGAGGCGCTCGCCCAGCCGGGCGGCACCCTGATCGAGGGCCGCAGCAGGCTGCCGCTGGCCGACGTCGGGGACGGGCCGTTCACCGGAGTGCGCGGCAAGGCCGTTCTCGCCCGGCTCACCGACGGCGTCGAGCCGGCCGCGCTCGCCCAGGCGGCCCAGGACGCGGGCGCCAAGGCCCTGTTCGTCACCGACGACACGGCGGGACGCCTCAACGCCTGGTTCGGCACGGACGACAACGAGAACCGTCCGCTGCAGATCGCCACGGTCGGCACGGCGGACGCGGCACGGCTGCGCGCGACCCGGACCGTCGACATGACCGGGACGCGCAACACGCCCTACGTGTACGACCTTTCGCAGGGCTTCGAGGACGCCGTCCCGAACCGGAGCCTGACCTATGAGCCCGACCGCCGTGAACTGGCCGTCCTGGACACCAGGTTCCACGCCGTGAAGCCCGTCTCCGGCAGCGAGTTCCGCTACTCGATCGCCGACCCCTTCCCCATCGGCCTCGGCTTCCAGGAGCGCGTCGACTACCCGGCCGAGCGGACCGACTACGTCTCCACCGGCACCGGACAGACCTGGACGGAGTCCGTGTACGTGGGGGAAGGTGCGCTGGAGGAGCGCAGCGGACTGGTCCCCTACCGGGGCGGCACCCACGACACCCTCGACTGGTTCAAGCCCGTCTGGCACCCCTGGCTCGGTACCGGACTCGGCTGGGGCCAGCAACGAGCGGGCAACCAGATCCAGTTCAACACGCCCGGCTGGGGCGACTCCGGGCCCGACCACACCGGCTTCGGCGACGTGTGGAGCGACGACACCGGGATGACCCAGTTCACCGAGGTGTACCAGGACGGTGTGCTGGTCGACGAGGGGAAGAGCTCCGCCGGATACGTCTGGGACGCGCCCGCAGACGAGCACACGTACAAGGTCGTCACGGACACGACGCTCGACCCCGGACGCTGGAGGCTCTCCACGAAGGGCCACACCGAGTGGACCGTCCGCTCGGCGGCCACCCCCGAGGACCACTACACCTTCCTCCCGCTCCTCAATCTCGGCTACGACATCGACACCGACCTCGCCGGCGATGTGCGCGGCGGAAGGATCCCGGTGAGCCTCTACGCCGAGTACGTGAAGGGCGCGCCGGACACCGGCACCATCGGCGGCGGAAAGCTGGAGGTGTCCTACGACGACGGGAAGACCTGGAAGGCGGTTCCGCTCACCGGCGGCAAGGCGCGCTGGACGGGCACCCTGAACGTGCCGCACGGCGCCGAGTTCGTGTCGCTGCGGGCCTCTGCCCGTGACGACCGGGGCGGCACGGTGGGCCAGGAGACCATCCGGGCGGTGGGGGTGCGGTAACCGGCCGTCGCGACGGCGGTCCCCCGGAGCGGGCGGCCGTCGGTTCCCCCGGGGAGGGGGGAGCCGACGGCCGCCGTCCGTTCACCCGCCGGGTCGCTCCGCGATGCCCCGGATCACTCCCAGTTCCACCAGGTCCTGCGGCCGGATCCTGAGCTGGTCGGCGGTCGCCCGGACCTCGTCGGCGGGCCGCTTGAGGATCGCGGCCGCCGACTCCGGAGCGATGACGGAGAAGTAACTGTCCGGCGTGGCCCAGGTGTTGCCGGGTGCGGCCAGGGCCAGCGCGCCGCCCGAGCCGCCCTCGCCGATCACCAGCGTGGTGACCGGCGTACGAGCGGTGGCGACCGCCGCGAACAGATCCGCGATCGCGGCACCGGCCCCCTGCCGCTCGGCGTCCGCGTCGTTCGCGGCGCCCGGGGTGTCCACCAGCGTCAGCACCGGGATGCCGAGCCGGCCGGCCAGCCGGACCAGCCGGGCGGCGGTGCGGTATCCGGCGGGACGGGTCGGGGTCCCGCGCTGGGCGGCGTACGCGATGGTCCGCCCGTCGTGCGCGCGGCCGAAACCGCACAGCACGCCGTCGTCGGTGCCGCCCGAGCGGTCCCCGCCGATCGCCACCCGGCGGGTGAAGCAGGCCTCCAAGTAGGTCTCCGCGCGCGGACGTTCGGGAGCACGGGCGCGCTGCACCGCGTCCCAGCCGGTCGCGGGCGGGTCGGTCGCGCCCAGCGCGGCCGGGACCGGCGCGGCCCCGGCGGAGGGCTGGGTGAGCAGGTCCAGCCACAGAACGAGCGTCTCGCGCAGCCCCTCCCGCGACACGAGGGCGTCGACCGAACCCGCCGCCACCTGCGCCTCGGCCGTGTACGCGACAGGGTCCGCGTCGGGCGGACGGACCCGGGAGCCCGCGAAGGCGACCTGGGCGCCGGGCATCGCCAGGGTCACATCGGCGCCCGCGCCGAGCGTGGCCCAGCCGCCGCCCGTCGTCGGGTCCCGCAGGATGGCGATCTGGGCGAGCCCCGCCTCCCGGGTGAGCGCCGACTGCCGTGCCACCCGCTGGAGTTGGGTCAGCGCGAGCATGCCCTCCTGCATCCGGCTGCCGCCCGTGGCGACGAGCGAGACGACGGGCAGCCGGTACGTCCGGGCGTGCTCGTACGCCGCCTCCAGGCGGTCGCCGGTGCGTTCGCCGAGGGAGCCGCCGAGGAAGCCGAACTCGAAGGCGACGAGGACGGCGGTGACCGGGCCGAGCGGAGCCCTGCCGTCGATCGTCGTGCCGAAGCTCGCCGTGCCGAAGGTCGCGGTGCCGCAGACGACCGACTCCTCCTCGCCGGTGCGGGCGGCGGCGCGCGCCCGCGCGTCGTCGTACCCCTGCCAGGAAAGCGGACCATCGGGACCGAACTCTCCTTTCGGGTAAGGGAGTTCGGCGAAGCTGTCGGTGACCAGTGCGATGGCCTCGCGGGCCGAGATCCGGTCAGTCACGCGGCAGCGCCCGCTTCAGGATCTTGCCCATGTCGTTGCGGGGCAGCGTGTCCAGGAAGCGCACGCTGCGTGGCCGTTTGTGCGGGGCGAGGCGACGGGCCACGTGGTCGGCCAACTCGTCGACGGGCGGCGGAGCCTGGGGATCAAGGGGGACGACCCAGGCCACGACGCGCTCACCGAGGTCGGGGTCGGGCTCCCCGGCGACGGCGGCCTCGCGCACCCCGGGGTGTTCGAGGAGCGCGTTCTCGATCTCGCCGGCGCCGATCTTGTAGCCGCCGCTCTTGATCAGGTCGGTGGCCTTGCGGCCGACGATACGGACGGAGCCGTCGGGCTCGAGGACCGCCATGTCACCCGTGCGGAACCAGCCGTCCCCGGTGTACGCGGCGGCGGTGGCGTCGGGCCGGTTCAGGTACTCGGTGAAGAGGTTCGGCCCGCGCACCTGGATCTCGCCGACGCTCTCGCCGTCGTACGCGCCGGTCGGGGTGCCGTCGGCCTCGTACCCGGCGATCGTCGTCCCGTCCTCCTCGACGAGCCGCAGACCGACGCCGGGCAGGGGCACGCCGACGGTGCCGGGCCGGGCCTCCCCGTCCGCCCGGACGCTCGTGTTCATCAGGGTCTCCGTCATGCCGTACCGCTCGACGACCCTGCGTCCGGTCGCGGCCGTGATCCGCTCGTGGTCGTGCACGGGCAGCGCGGCCGAGCCCGACACGAGCAGCCGCGCCCGGCCCAGCGCCTCGGCCAGCCCGGGGTCCTCGCCGAGCGCCTCGGCGAGCCGGTGGTACATCGTCGGCACCCCGAACAGCATCGTCGCCCCGTCGTTCAGCTCCCGAGCCACACCCTCCGCGCTGAACCGCCCCAGATGCCGGACGGACCCGCCGCGCCGCAGCGGGCCCAGGATGCCGAGGATCAGACCGTGCACATGGAACAGGGGCAGGCCGTGCACCAGCACGTCGTCGCCGGTCCACTGCCAGGCGTCGGCCAGCGCGTCCAGGGTCGAGGCGATCGCCCGGCGCGGGATGACCGCGCCCTTGGGCGGGCCGGTGGTACCGGAGGTGTAGACGACGAGGGCGGGGGCGCCGGGGTCGGTGACCCCGCCGGCGGACCCGGCGGACCCGGCGGACCCGGCGGAGCCGGAGGCGTCCGGCCTGGAGCTGTCCGACCCGCCGGGAACGGCGCCCGCTCCGGTGCTGGTGCCGGTGCCGGCGCCCGTGGCGGAGACCTCGACCTCGACATCGATACGGGGCAACGCCCCCGCCGGGGAAGGCAGCGCGTCACCCGGAGCGGCGAGCACCAGGGACGGCGCGCTGTCACCGAGGATGTGGCCGAGTTCGGCCTCCCCCGACTTCGGGTTCAGGGGCACGGCGGGCACCCCGGCGAGCAGCGCGGCGACGACACCGACGGCCGTCTCCAGGGTCGGCGTCGCCCATACGGCGACCCTCCCGGCACCGTCGAGCCGGGCGGCCAGCGCTCCCGCCGAGGCGGCCAGCTCCGCGTACGTCAGGGACCGATCACCGAAGCGCAGGGCGGACCGGTCGGCGACCGAACCGCTCACCAGGGCCGGGAAGAGGGAGAACACGGGGACTCCTTGCCGAGAGGACTTCACCGGGACGGACAGGCTCTTCCTACACGATGAGGCTTCCGAAGAGGGTGGTCGGCCGTCCGTCCGCGCCGAGGACGTGGAGGGGGAGCGCAGGCGTCGTAAGGATCGTTCCGAAAGCGGGGACGATCGTTCGGGAACCGTGGCGTGGACGGACCCGGCCACGTAATGTCGGCGACGCGCGACAACTTGATGAGTCAACTGCCGGGAGCCCTTTGGTGAGTGAGTGTCCGCCGCCCCTTCCCCGGACCCTCGAACGCCTCGACGCGCGGATCGCCGAGCAGGGTCCGGAGCGGGGCGACGTCCTCGCGGGCCTGCCGGACGGCGAGGAGGCGGAGCGATGACGACGAAGCCGGCCGGCGCCGTCGAAAGGCTCCTGACGGCGCTGCGCCCGCGCGGCACCCGCTCCGAGATGCGTGCCCTCGCGGTGGAGCTCGGCCGGCTGCTTCGGCGCAGGATCGATACGCCCGTCGATGTGCGGGAGTTGGCGCAGGCCCTCTGCGACGAGATGAGCCGGCGCCGGGGCGGCCGTCCCGTCCAGCTCCGCTTCGAGCGCTTCCCCGACGAGATCGAAGTCACCGGCCTGTGGATGGAGTTCCAGGACTTCGACCTCGTGATCGTCGAGGAGCGCGCCGAAACGGTGCAGCAACTCGTCATCCTCGGGCACGAGTTGTGGCACATGAAGGAAGGGCACCGCGACCACCACGTGGAGGGCGCGGTGGCCGTCGCACGCGCCGCCCTCTCGGACCGTTCCGACCTGCGCGATTCCGGAGCGCGAGCGCCGTTCCGGCAGGAGGTGGCCCTCACCGTCGCCGCCCGCAACGGATCCCGCCAGGCGGACGAGGCCCAGGCCGAGGCCTTCGGCCTGCACCTGGCGAGCGTCTTCCGCTCCTGGGTGGCGGGCCCCGGCGGCACCGGCCCCGTCGACCCGGTCAGCCGCGCCATCCAGACCTCCCTCGGCTACCACGGCCCCCAGACCTGACCGACGGGGAACCGCGGAGGTCGATATCGGCTTGGCCCGGGGTCGTGGGTGGTTGTTAGCCTGCGGCGGGATTGTCCCGGGTGGCGTGCCGGTGGGGTGCGTCCGTGGTCGTACGCCGGTGTCGTACGAGAATGGAGGCCGTCGTGGCCCGTATCGCGCTCGTCACGTACGACCCGGGCGAGGAGCCCGGCGCGGACCGGGATCTGCCCGTGCTGAAGGGAGCCCTGGAGGATGCCGGGGCGGTTGCGGACATCGTGCACTGGGACGATCCCGGGGTCGACTGGGCGGGGTTCGACCTGGCGCTGATCCGGTCGACGTGGGACTACAGCTGGCGGGTGGCGGAGTTCGTGGCGTGGGCCGAGCGGTGCGGGGGGCTCACGCGGCTCCTGAATCCGGCTCCGGTCGTGCGGTGGAACACGGACAAGCGCTACATCGGGGACCTGGCGGACGCGGGGGTGCCGGTCGTCCCGACCCGGTATCTCGCGCCGGGTGACCCCGTCGAGCTGCCCGGCGATCACGAGTTCGTCGTGAAGCCCACCGCGGGGGCGGGGGCGCGCTACGCGGCCCGGTACACGCCGAAGGAGCGGGAGACGGCCCTCGGGCAGCTCGCGCGGATGCACGCCGAGGGGCTGACCGCGATGGTCCAGCCGTATGTCACGAACATCGACGCGGCGGGCGAGCGGGCGCTCCAGTTCTTCGGCGGGCGGCTTCTGCACGCCAGTCGCAAGGGGGCCGTGCTGGAGTCCGGGACTCCCTTCGACGGGGACAAGACACCCCACCCGCGCCTGGAGGTCTGGGAGCCGACGGTGGCCGAACAGGCAGTTGCCGAAAGGGCGTTGGCCGCCGTGCCGGGAGGTGCGGACAGCGTGCTCTACGCCCGCGTCGACCTTGTGGACGGTGACGCCGGCGAGCCCCGGGTGATGGAGCTGGAGCTCGTCGAGCCGAACCTCTTCCTGTGGCTGCACCCGGAGTCGCTGCCCGTCGTCGTGGACGAGATCCTCGAGGCCGCCGCTCGCTGAGGGGCTCGACGGCGAGGTTCCGGGCGGGATCTCAGGACGCTTCTCGAGCGGACCCCTCGGGGGGCGGCGGGACGGGCCCCTTGACGCCCACGCGTTGCAGCAGGCCCCAGGTGAACTCCGCCGCGCACGCGTGCGGGACGCCCGACGCGTCGGGGGCCGTGAACGCCAGCCCCCAGCGGGTCGGGGCCGTGCCCTCCAGGGGCCGGGCGGGGGCGAAGGCGCTGGCCACCTCGTCGACCGTGCAGGACCAGGGGGCCAGGTCCTCCAGGGTCTCCAGCGCGGGAGCGGGGGCGCCCGGGGCCCGTACCAGCCATTCGTTCCAGGCGACGCCGCTCGGGGCGAGAAGGACCTCGAACCGCAGGTCGGGCCACAGGGGCACCGGCCAGCGCAGGGCCTCGCAGGTCAGATCGCCGATCCGGCGCTCCCGCGCGGACTCGGGGGCGCCGAGGACCGAGCGGTAGCGGGCGGCGGCGGACCGGGAGCGCCGGACGTGCAGCATCGCCTGCCAGCGGCGGTTCGCCTCGCGCATGTCGGCGATGGACACACCCAGTTCGTGACGGGCGTCCTCGACCAGGTCAGGATTGTGGTCGGCCATGCGGCGCAGCAGGACCAGCTGGAAGTCGATCGGGGTGAACGGGGTGGCGGGGCGTTTGGCCGGCATGCGGTCCATGGTCGCGCACCCGGCTCCCGCCCGGACGGCGGCCGTCCGGCAGGAACAGCACCGAGTTGACGTACCGGGGACCGCGCGGCGGGAGCACCCGGCGCAGCAGGCCCTGCGCGACGACGTACGACATCCGCGCCTGGTGCTCCTCCAGCGGGAAGGAGGCGAGCGGCACCCAGCTGGAGCCGGGCAGCACCCACCCCGTGTACCCCTGTTCGGCGAGGTGGCCGACGACCGGGGCGACCGGCTGGATACGGGACTCCAGCTCGATGAAGAGGGCGGGGCGGTCGCGGGCCAGCAGGTCCCGGGCGCCGCGCAGCACCGCCGGCTCGTTGCCGTCCACGTCGATCTTGATGAAGCCGACGTCACGCAGGCCCAGACTGTCCAGGGTGAGACAGGGCACCTCCAGCGCGCGGGCGTGGATGTCCCGGCGGACGAGCGAGGACACGCCCCGGTCGCCCGCGTCGTCCGCGGGCAGCCACAGCCGGGCGGTGCCCCGGTGGTCGGAGGCGGCGGCCCGGATCACGCGCACATTCCTCGGAGTGGCCGACGACAGCAGCCGGGCCAGATGCGGCACCGGCTCCACGGTCACCACACGGCGGGCCCGCGGGGCGAGGCGGCGTGTCCAGGGGCCGTACCAGCCGCCCACGTCCACCGCCGTGCCGCAGCCGGGCGGACACAGGTCCCCGAGCCGGGCCAGCTCGGGTTCGAAGCGCGGATAGACGAGCCGGGCCGTCGCCGCGACCAGACGGGTGGGGACGAAGGGGGCCAGCCGGGCGGCGAAGGTCCTGGACGCGCGGCCGTTCGCTGATCCGGTCATGGCGCCATCCGCCGGAGGATCTCCTCGTGTTCGTCCTCCGTCACCTGTTCCCCGGAGGACGGCAACAGCTGTGGGATGCCGTCCACGATGGGATATCGGCGGCGCAGACGCGGGTTGTAGAGCGCCTCGTCCGAGGGCAGGGACTCGTCCGGGACAAGCAGATGCAGCGGACCCTTGTCCAGCGGGCAGGCCAGGATCCTCAGCAGTGGGTCGTCGGGATTCATGGGGGTGTCAACTCCTCGGCACCGATGGGGGGTTGAGGTGCCTCGTCATGCTTGGGCATGGCGAGCAGCACGGCCACCGCGAGAACGGTGCCGGCCAGCCGCAGCGCGAGCCGGACCGGTTCGTGCGGCAGCGCCTCGCCGAACGTGAGCGTGCCGAGCACTGCCGTGAACAGACAGGTCACGGTCGTGCAGACCGGCACGATCAGCGAGGCCCGGCAGCGCTGGAGCGCCGCCTGCGACATGACCAGACCGAACGCGCCGGTGAAGAGCAGGAGATAGGGGTACGGGGAGCGCAGCAGGCCGACGACCGCGCCGCCCGGGTCGTGGGTCGTCAGGCGGCTCGACACCCCCTTGATGGCCAGCGAGCTCACCCCGTACAGCAGACCGACCGCCACGCCGTACTCGACGCCGGTCGTCGGCATGCGGTGCCGGTGCCGGGAGCGGCGCTCGGCGGCCCCGTACAGCCATACGCCCAGGGAGAGTGATGGCAGGCAGACCGTGAGGACCAGCGGTGCCGGAGCGCCTCGGCCGACCGTGTCGGCGCTCTCGCGCAGGGACATCACGACCATCAGCAGGGCGAGGAGGATCGCGCCGAGCGCGTAGCGTTCGCGGCCCGTGGTCTCCTCGCCGAGCAGCCGGGAGGAGAGCAGCACAAGGAGGACGAGCCCGGACACGAAGATCGCCTGGGCGGCGGCGATCGGCAGGGTGCGGTACACGGCCAGCTGCGCGGCGAACCCGGAGGCCAGTGCGAGAGAGCCGCCGATCCACAGCGGGCTGCCGAGGACCAGGCGCAGCAGCCGGGCGGGACGGCGGATGTCGACCTCGGGCAGGGCCGCCAGCGCGCGTTTCTCCAGGACGAATCCGGTGCTGTACAGGACGTTCGCCAGCAGAGCCGCGGCCACTCCCCACCACATGGGCTACGTCCTTCGCGCGTGCAGGAGCAGGATCGAGGACAGGGACGGCGCGGCACAGGCCAGCCGGTCCAGGGCGCGCAGCGGACGCGGTACGCCGTGGAAGGGCGCGCCCGCCAGCCGGACGACCTCGAAGCCCGAGGCGGTCACGAACTCCCTGAGCGCGCGGGCCGTGTAGAGCCGCAGATGGCCGACGACCTCCCGCCCCGGACGGCCATGGACGGCGCGCAGGCTCACCTCGGAGAAGACGGGCTGGACGCCGGCGAGCAGCAGGCCGCGGTTGTACCAGGCGGCGAGGTTCGGGGTGGACAGCATCAAGTGGCCACCGGGGCGCAGGACTCGGCGGATCTCGTCCAGGGCGCTGTCCGGGTCCACCAGGTGCTCGACGACCTCGCTGAAGAGCACCGCGTCCGCCGTTTCCTCCGCGAACGGCAGCCCTCCGTCGGCGAGTTCGCCGCGAATCACGTACGGGACGCGGGTGCGGGCCCGGCGGAGGGCGTCCTGCGACCAGTCGACGCCGACCACGCGGTGTCCGGCCAGGAAGGGCGCGGCGGTCGCGGCGGCGGTGCCGTCGCCGCAGCCGATGTCGAGCACGGTCCTGGCGCCCGCCGTGGCCGGGCCGAGCGCCGCGGCCAGCATCCGCGCCTGGCGCAGGCTGCGCGGGGTGCCGGAGGCGACGGGGACGGCCGGGTCCTCGTAGAAGTCCCGAAGTCCCCCACGGAATCCCTGTGCCGGGCCGGGCGGGGTGGCTGGAGTGGACGGGTCGGACGGGATGGCCGGAGTGGATGCGCGGGACGGGGTGGTTCTCGTCGACTTCGCGCCGGTCGTCATCCGCCGGTCTCCTCCCTCTCCTGCGTCGCGTGCAGGTAGTGCTCGAAGAGGTCACGGAGATGGGCTCCGTCGCCGTGCCCGAGCAGGCTGCGCGACCAGCGCAGCGCGAGGTGCAGACGGCCCGCGGTGGACGCGGTCGTGACGGTCAGCCCGCGGGGTGTACGGGCCGGGGCCGAGAACCAGACCGCCTGGGCGCGGCCCGCCTCCTCGCCGAAGTCGAGCGAGTAGGGGATGCGGCCGATGTTGCTGAGCAGCACGGTCGACGTCCAGGGCCCGGCCGCCCTGCGCAGGCCCCGGGTGACCGCGGCGCGCCAGGTCACCGGCACCACCGGTGCCGTCAACAGGGCCGCTCCATGGCCCAGTTGGGGCCGCTCGGCCGATTTCAGGGCGCGTGTGCGGGTGGCCGTACGGCGCAGCAGCTCGCCCATCCGGGACGCGTCCACCTCCTCGGGGGCGAACGTCACCTCGACCAGCCGCGTTCCGTTGCCGATCGGCATGTCCGCGCCGCGCGGCCGGTCGTCGACCGGCATCGTGATGCGCAGCGGCCGGGGGCGCGCGCCGTGTTCCCTGTTCCAGTGGGCGACCATCAGCGCGGTGGCGGCCATGAGCTGGTCGTTCACCGTGTACGGGGAGCCCTTGGGCCGGCGGGGCACACCGAGTTCGGTGACGATCAGGCCGTTGCCGGGGGAGGCCTCGGGGCTGCCCGGGGCGACCCGTGCGGGCGGGGTCCAGGTGGAGGGGGCCTTCCCGGACTCCGGCTCCGGGGCGTCCGGGGTGCGCACGGGCGGGGCGGAGGGCGTGTTGTCCCTGCCCCCGTACAGCTCCGCGGCGGTGGCGAGGACACGGAGGCAGGCGGGGCCGTCCAGGGCGGTGTGGTTGATGGTGAGGAAGAGGACGGTGCCCGTGCGGGCGGACCCCCGCGTGCCTTCGGCGGTGGCCGTGTCGGCGGGTGCTCCCGTGCTTCCGGGGGTGCCCGTGCTCCCGGGGGCGCCCGTGCTTTCGGGGGTGCCCGTGCTCCCGGGGGCGCCCGTGCGGGCGGGTTCGCGCGGGCCAGGGGTGTGTTCGCGGCTGCCGTCGAGGGTGCCGCGACCGCCTTCGGGGCGGCGTCCGGGGCCGGGGCCGCCCACCGCGTCCGTCGCCTCGCTTCCCACCGCCGGGCCCGCCCCCTCCACCACCTCCAGGCGGATGGGCGGGGACGCCGACAGGGGCGGCGCCTCCTGAAGGGCCCTGGTCCGCGCGGTGCGGAGGGCGTCCCTGCTCGGGGACGGGAAGGACACCACCCGCACGTCCGGCTCCGGAGTCAGTTCCCACTCGTAGCGGCGGCTGTACCAGGCCCCGGCGGCCTCGCGCATCAGGATGCGCGGATGGCGGCGGAGGGCCTCGGTGAACGCGGCCGTCAGGCGGGCCGGGTCGAGCCGTCCCGGCAGGTGGACCTCGATGTGGACGGTCTCCGGCTCCTCCTCCTGGAGGCAGTGCCGGGCGACCTCGTCCACCACCGGGAACGGAACGCGTACGGAGGGTCCCACGGGGCCGCCCGTGCCGTCCCGTGCCGGATGCTCCACCGCGGTCATGCCGAGGTGTCCTTCCCCGTGTCGTCCCGGGGCTCCTCGGGCGGCGTCGTCCGGAACCTCGGCTTGCGGAAGGCGATCCGCGCGGTCGGCGGATCGGTCTCGGGCCGGGCCGCCCCCGGCCCGCGGGCGGAGATCGTGGGCCCGGAGGTGACCCCGGCGCCGGTCACGGCGTCCCGGGGCCCGTCCGCGGCCGCACCGGCACCCCGCTCCGGGGCACTCGCACCGCCCCGCGCCGCACCGCCCGCCTGCTCCTCGGCGCGGGCTTCACCCTCCGCCGGCCGGACCCCGGGTTCGGCCGCCCCGGCCTCCCGCTCCGCCGGCCGGACCCCGGGTTCCGGCGCGCCGGCCCCCGGCCCGGCCGGAGAGGCCGCGTGGCCCGCCGCGCCGGCCCCCGGCTCCGCCGCGTGGCCCTCCCGTTCCGACGGACCCGCACCCCGCCGCGCCCTGAACCCGGCCGGCAGGGTTCCCGGGCCGCGCGTCTCGCCGCGTACCCGCTGCGGCAGCGGTGCGGTGGGTGCCTGCGACGAACCCGGCGGCACCGACGATCCCGCAACGGCAGCGGCCGCGGATCCACCGGGTTCCCGCACACTCACCAGTCCCGCGAACAGCCCTGTCAGCGCGAGGAGTTGAGCGGCGTGCCCGAACGCGCCCCCGCCCGCCGAGGCCGGCGATCCCGCACCCGTCGCGGCGGCGATCCCCGCCCCGGCGAGCGCGAGGAACGCGATCGGCACGAGCAGCGCGTGCCGGCGCCGGGCGAGCAGGGCCAGGGCCGGAACCAGCAGGGCGAGGAAGCCCGCCACGACGACACCGACCAGGGTGAGGGCGATCAGGCCCGGCCACATACCGGGCGGCGGCGGCACCGGCTGGGGCTCGTCGGGGTTGGGTGAGCGGCGGCGCCACACGACGAGGCCCACGAGCACGGCGAGGGCGACCCCGCCGCCGATCAGTCCGGCCTCGTACGTCGTCGAGGGCTCGTACGACAGCTTGACCGTGCCGCCCGCGCCGGACGGGATCTGCCAGCCCTGCTGCCAGCCGTCGAGCCGCACCGGCGTCAGTTCCCTGCCGCCCAGGGTGGCCTTCCAGCCGTCGTTGAAGTTCTCGTACGTCGTCAGGTACGAGGCCGCGCCCGCGCCGACCGTCACCTCACGGCGGTCGCCCAGCCAGTCCCGTATCTTCAGGGCCCGACCGGAGCCGGCGGCCTCGCCGGGTGTGCCGCGCGTCAGCGTCACGTCCGTGACGGCCAGCGGCCCGCCGTCGCCCGCCTCGATCCGGTGCGCCCCCTCGGAAAGTGACAAGTCGGCGTCCGGCCGCCCCTTCTGGCAGAGCGTCACCTCGACGGCCCGGCGCTCCACCAGGTCCCGCACCGTTCCCATCGCACTCGTCTCGTACAGCTTCCCGTCGACCGCGACGACCGGGCCCTTCCCGCAGGGGAGCGAGAAGGGGCGGGTGCCGGCCGGCTGGGGGGTGCGGTACTGGTCGAGTGCGGGGATGTACGCCTCCGTGAGGCCGACCGGCAGTTGCAGGTCGGCTCCGGCCACCGGGTTGTGGACGGTCAGCGGCGCGGTCTCGGTGACGGTGATGTCGAGGTGATCGGTGGTGATCGGGTCGAAGCGGGCCCAGCCGTTCTCGTCGACCCCGGCGATCACCGCGCCGTCCGGGGAGCTGATGTCGATCTTCGTCGGGCGGGTCGACAGACCGCCCGCCGGGGCCAGCACGACCGACGACACGGACTGTTTGCCGGGCCAGCTCAGATGAATCGTCGGGTTGCCGCCCGCGATCCACGCCGTTGTCAGGTCCCCGTCCGTGAGGTTGCGCGCGGACAGGCCCGCACCCAGCCTCGCCGTCGAGTCCGCGGTCGCCGTGATCCGGTTCTGCTGCTCGGGCGCGGCCTCGTACAGCAGCTTGTCGAGTTCTCCGCCCGGCACGGGGACGGCGTTCGCCCTCATCGTGTACGTCCCCGAGGCCGAGGTGGAGAAGAGGCGGTGCAGGCCCGCCTCGGTCCCCGTCGGGGAGAGCCCGGTCGGGTCGGTGGAGCGGTGCAGGGAGACGATCTCGGAGGAGGCGTCCGAACCCGAGGCGTCCGTGGGGAGCCTCAGCAGCCGGGTCACCCGCACGTCGGGCAGCTCGATCTCGGAGAAGCCCGCGCCGGTGAGACCGGCGTGCCGCGCGGTGGAGCCGATGATCGTGATCTTCAGCCAACTCGTCGATCCATAGCGGGCCTTGACGGACTGCTTCATGCCGTTCGGGCGGAGGTAGCTGGTCGCCGAGCCCTTTTCGGTCTCGACCCGGACCCGGGTCGCGGCCGAGCGCACACCGTCCTGCGGCAGCGGGATCACGTCGAAGGACGTGGGCATGTCCACGGAACCGTCGAAGCGGATCCGCAGCCACTGGCCGTCCGCCGAGCCCGCCGCGCCCTCGGCCCAGGCGGTGTCGGGGTTCCCGTCGAAGGCGTTCACCGGGTCGTACTGCGGGAGATGGAACAGCCAGTTGCCGCTGGACGACGCCGTGACGGAGCGGGCGCCGCGCAGCTCCGCGACCGTCTGGTGCCCGACGCCCTCGACCGGAAGGATCTGGTGCGGCCGGCGGCCGGGGTCCTGCACGCTGTCGCTGTCGTTGCGCTGGTCGCGCGTGTACGTGTACGAGGTGTTGGCGTTGACCAGGCCGAAGCGGGTGTCGGCGCGGCGCAGCCCGTCGCCCACCACCTGGACCGGCGGGGTTCCGAGACCGGGATGGTTGTCACCGGTCAGCACGGCGGCGCGGCCCCGTAGCGAGGGGTCGGAGGCCAGCGGCAGCAGCGACTCGGGGCCGCCGGAGACCACGGCGGTGTCGGCGATCGCCTTCAGTCCGGCCTGCCCGGGCCGTGCCACCGCCTGATCGGCCGGCTCGTAGATCTCCACGGCGCGCCGGCGCGGATAGAGGCCCTCGACCGGCATCGGGGTGCCGTCCGCGATCCGGCCGCCGGTCATGACCGGCCCGAATCCGTCGACCCGCCGGTAGCCGGACTGTTCCAGGGTTCGCCGCACGGTCGCGGTCGGGACGTAGCCGATCTGGTCGGGGTCGAGATCGTTGCGCACCACGACGTAGTAGAGGCCGGCGCGGCTCAGATAGTCCGCCAGGCCCGGGACGTCACCGCCGGTCAGCAGGGCGTGCTCGACCGCGTCCATGGCGCGCCGGTTGCCCGCGGTGCCGAAGGGGACATAGTCGCGCTCGGCCCAGCGGGAGTCGGCGAGCACGTCGAGGGGCTCGTCGATGGGGGAGCCCCAGGTGTAGATGCCGTGCGCGGTGGCGGGGACGACGAGGGCGCGGGAGTCCGGCGAGTACTTCTCCAGCCAGTCGGCGGTGGTCTGCCAGTAGCGGGGGAGCTCCCGGAACGAACCCGGTTGCAGGATCGACCCGTTGAGATAGGGCCAGGCGAGTCCGGGCAGTACGAGGACCGCCGCGATCAGCGGGGCGAAGCGCCGGCCGCGTACCGGGCGGGCGCCGCGCGGCTGCGCCGCGACACCCACCAGATGCGCCAGACCGAGGGTGAGGGCGAGCGCGAGGCCCGTCTGGAACTTGTAGATGTTGCGGAAGGGGACGAGCCAGCCGTTCAGCCAGTCCTGGACCACGCCGTGGAAGGGCGCCCCGAACGAACCGCCGTACCCGGCGAGGGTGATGAGCGCGACCGACAGGACGGTCAGCACGAGCCAGCGCCGCTCGGGCATGTCACGTCTCGCCAGTCCCGCGAGGCCGAACCCCGCCGCGAGCGCCGAGCAGACGATGACGATCACCGAGGACGCGACGGACCAGCCGGCCGGCAGCCAGGCCTCGCCGAAGTGCAGATACGCCACCCAGTTGCCGGCGCCGCGCAGCGACTCGGTGGCCGACATGGTGGCCGTCGTGGTCCCCGAAGTCTCTATGTAGGGAAGGAAGTTCTCCCCGTAGACGCCGAGCAGCAGCAGCGCGATCCACCACCAGGCCGTCGCGAGGATCACGCCCGGAACCCACCACGCGATGAGCTTGCGCCGCCGGGGTCCGCGCGGGCGGGACAGCAGATAGAGCCCGACCGGCAGGAGCGACGCCAGGGTCGCGGCCGCGTTCACCCCGCCCATGAAGGGGACGACCAGCGCCGAACGCAGGGCCGCGATCCGGGCGGTGTACCGCTCGTCGGTGAGCGGCAGCAGGACCCAGGGGAGGAGAGCGCCCGGGAGCGCGGCCGCCGAGGTCGACCCGACCACGATCGTGAAGACCGGCCACAGCGCGTACGCGACGGCGGCGAGCAGACGGGACGCGCCGCTGCCGGTCCGCAGCCGCTCGGCCAGCCTGAGCGCGCCCCAGAAGGCGACGGTCACGATGACCGACAGCCACAGCCGTTCCGCCAGCCATACCGGGAGGTGGACCAGCCGGCACAGGCCGTAGTACGGCAGCATCGGCCAGGCGTAGCCGACGTACTGGTCCTGGAGGCCGCCGAAGCCGCCCCGGTCGTGCCACAACTGCCCCAGGTCGGAGAGGAACTGCCAGGGGTCGAGCGCGACACCGAGTTTGGTGTCGAAGGTCGTGCGCCCGGGGTGCACGGCCAGGAACAGCACGAACACCACGGCCCAGAAACCCAGCAGCCAGCGCCGGGAGCGCGGCCCCTCCGGGGGGCCTGACGTGCCGGCGCCGGTGCGGACGGCTGCCGGGGGAGGAGCCTGGACCGTGCTCGTCATGGTGGACACCGCCGGAGGATGAGGAGGAGGTTCCAGGTGGCGAACTCGCGCAGCCCCGGCGCCTTGGCGACGGCCTCCGCGAGGAAGGGCCAGTAGCGGGAACGGGCCGAGACGACCGTGATGTCGTCGCGGGCGCGCACCTGCCGCAGGGTGGTGCCGATGTGCACGGCGAAGAGGTTCTCGCCGAGGGTGTGCTTCGCGGGTCTGCCGGTTCGGCGCCGGTAGCGGGCGCGAGCCCGCTCGGCGCCGAAGTAGTGCCAGGGGGCCCACTCGTGACCGCCCCACGGGGACAGCCAGTTGGTGAAGGACACGTAGATGAGCCCGCCCGGGCGGGTCACCCGGACCATTTCGCTGAGGAAGGTCTGCGGATCGGCCACGTGCTCGAGGACGTTGGAGGAGAAGCAGACGTCCGCCACACCGTCCGCGAGCGGCAGCAGATATCCGTCCGCGACCACGGCCGACTCGGGGGGCTTCGGGCCGAGTTCCCGCATGTCCGGCTCGAAGAGATAGGCGTGGGCGCCGCGTCGCCGGAACTCCTCGGTGAAGTAGCCGCCGCCGCCCCCGATGTCCACGACGGTGCGGCCCTCGACGGCTCCGTACGCCGCCTCGACCTGGTCGGCGGCGTCCCGGGCGAGCAGCGCGTAGCAGGCCGCCGGGTCGTCCTGTTCATGCAGGAAGGCGCGGAAGAGGGCGAGGGAACGACGTACGGAGGGGTCCTTGAGGCCGGCACCGGCACCGGCACCGGCACCGGAACGTTTCCGCTTGCCGCCGCCCGCCCGCCCGCCGGCCGACATGGGGCCGGCACCGGTCGGCCCGGCGTCGGTCCGGCCGTCTCCACCGGTGGGCCCGGCGGGCGTCATGGCGTCCAGCCCCTCACCGCCTCCGCGGCCACCGCTTCGAACCGGCGGACCGTGTGGTTCCAGCGGTAGCGGGCCGCGCGGTCGCGGGCCGCCCGGCCCATCAGGGTGCGGCGGTCGGCGGACAGGGCCAGGGTGCACCAGGCCGCCGCGAAGGAGGACTCGCCGCGGGCCAGCACCCCCGTCTCGCCGTCCACGACGGAGTCCCGCAGCCCGGGTACGTCGAAGGCGATCGCCGGGGTCTCGCGCGCGCCAGCCTCGGTGACCACCAGGCCCCAGCCCTCGACCGCCGACGGGTGCAGCAGCAGCCAGGCGGCGCAGAGCAGCCGGTGCTTCTCGGCCTCGGACACATGGCCGGTGAACTCGACTCCGGGGCCGGCGAGTTGTGCGAGGCGTGCCCGCTCGGGACCGTCCCCGACGATGACCAGCCGGCCGCCGGTGACCGGGCGGACCCGCTTCCACAGCCGCAGCAGCAGATCGATCCGCTTGTACTCGACGAGCCGCCCCACCGCCACGAACAGCGGCTCGCGCGAGCGCGCGGCGCGCGGCCCCGGCTCCTCGACCCCGTTGTGCACGACCCGGATACGGTCCCGCTCGACCCCGATCGTGTGCAGGGCGTGCGCCGTCGACGGAGAGACGGCGACCAGCAGATTGCCGCGCTGCGCGCCGGCCAGTGCCCAGTGCTCGAGTCTTCGGCCGAGCCGGGCGGCGGGCGCGAGCGGTCCGCCGAACCGCATCGTCCACAGATCCGTGTGCACATGGTTGACCAGGCAGAGCGTGGGACCGTGATGCCACAGGGGTGTCAGATACGGCAGCCCGTTGCACACCTCGACGAGCAGGTCGCAGTCGCCGACCTGACGGTGGAAGGCGGGGCGGGCGCGCAGGAAGTGGCCCAGGTCGCCGCCCGCCGAGACGACCCGGTAGTCGCGGAAGGACGCGGGGCCACCGCACAGCAGGGTGACCTGGTGGCCGAGCCGGGTCAGTCCTTCGGCCAGCCGGTCGACGAGGATCTCGGAGCCGCCCGCCGCGGGATTGCCGAGATCACGGCGGGCGAGGAAGACGATGCGGCGCGGGTGTGGGGGGAGCGCCTGAGGGTACTGCGCGGAGCGCGGGGACGCGGTGCGCAGCGGGGACGGCACGTGCTGGGGCATGGGTGCTCCAACTCGTCTCGGGGTGCGGAACTCAGTGTGGGGGGCGGGACGCGGCGCGGATCATCGGTGTTCGTGCGGTCTGGGACGCTTTCCGTGGGTGATGCCGGGGGGCCGCCCGGTGGTGGGGTGCGGGCGGTTGCTGTAACGGGGCTGTGGACGTGCTGTGTTCGGGTGGGGTTGGACAGTTTTCGCCGAGCCGTTCGCGTCGGCTACTCACCGGAGTGACAATTTCGGGGCTTTGTGGAGCTGACGGCACATCACATCGTGAGGGAAGTAGGGGGCGACTCGGGCGAACCGGGATCACGCCGCCCACGTACCATCAAAACGGCACCCACCAGAGCCAGTACGAATCCCAGCACACCGGCACCGATCGGCAACGTCTCCCCCAGGAGGCGCAGTTGGCCGCTCTCGGTCTTCGCCTGCTCGACCTGGTCCCGCTGGGTCGCCGCGGTGAAGGCCAGCTTCCGGCTGTCCAGGAGCACCGCCGCGTCCTTCTCGACGCCCGGTGCGCGCAGCGTCCTGCGCGGGCCGACCTGCGCGTAGATCACCCGTCCGGTGCGCTGGTCCACGACGAGGTCGATGAGGTGGTTGGCGTACCACTCCTCGGCGAGCACCTGGCTGCGCTGCGGCTCCCCGACGATCGCGCCCGGCACCAGCCGCGTCCCGGTCCGGGTGGCGGGGACGGTTCCGGTGAACCGGTACCCCTCGTACCCCCGGATCTTTTTGATGCCCTTGTAGTGCAGGGTGACGGGCGCGCCGAGGGAGTTGTCCCACCAGCGGTACGCGCGTTTTTGCACGTCGAAGGGGAACTTCAGGTAGGCCTCGCCCTCGTAGTACGGGCTCTCCTGGCAGCAGTGCGCCGGCTGGTTGGACCTCCGGTCGGTGACCCAGCGGCCCGGCGTGAACTCCAGGGCGTCGTGCGGGTCGGCCGCGGGCAGCGAGCCGTCCGTGTCGACCGTCGTCGTCACGTCCCAGACGGCCTTCCCGCTGCGCTCGCTGTCGGCGACGTCTCCCCGCACCACCTGGGTGACGGTGATGTTCTGGCCGGGCACGGTCTCGACCTTCTCGACGTCGAAGACGCTGCCGGTGCCGGTGTAGACGGCGGTCGTGTCGATGTCGATCGGGTTCACGGCGGCACGTGGCTCCACGTACCAGACGAGCATCGGGGCCAGCACGAGGAGAAAGGTGCCGAGGCCGACGAGGATCAGGGAGACGGGTGAGAACTTCCGGCGCATCCGGGCACTCCAGGGGCGTGAGGAGGCTCGACGCACGAGTGATATCTGGTGGTACGAGGTGATACGGATGCGTCGACACCGAGGGAGAAAGTGCACGTGCGGTATGGGCCGGGAACCGTAGGCGCACCCTTGACGGAGTGTCAATGCATTGTCGAGACTGGCTCCTGCCGGGCGGGGCCGGCAGGGGCTGTGTCCGTGGGACCACTCGACCGGTGGCCGCACGGCCTTGGGGTGGGGACGACCTCCGACCGAGAGGCTGACCCTGCGATGTCCAGACTGCTCGCCGCCGTACTCACCGTCGTCGCCGCCGCCGCACTCGCCGTGGGCGCCGCACTCGACATCGTGGCGCTGCTCGACGCGACCCCCGACCAGCCGAACACCCCGCTGATCACCTACGAGAATGCCGGCCAGGAGCGCTGACCGTGTCGAGCCGCGGAGGCGCACGGCCGGCGCTGTCGCGCGAGGACGAAGGTCCCGCCCGGCCGGACGGGGCGGAGATCCCGGGGGCGCGCGGAGACCCCGGCGAAGCGGGGCCCGGACGCGGTCGCCCTCCCGGCGACGGCTGCGACGCCCCGGACCCGGACCGAACGGCGCAGAGCCGCTCGGGAGCCACCGGCACGCGCTCGGCCTGGCACGACGTTCCGCGCCTCAAAGTGCGCCAGTTCGCGACGATCGCCATGGCCGAGGCGCCGGTGCTCGCCGAGGAGATCCTGCGCGAGATCCGCCGCGAGTACCCGCACCTGCCCCTCGTCCTCGACGACTCCGGCGAGCCCATGGCCCTGGTCGGCATACGCCGCGCCATCGAGGTCTTCGTGCAGCACCTGGAGACGGCGGAGGGCCGCCCGCGCGTGCACCCCGAGGTCTTCCAGGAATTCGGCCGGGGCGAGGGCATGCACGGCCGCACCCTCGACTCGCTCCAGGCGATCTACCGGCTGGGGGTCAGACTCGCCTGGCGGCGGTTCGCGGAGATCGGGCTGCGCGTCGACATCCCGCCCCCGGCGATGTACGAGCTCGTCGACGCGGGATACGAGTACCTGGACGGGCTCGTCGACCAGTCCGTACGCGGCTACGCCGAGGCGGCCGCCCGGCAGGCCGGGGAGCGGCTGCGCCTCCAGCGGCGTCTGATGGAGCTCCTGCTCTCCGAGGACCACACCCGGGGCGACCTCGCCGAGGCGCTCGTCGAACGGGCCGCCCGGATCGGCTGGCCGCTGCCCGGCCGGCTGGCCGTCGGAGTGCTGCTGCGCCCGGCCCGGGAAGCCGTCGCGCCCGCCGTCGGACCGAGCGTGCTGCTCGACATGGAGTACGAGCAGCCGCGCATGGTCGTGCCCGAGCCGGCCGCCGCGGGCCGCCCTGAGCTGCTGCACCGGGCGCTGACCGGATGGTCGGGGGCGATCGGACCGCCGGTGCCGCTGGCCGACGCCGCGAAGTCGCTGCGCTGGGCGGAGGCCGCCGTGCGCCTCATGGAGCGCGGGCTGCTCCCCGCCGGCGAGGTCCTGCACTGTACGGAGCACACCGAGGCGCTGGTCCTGCTCCAGCCCGAGGAGCTGATCGACGATCTCGCCCTGCGCTGTCTGGAACCACTCGCCCACTGCGGGCCCACCCACGGCCGGAGGCTCGCGGAGACGCTGCTGGCCTGGCTGGAGACACGGGGCGGCGCCCCCGAGGTCGCGGCCCGTCTCGGTGTCCATCCGCAGACGGTCCGTTATCGCCTCCGCCAGATCAGAGAGCTGTGGGGCGACGAGATCGACGACCCCGACCGGCGGTTCGAGCTGGAGCTGGTTCTGCGCGCGCAACGCCTGCGGGGCGAACTGGGAGATCCCCGCCCGCGCCGCTGACCGGGCCGCCGGCGCCGGCCGGCGCCCACGGCCTCTCCCGTCCGTCCGCCGTGCCGGGTGGGGAGGCCCGACGCGGGCCTCGCCGCGGACCCTCCGGGCCGACACCATGCCTCAACCCATTGCCCGGCCAAGCCCAATATGACTAGCCTGTGTTCGTCATCCCGATCGTCTGTTGAAATTTCGAACATAAGGGAGGGGGCCGGTTGTGGGACGCCTCGTACCTGCCGTGACCCGAGCTCTGGACATACTGGAACTCTTCCTCGACGGGGACGGGACTCTCTCCGCCCCCGACATCGTGCGCAGACTCCAGCTGCCGCGCACGACCGTGCACGAACTGGTGACCACCCTCGCCGCCCGCTCGTACATCGTGCAGGTGCCCGGCCAGCCGGGACGCTACCGGCTCGGCGTGCGCCCGTACCAGCTCGGCAGCCGTTACGCCGAGCAGCTCGACCTCGCGGCCGAGGGTCAGCAGGTCGCCCGCTCCGTCGCCGAGACCTGCGACGAGACCGTGCACGTGGCGATCCTCGAGGGCACCGACGTCATCTACATCGCGAAGGTCGACTCCACGCACGCCGTCCGGATGGTCTCGGCGGCCGGCCGCCGTCTTCCCGCGCACTGCACCTCCGTCGGCAAGATGCTGCTCGCCTCCCTCTCCGAGCCGGAGCTGACCTCGCGCGTCCCCGACGACGCCGACCTCGTCGCGATGACCCCGAACAGCATCACCGAGCCGGGCGCCCTGCGCGAGGCCCTCGCCGAGATCCGCCGTCGCGGGATCGCCGTGGAGAGCCGTGAGTCCAACCCGGACGTCAGCTGTGTCGCCGCCCCGGTGCGTGACCGCGCGGGACAGGTCGTCGCCGCGCTCTCCATCTCCGTACCGATGATCCGCTGGAGCGACGACCGCCGTGTCGAGCTCGAGCAGCTCGCCGCGAAGGGTGCCGCGGAACTGTCCGAGCGGCTCGGCCACCGGAGCGTGGGATGACGGCCGTCGAGGTCGCGGTCCCCGCGCACGCGGCCCTCGGCGAGGGGCCGACCTGGGACCCCGTCGAGCGCCGGCTCATCTGGGTCGACGTCCTCGGCTCCCGGATCCACACCTACGACCCCGCCTCCGGCCGCCGCACGGTGCTCGCCACCGAGCAGCACGTGGGCGCCGCCAAGCCCCGCGCGGGCGGCGGCCTGGTGGTCAACCTCCGCGACGGCGTGGGCCTCTACGGTCCGGCGGGATCCGGCGCGTTCCGCTGGCTGCACCGGGAGCCCGTGCCCGGCCGCCGGGCCAACGACGCGGCCGTCGCCCCCGACGGCTCGCTGTGGTGCGGCACCATGCGCTACGACGAGGCGCCGGGCGGGGGCACGCTGTCGCGGATCGCCCCCGACGGCACGGTCCGCCCGATCCTCGACGACGTCGCCGTCAGCAACGGCACGGGCTGGAGCCCCGACGGCCGCCGTGTCTACTACATCGACTCGCCGACCCGCCGCGTCGATGTCTTCGACATCGGCGACGACCGGCTCCCCGTCGGCAGGCGCCCGTTCGCGACCGTGGAGGACGGTTTCCCCGACGGTCTGACCGTGGACGCCGACGGCTGCGTCTGGGTGGCCCTGTGGGACGGCGGAGCGGTCCGCCGCTACACGCCGGACGGCGCGTTGGACCGGGTCGTCGAGCTGCCGGTCCGCCGCCCGACCTCCTGCGCGTTCGGCGGGGCCGACCTCACCGACCTCTACATCACCACCGCCCGTACGGGCCTCGCGGCACCGCACCCGATGTCCGGCTCCCTGCTTGTCGTCCCGGGCGTGGGCAAGGGCCTGCCGCAGCCGGCGTTCGCCGGATAGCCGACGCGCGTACGTCCCCGCCCGGTTGTCGGTCACTGGGCGGGGACTTTCGATTTTTGCGCAGACCATTGACGAGTAAGCGCTTCCTGTCTACGGTCCCGTTCGGAGTTGCGATCGATTGTCGACATTTCGAACAGCGGGGGCGAGGAATGGAACGACCTGGCCCGAGCCGGGGGCAACTCCTCTTCTCCGTGGGCGGGTTGACGGCCGCGGGCAGTCTCGGCTTCGCCGCGCTCGGCACCGGCACCGGCACCGGTGCGGACGCGCTCGCTTCCGGCGCGAGCGCACGGGCGCGGTCTGAGGACCCCTTCTGCGACGCCGACGACTCGGGGCACCCACAAGCCGCGCTTGAACCGGCTGAACTGGACGAAGAGCGGCCGGCCCGTCGCCGGTCGGGCGCGCGGGACCCCATCGGAACCGTGGCACCGCCGCGTGGGCGCGACCGGCCACGGCAGACCCGCACACGCCCACGGAACACAAGCCACCCCCACTCAAGGCGCCCCCGAGAGGACACCATGCGCACCGCCCGCTTCGCCCTCGACCCCGCCTTCACCATCGGCGAGGTCAACCCCCGTCTCTTCGGTTCCTTCGTCGAGCATCTAGGCCGCTGCGTCCACACCGGCATCTTCGAACCCGGCCACCCGGCCGCGGACGCCGAAGGCCTGCGTACGGACGTGCTGGAGCTGGTCCGTGAACTCGGTGTCACAGCCGTCCGCTACCCCGGCGGCAACTTCGTCTCCGGCTACAACTGGGAGGACTCGGTCGGCCCCGCCGAGGAGCGGCCCCGCCGGCTGGACCTCGCCTGGCGCTCCACCGAGTCCAACCGCTTCGGGCTCAGCGAGTACATCGACTTCCTCAAGAAGATCGGCCCGCAGGCCGAGCCGATGATGGCCCTCAACCTCGGCACCCGGGGGGTCGCCGAAGCCCTGGAACTCCAGGAGTACGCCAACCACCCCTCCGGGACCGCCCGTTCCGACCTGCGGATCGCGCACGGCGACAAGGACCCGTTCGGCATCAGGCTGTGGTGCCTAGGCAACGAGATGGACGGCCCCTGGCAGACCGGCCACAAGACCGCCGAGGAGTACGGCCGGCTCGCCGCCGAGACCGCCCGTGCGATGCGGCAGATGGACCCGGACCTCGAACTCGTCGCGTGCGGCTCCTCCGGGCAGGGGATGCCCACCTTCGCCGCATGGGAGTCGACGGTCCTGGAGGAGACGTACGACCTCGTCGACCACATCTCCCTGCACGCCTACTACGAGGAGACCGACGGCGACCGGGACTCCTTCCTCGCCTCCGCCGTCGACACCGAGTCGTTCATCGAGAACGTGGTGGCGACCTGTGACCACGTGGGCGCCCGCCTGAAGTCGGCGAAGAGGATCAACCTCTCCTTCGACGAGTGGAACGTCTGGTACCAGAGCCGGCCCGACCCGCATCCGGTCGAGGACTGGCAGGAGGCCCCGCGCCTGCTGGAGGACGTCTACTCCGTCACGGACGCGGTCGTGTTCGGCTCGCTGCTCATCGCGCTGCTGCGGCACGCGGACCGGGTGACGGTCGCCTGCCTCGCCCAGCTCGTCAACGTCATCGCGCCGATCATGACCGAACCGGGCGGCCCGGCCTGGCGCCAGACGACGTTCCATCCGTTCGCGCAGGCCTCGGCGCACGGGCGCGGGCGGGTCCTCGACGTCCGGGTGGACTCACCGACGTACACCACCCGCAAGTACGGCCGGGCGGATCTGCTGCACGCCACCGCGGTGCGCGCCGAGGACGGCTCGGTCACCGTCTTCGCCGTCAACCGCAGTCAGACCGAGCCGCTCCCGCTCGAAGTCGCCCTGCATCGGATGGGGTTGACGTCGGTCGTCGAGCACAGCGCGCTCGCCGACACCGACCCGGACGCCACCAACACCCTGCACGACCAGGAGCGGGTCACTCCGCACCCGGTCGAGGGGACCACGCTCCGGGACGGCACGCTGAACGCCGTCCTGGAGCCGCTGTCCTGGAACATGATCAGGCTGGTCTAGTTCCCGCCCCGGGCGGTCGTGGGGCCGGGGGAGTCCACCGGGGTCACCGGTACTCCTCCGGCCGCGCTGCCCAGCAGCGTCAGCTCCACCCGGCCGGGGCCCGCGAGTGTGGTCCCGTCGGACAGCACGGCGAGGGCCAGCGTGTTCAGCCCCCGTGTGCGCAGCACCCCGTTCGGAAGGACGAAGGTGTGCTGGGGCCCTACGTCGTTGATGTACTGACCCATGTTCCAGCCGTTCAGGAAGATCTGGACGCGATAGGCGCGGGCCGGGTCGTCGGTCAGGGTGAGGCCGATCGAGGCGTCCACACCGCTGTCGACGGCGAGCCGGAAGCCGGTGCGGTACCAGGTGACCCCCTGCCGACGCTCGGCCCGCGGGAAGTCGACCACCTCCCAGCCGTCGTCCGCGAACCCCGGCAGATGCCAGCCGTGCCGCTCCCCGTGCAGACCTCCGGTGTTGAGCGGTCCACGCACCGGATCGGGGGCCGTGGCCCCCTGGACGCGCCAGTCGACCGCGGGGGCCGCCCCGGTGAAGGTGACGTCCGTGAGGCCCCGGGCCACCTTGTGGGAGTCGTCGGCCTGTCCGTCCTGGTCGTGCTGCATACGCCGGACCAGGACGGACAGCACATGGGGGTGCCCGGCCCGCGGCCGGACGGGGAAGGCGGCGGTGGCCGCCCAGGTCCCCTTCCGTACGGTCTTCTTGTCCGGCACCGGCATCCGGTGCGTGCCCAGCGGCTCCCCGTCCAGCCAGGCCATCAACAGCCCCTGCGCTCCCGCGACATAGGAGAGGGACACCGACTTCGCGTCGCCCGCGTCCGCGAAGTGCCCCCGGTACCAGACGTCGCCGTAGTGGAAGCCGTAGTCGTCGGCGAAGAGGACGGGCTGCCCGGCGGGCACGGGCGTGACGCTGTACGAGGACTTCTTGTCGGCGACCCGCCACGCCGTGTCGTCGTGATCGGTGGCCGACTCGGGATTCCCCTCGGACCGGAGCCAGTTGGCCAGGGCGGGCAGCCGCACCTGAGGCACACCGGCCAGCGGCTGCTCGGCCCGCAGACTCCCGGACGTGGTGGCTCGGGCCTTCAAGGTGCCGTGGTTCCAGACGAGTTCGCACATCCCGCGCGGCCCCCACACCTCCAGGTCCGCCGCCCGCACCGTGTCCCCGGTGAGATGGACGGTCGTACCGCGCACGGCGGCCGTGCGCAGCAGCGCCGGGCCGCGCACCAGCACCGGACCCGACGGGGTGTCGTACCGCCACAGCAGGCGGGAGCTCTCGTCGTCGGCGAGCAGCAGCAGGAGGGGGGCGGCGATGCCGCCGCCCTCCACCAGCACCCGGGTGATGCCGCCGAGCCGGGCGTCGATCCGCAGGACCCCGTCCTGGTAGGTGTGCCCGGCGTTCCCCTCCAGCACGGTGACCGTCGGCTCGCTCGCGGACTCCAGACAGGTGCGCGTCGACTCGCCCGTCCGGCCCGTGAACACCGCGATGTCCTGCCGCCCGGCGGTCAGCCGCAGCATCGGCTGGGCGGTGGAGTACCGGAGCGTGCGCCGCCCGAGAGTGATGCCGGCGGCGAGCAGCCGGGCGTCGAGGCCGGGCACCGGCACCGCGACGGTCGTCCCCCCGAGCGGGACGGAGGCGACGGCCTCGGTGGAGGAGTCGTTGCGCAGCACGTGGAAGTGCGCCTTCGTGTCCGGGTTGACCAGATGGTAGGCCTTGATGCCGAGGTCGGCACCGAGGTCGGCACCGGTGTCGTCGGCGGGGATCACCTCGGCCCTTTCCAGCTTCGCCAAGTCGGGCACCGAGTGCAGCAGTTGCCCGATCTGGTGCATCGGGACGAGCTTCTCGGTCGGCTGCCGGGCCTCGTCGAGGGCGGCCCCGTAGTCGTACGAGGTGTAGACGATCGGCGCGGGCAGCCAGCCCCAGGACGTGCCGCCGAAGGTCATGTAGACGTTGTGGACCGTGATGCCGTTGGCGAGGTTGGTGAGGTAGAAGCGCCGCTCGTAGGCCGCGTCCCGGGTGCGGCGCGACTCCGCGTACCCCTTGCCGTCGAACTCGGCTCCGCCCCACGGGTCGAACCAGCCGCCCCCGAACTCGGAGATGAAGCCCGGGGTGTCCGGGCTGGCGGTCGAGCCGCCCTTCGTGCCGCCGGTGCCGAAGTGGCCCCAGTCCGGCGGGGTCTTGAAGGGTGAGGGGTAGCCGTCGAAGCCGTAGAGGTAACGCCCCCGCTCGCCGCCCGTGTCGAAGGTGCCGGGGGCCCAGTGGCCGTTCCTGCCCTTGTCGTTGTGGAAGAGCGGCACGTCGATGCCGTCGGCCCGCACCTTGGCGTAGAGGTGCGCCATGTAGTCGCGGCCCGCGGGCTCGGTCACATGGTTGTCGTACTCGTTCTCCAGTTGGTAGAGGACGATCGTGCCGCCGCCGTCGGTGTAGAGGTGGCGGGCGGCGATGCGGTCGATGGCGGTCAGCCACGCGTCGACGTGCTCCAGATAGGTCGGGTCGGAGGTGCGGGCCGTCCCCCGGGTGACGGTCAGCCAGCCGGGGAAGCCGCCCGCGTCGACCTCGGCGTTGATGTACGGGCCGGGGCGCAGGATGACGTACAGCCCGGTCTCGGCGGCGGTCCGCAGGAAGAGGTCGAGGTCGCGGACCCCGGTGAAGTCGAACTGCCCGGGGGCGGGGGAGTGGTAGTTCCAGGCGACGTAGATGCTGATCGCGTTGTAGCCGTGGGCGCGCACCTTCTGCAGGACGTCCCGCCACAGGGACGGGCTCGGCAGCCGGAAGGGGTGGATCTCCCCGGACCAGATCACCAGGCGCTTGCCGTCGATCAGCATCGAGTAGCGGTCGAAGCCGACCGTGTGCGCCCTGCCGTCGGCGGTGGGTGGTGCGGGCGGGGGCCCGGTGGGTGCGAGGGGCGCCCTTCCGGCCGCGCACGCCTCGATGCTCCCGCTGCCGCTCAGCGAGATGCCGAGCGCGGCGGTTCCGGCGAGTGCGCTGAAGGTACGTCTGCTCAACACCATGCGGGTCCTCCCGTGGACGGCGATGGGGATTCCCCCTGCTCGGACCGAGTCCGAGAACCCGGGGGAAGGTGCGGCCATTGTCCACACGGTCGGGTCATTTGATGGTCATATAAGGATCTCGGCGCGGGCGGATTACGCGGTATGGGCGGTTCGCGTGGTGCGGGCGGCACCGGAGGTCGTGGCGCGGCGGGACGCCGGCCGTGGCGGTGCGGCAGGCACCGGTCGCGGCCGGGGGCGGCCCGCGCGGTCGCGGGCCGCCCCCGGCTTCCGTGGGGGAAGGGGCGGGTCAGCTCGACTCGACGCCGAGCGTCAGGGTGCCGGTGTATCCGGCGGAGGCGGTGCTGCCGAGGGCCGTCAGGGTGAGGAGGCCGGAGGAGGCGCCGGCGTCGTCGTAGATGGAGTCCTGGGCGAGGGTGGTGCGGGTGACCTTGTTGGTGGAGTAGGGGGACACCTTGGCCATCGCCGTGGTGACCGTCTCGTTGAAGAAGAGCTGGCCGGTGTGGAGTTCCCTGCCGCCGGTGAAGGAGCCGTCGGAGGTGAGGGTGACGCCGGTGTGCACCTTGACGTGGATGTGCACGCAGCGGCCGCGGTACCAGCCGGGGTAGATCGAGGTGATGTTCGCGACGCCGGACGTGTTCGTCAGGACGCCGCCGCGCAGGAACGTGCCGTCGTCGGGTTCGCTGTGGCCGTTGTTGCCGACGAAGCCGGAGTACTCGCCGAGCGCGTCGGAGTGCCAGATCTCCACGAGGGCGCCCGCGATCGGCGCGCAGGTGTCGTCGTCGACGACGGTGAGCGCCAGCTTGAGCGGGGCGCCCGCCTTGCCTTCGGTGACGTCGGCGCGGACGAGCTGTCCGTCGAGGTAGTAGGGGCCTTCGGTCATCTCCTTGGTGAGGGTGCAGACGGCCGCCGCGGCGGCGGGGGTCGCGTCCGCCGCGCCGGTGCCGGGTGCGGCGGGTGCGGCGGCGCCCACGGCCAGTGCCGCGGCCGTGGCGCCCGTGGCGATCAGTACGGTGCGGCGCCCGACAGGCGCCTCTGACATGTCTTTCGAGGGGGAATCTGTCATGAACACGGCACCGTAGAAGTGGATGCTGTCGGTCGGCTGTCAGTTCCGTAAAGTGACAGCCCGTCAAGTTCCTTGTTGGACAGGTTGCGCGGTCGTCCCCGGTTCAGCGTGTCGTCTTCGCGATCGACGTCAGGACCGCCCCCGGATCGCCGCCCGGTGCGACGGACGCGCCGATCTTCGACCGGATCGCGGCCGCCACCCGCGACCAGCTCGTCTCGGAGAGCGGATACAGGCTCATGTTGCCCAGGGCGTCGAGGCCCTTCCAGAGCTTGCGGTGGCGGCCGTCGGCGCGCATGCGGGAGCTCACCGACTCGGTGACCGGGAGCAACTGGTACTCGGCGGCCTGCTCGCCGACGTACTTGTCGCCGTACAGGAAGTCGAGGAACGCGCCCGTCAGTTCGCGGTGGCCGCCCTGCTTGAAGGCGGTGATCCAGTCGGCGGTGCCCATGGTCGGCACGGTCTTGCCGGTCCTGCTCGGCAGGGCGACGGTGCCGTAGGACACATGCGTCGAGGAGTCCTCGATCTGCCGCATCAGGGAGAGCGGGGCGTTCACCATGGCGGCCTCGCCGTCGATGAAGGCGCTCAGTGCCGCGCCGCGGTTGAGCCTGCCGGGCGCGACCGGGCCCGTGAGGCCCGGCTCGACGAGGTTCGACCTGAGCCAGGTGAGGGTCGAGACGTTGGCGTCGGAGGCGAGGTCGTAACTGCCGCTGCTGTTGGTGTACCCGCCCTCTCCTGCCAGCAGCCACCCCAGGGTTTCCGCTTCCGCCTCCTCGGGCCCCAGCGGAAGCGCGATCGGGTACTTCACGCCCCGGGTCTTCAGCACCCGCGCGTCGACCAGGAGTTCCTGCCAGGTGGCCGGCGGTTCGAGGCCGGCCTGCCGGAACAGGTCCTTGTTGTAGTAGAGCAGCCGGGTGCTCGCGGTGAACGGCAGCCCGTACTGGGTGCCCGCCACCTCGCCCGCCTGGGCGAGGCTCCGTACGAACCCGGCCTGGACGGGGATCGAGAGCAGTTCCTCGGCCGAGTACAGCTGCCCGGCGGCCGCGTACTCGGCGAAGCTGCCGGTCTGCACGACGTCGGGCGCCTTGCCCTGCTTCACCAGCGCCGCGACCTTCGCGTCCACGGCGTCGGCCGGGTAGACCGTCGTCACCACCCGCACGCCCGGATGGGCGGCCTGGAAGTCGAGCCCGACCCGGTCCCAGTAGCCCTGCGAGTTCTTGTGGACGCTGTCGCCGTAGTTGGTCGCGACGACGGTCAGGGTGGTGGTCTTCGCGTCCTTCGTCCCCGATCCCGCGCCGCAGCCGGCCGCGCCCGCGGTGAGCCCGAACGCGGCGACCATCGTCATCATGATCCGAGCACTGCGACGCACGGCCATCACCCCTGTTCCAGCCTTCTCGACGCGCGTAGACGAAGAGCGTCGATCCTAGGCCGGGCGGCGGGCGGCGCACAGGGCCGCGACGGTTGCGTTTTGGTTCCGGCGGTGTGTCGGCGGTGGCGCGACATCACCGGGCCGTGACGCAGGACGGGAGGAGGGGACGCGTGAACCGCGAACGCGTCCGTGCCTCGATTCCGTCGGACACGGGTGGTTCCCGGCGGTCGGCCCGTGGCCGGTCGTCGGGTGTCCGCCCGCTGATGTGAGTGGCTTGAGGACCTGTCCGGCCGGTCGAGTCCCGGGAAGGCGACAACGCCGCAGGTGTGCGTACCGGACCCCGCGGCTGCGGCAATGACCGGCATGACCGGCCGGACAGGTCCTAACCGGCCTGGTTGTACAGCATCGCGCCCACGGCTCCCCAGCCGCCGTCCGACTGGGGTTGCGGCGGTGGCTCCGGCTGGGTCCTGCCCCTGACCTGGGCCGCCGTCAGGCCGCCCTGCGCGCCCAGGGAGGCGGCGTTGGCCATGCCGGGCATCCCCGTCTGGGCGGCCGGCTGGAGACCCGCCGACTGGGCCGGGGCGGGCATGGCCGCCGGGGGCATCTGCGCGGGCATCGCACCCGGGCCCTGGGCCGCGGCGGGCCAGGCGGTGGCCTGCGGCGGGGCGGGGTAGCCAGGGGCCGCCACGGGCTGCGGGGCGGAGTAGTTCGCGGCCGCCACGGGCTGCTGAGCGGGGTAGTTCGCGGCCGCGGCGGGCTGGGCGGGCGGCATGATGGGCTGCGGGGCGGGCGCGGCCTGCACCGGCGCGGGCTGACCGGGCCAGGCGTTGGCCTGGGCGGCCAGTCCCTGCATACCCGCTCCGTTGGTCGCGCCGACGAGCCGGTCCACCGCCGCCGTACCCGAGCTGTAGCCAGGCCCTGTGCTCAGCTCGGGTACGGCGGTTCCCCTCCTGGACCCGTAGAGCACCTGCTCCAGGCCGGACACCAGGCGACGCACGTCCGTCTGGGGGCGCACCACGAGTCTCAGGAAGCGGCTGGACGAACCGACTTTGTTGCCGCACTCGCGGACCAGGATGCGGTGCTCGGTGAGCAGCCGGTCCCGGACCACGGTGCCTTCGGCGCCGACGGGGAGGCGTACGAACAGGAAGTTGCCCTGCGAGGGGTAGATCGTCAGGCCGGGCAGCGCGGAGAGCTGGCGGGCCATGTCGAGCCGGTCGCGGCGGACCATGTGCAGGCTCTCCATGTATTCGGCGCCGTGGTTCTTGAGCATGAACACCACGGTCTCCGCGAAGGAGTTGAGGTTCCACTTCGGCAGCATCGAGCGGACCTTGCCGGCCAGGGCGGGGTTGGCCACGAGATAGCCGAAGCGGATGCCGTGCAGGCCGAAGTTCTTGCCGAGGCTGCGCAGCACGATGACGTTGGGCCGCATCACCGCGTCCTCGACCACGCTCGGCTCGGACTCGGCGTCGGCGAACTCCAGGAACGACTCGTCGATGATGATCAGGTCCAGGTCGGCCATCGCGTCCATGAACTGGATGACGGACTGGCGCGGCAGGAAGCCGCCGTCGGGGTTGTTCGGGTTGCAGATGACGGCGACCTTGGTGCCGCGAGCGCGGATGAACTTGGCGTACGCGGCCAGGTCGAGTGCGAAGCCGGTGGACTCCTGGAGCGGGAACATGTCGACCCGCTTGCCGGTCTCCATCGGCTGGTCGGTCCAGCGGCCGAACGTGGGGACGGGTATCGCGAGGGACTCACGGACCAGCAAGTGATCGATCCATGTGATCAGTTCGGTGGAGCCGTTGCCCATCGCGACGCACTGCGGCGGAAGTTGCAGCAGCGAGCACAGCTCACTGGTGATCGTGTCGGCGCTGCTCGGGTAGTAGGTGATGATCTCGCGCAGCCGGCTCGCGAGTTCGTCGAACATCGCGGGGGTGGGGAAGTACGGGTTGCACGGAATACAGAAATCCACGGGCCCGGCTCCGTCGCCCTCCCGCGTCAGTGCGGCCATCGACGGGCTGTGCGCCGCGGTGCCGCGAAAGAGCGAGGTGACATTGCCGGCCATGGAACCTCCGTATGGGCGGGCCCGCTGGGGAGGACGGGCCCTCCGTCTTTGGGTGGCCCGTGCGGGGGAGCACGGGCCGCCCTTTCATACGGATACGGATGTGGCGCTGTTCAACCGCTGCGAAATCGTGCGGACTTTGTGAACCGGCTGTGAAGTCCGGTCACGCACCGAACGAGTCCGGTCACGCACCGAACGAGTGCACCGTGCTGGTCCGGTACGTCTGTCCTGGCCGCAGCACCGTCGAGGGGAACGACGGATGGTTCGGGGAGTCCGGGAAGTGCTGGGTCTCCAGGCAGAGGGCGTCGCCCTGGCGGTAGATGTGACCGCCGGTGCCGACCAGGGTGCCGTCCAGGAAGTTGCCCGAGTAGAACTGCAGGCCCGGTTCGGTCGTCGCGATGCTCAGGGTGCGGCCGGAGGAGGGGTCGCGGAGCGTCGCCACATGCCGGGGCTTCGCCGTGATGCCCTTGTCGAGGGCCCAGTTGTGGTCGATGCCCTTGCCGTACAGAAGCTGCTGGTGGGCCACCCGGATGTCCCGGCCCACGGTCTTCGTCCGGCGGAAGTCGAAGGGGGTGCCCGCGACCTTGGCCAGTTCACCGGTCGGGATCAGACCCGAGTCGACGGGGGTGTAGCGGGCGGCCGCGATCTCCAGCTCGTGGTCGTAGATCGAGCCGCTGCCCTCACCGGCGAGGTTCCAGTAGACGTGGCTGGTGAGGTTGACGACGGTGGCCTTGTCGGTGGTGGCCTCGTAGTCGACGCGCCAGTCGCCGTGCCTGGTCAGGGTGTAGGTGACCTTCACCCTGAGCGTGCCGGGGTAGCCCATCTCGCCGTCGATGCTCGTGTAGTGCAGGACGAGTCCGACGTCGGAGCCGGACGTGAAGCCCTCCACGTCCCAGACGTGCTTGTCGAAGCCCTTCGTGCCGCCGTGCAGGCTGTTGACGCCGTCGTTGACGGAGAGCTGGTGGCTCTTGCCGTCCAGGGTGAACTGTCCCTTGGCGATGCGGTTGCCGTACCGGCCGATCAGGGCACCGAAGTACGGGCTGCCGGCCACGTAGTCGTCGATGGTGCCGAAGCCCAGCGAGACGTTCTTGTACCTGCCGTGCCGGTCGGGGATCTCCAGGGACTGGACGATTCCGCCGTACGACAGGACCTTGAGCCGTGTCCCGCCGTTCTCCAGCGACCACCGGTGGACCTTGGTCCCGTCGGCGAGCTTGCCGAAGAGCTCCTTCACGGGCTTCCTGCCGCCCGAGGCGTGCGCCGTGCCGATGGTGGCCGCGGTTAATCCCGCCGCCGCCGCTGCTGCGATGACCGTACGTCTGCTCGTTTCCATTTTGCGGCTCCTGCCCAATGGAGGGAGCCCCGCCTTCTGACGGGGCTCCGGCTGACTTACGAACCGACCTTGCGCTTGTTCCACACGTCGAAGCCGACCGCGGCCAGCAGTACCAGGCCCTTGATGACCAGCTGCCAGTCGCTGCCGACGCCGACGAGGTTCATTCCGTTGTTCAGCACGCCCAGGACGAGACCACCGATGATCGCGCCGAGGATCGTGCCCACGCCGCCGCTCATCGACGCGCCGCCGATGAAGGAGGCCGCGATGGCTTCGAGTTCGAAGTTCAGACCCGCCTTCGGCGAGGCCGCGTTGAAGCGGGCCGCGAAGACCAGGCCCGCGAGTGCGGCGAGCATGCCCATGTTGAGGAAGACCAGGAAGGTGACCTTCTTGTCCTTCACACCCGACAGCTTGGCCGCCGGAAGGTTGCCGCCGATCGCGTAGATGTGCCGGCCGATGACCGCGTTGCGCATCAGGTAGCCGAAGCCGGCGACCAGGACGCCGAGGATCAGCAGGACCACCGGAGCACCCTTGTAGCTGGCGAGCAGCATGGTGACGGTGAGCACGGCGGCGATCAGCGCGACGAGCTTGAGCAGGAAGAGGTTCCTGGGCAGGACGTCGAGCGAGAACTCCTGCTGGCGCTTGCGGTCGCGGATCTCCTGGAACACCACGAAAGCGATCAGGCCGATGCCGAGCAGCAGCGTGAGGTTGTGGTAGTTCGTGTTGGGTCCGACCTCGGGCAGGAAGCTGTTGGCGACCTTCTGCAGACCCTCGGGGAACGGGCCGATCGTCTGGCCCTTGAGGAAGATCTCGGTCAGACCGCGGAAGGTCAGCATGCCCGCCAGGGTCACGATGAACGACGGTATGCCGAGATAGGCGATGAGGAAGCCCTGCGCGGCGCCCGCCGCCGCGCCCATGGCCAGGCACAGCACCAGGGCGATGGGCCAGGGTATGTCGTGGTTGACCATCAGCACGGCTCCCACCGCGCCCACGAACGCCGTCAGCGAGCCGACCGACAGGTCGATGTGGCCCGCGATGATGACGAGCATCATGCCGATCGCGAGGATCAGGATGTAGCTGTTCTGCAGCACCAGGTTGGAGACGTTGCGCGGCAGCAGCAGGTCACCGTTGGTCCACACGGCGAACAGGACCACGATCAGGCCGAGGGCGAACAGCATGCCGTACTGCCGCATGTTGCGGCGCATGCCGTCCAGCATCAGCTGGATCAGGCTCTCTCCCGTGTCCGAGCCGCTCTTGCCGGCCGGCGCCGGGGCCGGCGTCTTGGCGGTCACATCCGTGCTCATCGGGTTACCTCTTTGTCCTTCGTCATCTGGCGCATCAGCGTTTCCTGCGAGGCCTCCGCCCGCGAGAACTCACCCGTCAGCCGCCCCGCGGCCATCGTGTAGATGCGGTCGCACATACCGAGCAGCTCCGGCAGCTCGGAGGAGATGAAGACGACCGCCTTGCCCTCGGCCGCCAGCTTGTCGATGACCGTGTAGATCTCGAACTTGGCGCCCACGTCGATCCCGCGGGTCGGCTCGTCGAGGATCAGCACCTCGGGCCCCGCGAAGATCCACTTGCTGAGGACGACCTTCTGCTGATTGCCGCCGGACAGCTTGCCCACCGGCTCGAAGACGGTCGGCGCCTTGATGTTCATGGAGGCGCGGAAGCCCTCGGAGACCTGCCGTTCCTCGTGCTCGTCGACCACACCGTGCTTCGCGACCTTGCCCAGGGCGCTGAGCGTGATGTTGCGGTTGATGGTGTCGATGAGGTTGAGCCCGTAGTGCTTGCGGTCCTCGGTGACGTACGCGATCCCGTGCTTGACCGCTTCGGAGACGGTCTTCGTACGGATCTCCCGGCCGTCCCTGACCACCGTGCCGCTCGCGTACCGGCCGTAGGAGCGCCCGAATACGCTCATCGCCAGTTCGGTGCGGCCGGCGCCCATGAGCCCCGCGATGCCGACGATCTCGCCGCGTCGCACGGAGATCGACACATCGTCGACCACCTTGCGCTGCTGGTCGATCGGGTGGAACACGGTCCAGTCGCGGACCTCCAGGGCGGGCGCGGCGCCCGCCTCCGGCTCGTGCGGCGTCCGCTCCGGGAAGCGGTGCTCGAGGTCGCGGCCGACCATGCCGCTGATGATCCGGTCCTCGGTGGTCTCCGGGGCCTTCACGTCGAGCGTCTCGATCGTCCGCCCGTCGCGCAGGATGGTCACCGAGTCCGCGACCCGCTCGATCTCGTTCAGCTTGTGGGAGATGATGATCGAGGTGATGCCCTGAGCCTTCAACTCCAGGATGAGATCGAGGAGTTTGCCGCTGTCCTCGTCGTTCAGGGCGGCCGTCGGCTCATCCAGGATGAGCAGCTTCACCTTCTTCGACAGCGCCTTCGCGATCTCCACGAGCTGCTGCTTGCCCACGCCGATGTCGGCGACGCGGGTCTGCGGGTTCTCGTCGAGCCCGACCCGCCGCAGCAGCTCGGAGGCGTGCCGCAGCGTGTCGGTCCAGCTGATGAGCCCGCGCGTGGCGTGCTCGTTGCCGAGGAAGATGTTCTCCGCGATGGAGAGGTAGGGCACCAGGGCCAGTTCCTGGTGGATGATCACGATGCCGTGGTGCTCACTGGCCCTGATGTCCTTGAAGGAGCAGACCTCCCCCTCGAAGAGGATGTCCCCTTCGTAACTGCCGCTCGGGTGAACGCCGGAGAGGACCTTCATGAGGGTCGACTTGCCGGCGCCGTTCTCCCCGCAGATGGCGTGGACCTCGCCCTGCTGGACGGTCAGAGTGACGTCCGACAGCGCCTTGACGCCGGGAAAGGTCTTGACGATCGAGCGCATTTCCAGGACGGGTCCCGCCATGGTCGTGCCTTCCAATCACTAGGAGGTGGCGGTTACTTGAGGTCGCTGTCCTTGTAGTAGCCCGTGGCGACGAGCTCCTTCTCGTAGTTGCTCTTGTCGACGCTGACCGGCTGCAGCAGGTAGGCGGGGACCACCTTGGTGCCGTTGTCGTACGTCTTGTCGTCGTTGACCTCGGGCTTCTTGCCCTTGAGCGCCGCGTCGACCATGTTCCCGGCCACCTTCGCCAGCTGGCGGGTGTCCTTGTAGACGGTCATCGTCTGCTCGTCCGCGATGATCGACTTCACCGAGGCGAGCTCGGCGTCCTGGCCGGTGACGACCGGCAGCGGCTTGCTCTTGGAGCCGTAGTCGTCCGACTTCAGCGCGGACAGGATGCCGATGGAGATGCCGTCGTAGGGCGAGAGCACCGCGTCGACCCGGGCGCTCTTGTACGACGAGGTGAGGATGTCGTCCATGCGCTTCTGGGCGGTGCCGCCGTCCCAGCGCAGGGTGGTGACCTGGTTCAGCGCGGTCTGGCCGGACTTGACGACGAGCTGCTTCTTGTCGATGTACGGCTGCAGGACCTTCATCGCGCCGCCGAAGAAGTACTTCGTGTTGTTGTCGTCGTTCGAGCCGGCGAAGAGCTCGACGTTGAACGGGCCCTTCTTGGAGCCGTCCGCGAGACCGAGCTTCTGCAGGATGTAGTTGCCCTGGAGCTCGCCGACCTTCGAGTTGTCGAAGGACGCGTAGTAGTCGACGTTCTTGGTGCCGAGGATCAGGCGGTCGTAGGAGATCACCGGGATCTTCGCGTCGGCGGCCTGCTGGAGCACGTTGTTCATCGACTTGTTGTCGATGGCCGCGATGATCAGGGCCTTCACGCCCTGCGTGATCATGTTCTCGATCTGCGAGACCTGCTGGTCCGGGTCGTCCTCACCGAAGGCGAGCTTGGTCTTGTAGCCCTTGGCCTCAAGGTCCTTGACCACGTTGTTGCCGTCGCCGATCCAGCGCTCGGAGGACTTCGTCGGCATCGAGATGCCGATCGTGGCGCCCTTGGTGTCTCCCTTGGTGTCCTCGCTGCCGCCGTCGCTGTTCTGGCCGCAGGCGGTCAGGGCGAGGGCCAGGGAGGCTGCTCCGGCTATGGCGGTGAGGGCGGCTCTGCGGTTACGCATGATCATCATCCTTGATGTCTTGGACCGGGCTGGGTCTCGCGGAACTCGAACGCTCCGGGAGGTGGAGAGGAAGGCCGAGAAGGTGTGTTGGATTGTGCGCGACTGTGTCGGCTTGTGTGAAGGGGGTTTGTGCGAACGTTATGAGGGAGTGTCGAACCGTGTGAGCGCGCCGGGCAGGCGGGTGCCGAGCGGCGCCATGTCGCTGTCCGCTCCGTGCCGTGCGAGGAGATCCAGGGCGAGCCGGCCGCGCCGCACTCGCTCCCGGGCCGTGCTCAGGGTCAGGTCCCGCAGATGGTGTCCGTACGGGTATATCCCGGGGGTCTTGGACAGCCCGAACTTCAGATAGAGCGGTGCGCCGCGCCTGATCAGCTCGGCGACCTCGTACATCCGCACGTACCCGCCGAGATCGTCGGGGGCCTCGATGTACATGTCCATGGGGGCGGCGGAGACCCGCCGGATCTCGGTGAGGTGACCGAGGGTCAGGTCGCTCGGCACGTTCACCGAGTCGGCGCCGAGGCTCTCGTACACGGCGTACGAGGCCGGGTTGACCGGACCGATCAGCGCCGAGACCTTGAGGGTGGTGTCGGCCGGGATGATCCCGGCGACGCGTGCGCGGTGCAGCGTCCACAGCACGCCCTCGTCGGCGACGAGCAGGCACTTGACACCCAGCTCCGTCGCCCGGACGGCGTCTTCGACACAGCCGGCCACCGCGTCGTGGCCGCGGGCGCGCAGCCCGCCGCCGCGCGAGTCCGTACGGACCGAGGCGCCGATGTCCCAGGTGCCACGCGGGCCGGTGAACAGGCAGAGCTCGATGTCGCGTTCACCGGTGGCCTCGACCATCTCGGTGATCTCGGCGTCGGTCAGCATCCAGACACCGCTGCCCTGACTGATCCGGTGGATCGGCACGTCGAGCCGCGAGGACTCCTTGAGGACCACGGCGAGCGCCTCGGGCCCCTCCACGGAGGGAACCTCGGTGCGCCAGCGACCGCCTCCGGGGAAGGTGTGCGGCGAGGCGTCGGCGGGGGAGAGGGCGGGCGCGCCCAGGCCGAGCGCGGCGAGTGCCTGCTCACCGGGTCGACGGGCTGCCGTAGGGGAGGCGTCGGTCACGAGCTGTCCTTCATGTTCGATATTTCGGGCGAGGTTCGCGTCTTTGGGTGTGCGGGGCCCGGAGTACGCCGGTACGGAGCCGTCAGGAATCTCCGTACCGGCGTACGGCTCAGGTGGTGGTCACGGCTTCAGCAGGACCTTTCCGACCTTGGGGTCACCGGACCCCACCAGCTCGATGGCCTCCGGGAAGGCGGCGAGCGGCAGCTCGTGCGTCACCAGCGGCGACGGATTCAGCAGACCGGCGCCGAACACCCGCACCGTGTGCGCCCAGGCCTCCGGCGGCGCCCCGAACACGGTGTGCACCTCCAGCTGCCGTACGACGAGATCGGTCGGATCGAGCCCCTCGGCACCCGGCGCCGGGATCCCCGTCAGGACCAGGCGTCCGCCGCGCCGCAGCAGGGAGGCGGCGGTGCGCGCGGCGGACGCGGACCCGGCGGTCTCGATGACGACGTCGAAGTCGTCGGGGAGCTGCTGGTCCCTGGTACGGAACTCGGTGGCGCCGAAGTCCTTCGACAGCGCGGCCCGGTCCGGACGGGTGCCCACCACGAGCAGCTCGGCCGGGGAACCCGCCTTCAGGAACTGCACGGCGAACATCCCGAGCGTTCCGGTGCCCACCACGGCCACGCGCTCACCGGGCCGCGCGTTCGCCTTGAGCGCGGCGGCCGCGATGCAGGCCGCCGGTTCGAGCAGGGCGGCGGCGGTCAGATCGGCGTCGTCGGGCAGGACGTGGAGCAGCCGCGCCGGGAGGGTCAGCGTGCTCGCCATCGCGCCGGGCTGGGTGAAGCCGGTCTCCTCGTACCCGGCCGTGCACAACGTTGTCTCGCCCGCGTGGCAACGGTCGCAGACCTGGCAGTTGCGGAATCCCTCACCGACGACCTTGCGGCCGACCAGCGTCCCGGGGACACCGGCGCCGACCTCCTCGACGGTCCCGGACCACTCGTGACCCGGGGTGAGGGGGTAGCGGACGTACCCGTCGGGCCGGTTGCCCTGGTAGACCTCGCGGTCGCTGCCGCAGATGCCGACCGCGTGCACCCGCACGAGCGCCTCGCCCGCCGACGGCCGCCGTGGCTCGTGCGGGGTCAGCCGGTGCTCGCCCGGCCCCTCGACGACGACCGCGGTGCTCACTGCGCCTCCTTGGGCTTGCGCTGCTCCCAGCCGTCGGCCCACAGGTCGAACCGTGCCTGCTGCTGCGGGAACTCGGCCGCCGCGTCGACGTCCAGCTCGACGCCGAGACCGGGCTCGTGGGACAGCTGGAAGTAGCCGTCGACGACCTGCGGGGCGCCCTTCACGACCTTCTTGATCTCCGCGTCCGCGAAGTCGTTGAAGTGCTCCAGGATCTTGAAGTTCGGCGAGGTGAATCCGACCTGGAGGGAGGCGGCGGTCAGGACCGGGCCGCCGACGTTGTGCGGGGCGACCAGGACGTAGTGGGCCTCGGCGGTGGCCGCGAGCTTCCGGGTCTCCCAGATGCCGCCGATGTGGCCGACGTCGGGCTGGATGATGTCGACGGCCTGGCTCTCGAAGAGCTCGCGGAACTCGATGCGGTCGTGGATCCGCTCACCCGTGGCGACCGGGATGTCGACCTTGGCGGCCACCTTCTCCAGCGCCTTGAGGTTCTCCGGCGGCACCGGCTCCTCCAGCCACGCGGGCTTGAAGGGCGCGAGCTCGTGGGCCAGCCGGACGGCGGTGGACGGCGAGAAGCGGCCGTGCATCTCCAGCATCAGCTCGGTGTCGGGCCCGATCGCGTCGCGCACCGCCTCGATGAGCGACACCGAGTAGAGGGTGGCCTCGTGGTCCAGCTCGAAGTGACCGGTGCCGAAGGGGTCGATCTTGAGGGCCTTGTAGCCCCGCGCGACGACCTCCTGCGCGGCCTTGTGATAGGCCTCCGGCGTCCGTTCGGTGGTGTACCACCCGTTGGCGTACGCCTTGACCTTGTCGGTCACCTTGCCGCCGAGAAGCTGCCAGACCGGCACCCCGAGCGCCTTGCCCTTGATGTCCCAGCAGGCCATCTCGATGACCGCGATGCCGGACATCACGATCTCGCCGGCGCGCCCGTAGTCGCCGTACTTCATCCGGCGGACCAGGTCCTCGACAGCGAACGGGTCCGAGCCGAGAATATGGTTGGCCTGCGCCTCGTGCAGATAGCCGAGCAGCGCGTCGGTGTGGCCCAGCATGCGAGTCTCGCCGACTCCGGTGATGCCCTCGTCGGTGTGCACCTGGACGTAGGTCAGGTTCCGCCAGGGTGTCCCGACCACGTGTGTGGTGATTCCCGTGATGCGCACGGCAGATGCCCCCTGTGCTTCAGCTTCAGCTCTGTTCGAAATTTCGTCACACGTTCGAAATGCTGGCGTGACAGTAAGGACGCGGGCCCGGGGGTGTCAATGGGTCGGGCGCATAACGGTTTCGACGAGATGGGTGCAGGATGGCGGGGAATGTTCGGAGGTGTCTCCATCTGCCATAGCGGAATCCTGGGTTCCGTGCAGAACTTTCACAACTGCGCCTAGGAACGTTACCCACGGCGAACTTAGTCTTCCCGCGTCATGGACTACTGCCACGTGTGCCGCAGGCACCTCAACGGCGCCCTCGCCTGTCCTGGGTGCGGCACTCCGGTCGAAGAACTCGACGCGGAGGCGGAGGACACCGACGCGCGCCCCGACGCGCGCCCCGACGCGCGCCCCGAGGGGGGCGCCGACGGGTACGACGGCGAGGACGACGACGCCGAGGACTACGACGCGGAGCGCTCCGGGCGGGCCGCCGCCCGGCGGCGTGGCCGGAGCCGCGGCCGGGACGCCGGGAGCCCGAGCGGCCCGCGGGGCCCGGACGCTCCTGCCGGCACCAGCCGGCGCGACCGCAAGGCCGCCGCGCACCGCCGGCGCCGCCGCCGCACCCTGTTCATCGCGGTGGGCTTCGTGCTCGCGGCCGCCGGTCTGAGTCTCGCCGAACTCGGCGTCGACGCCCCCGGGTTGGGCCCCGGGCCCACGGTGGCCGGAGGCGAGTCGCCGGACGGTTCGGCCGCGGCGGCGACCTCCCACGCGAAGAGCGACCCGTCCGGCCGCGGCAGCGCCTCGGCCACCAGTACGCCCGACGCCTCGGCGTCGTCCTCCGGTTCGGCCTCCGCGTCCCCCTCCGCGTCCGCCTCGGCGACGAGCGAGAAGGGCGCCGGCGGCGAACAGTCGGCGACCGCGGGCACGCTCCCCGGCCGCTTCACCTCGGCCCCCGCGGTCTCTCCGCCCCCCAGGACGTCGACACCCGCCACGGCGGCACCGACGACCTCGGGCCCCGGATCGGACCCCTCGCCGTCGGAGACGTGCAACCGCTTCCTGTGGTGGTGCGACTGACGCTCGCCGTCGTACACCGGGGCCCGCGCCCCGACCCCGGCACGGCAACGGCGGGGCGACGTCGGGCTCCCGCGGCGGTCGCGCGACCCTCTCCGTTCCGGGACATCCTCGGCGATTCCGCCGGACAGCCATCGACGGACCGCGACGGCCATCCCCGGGCTCCGACGAACTCCCCAGGCTCCGACGGACATCCCCAGGCTCCGACGGACATCTGCGGACTCCGACGGGCATCGACGGACCGCGACGGCCATCCCCGGGCTCCGACGGACATCTGCGGACTCCGACGGACCTCGCCCGCCCTGCGGGCCACCGCCCCGCATCCGTGAGCCGCCGTACGCCACCGCGCCCCGAGATGTTCCGCTTCCCGCGCCGCGATCCGTTCCGCTTCCCGCGCGGTGACGCGTTCCTGTCCTCCGGCCCACCCGGGGTGCCGGTCCTCCGGCCCACCCGGGGTGCCGGTCCTCCGGCCCACCCGGGGTGCCGGTCCTCCGGCCCACCCGGGGTGCCGCACCGCCGGTCCTGCGCCGCGTCGCGCCGCCGCAGGGACCCTCAGCCCTCCGCGCTCTCCGTGCCCAGCATGCGGCGCAGCAGATCGCGCAAGTTCAGCCGCTCCTCGTCCGAGAGTTCCGCGAGGGGTTCGCGGGCGAAGTTCAGTGAGTCGCGCAGCCCCCGGGCGACGCCGCGCCCCTCGGCCGTCGCCGCGGCCAGTTTCACCCGGCGGTCCGCCGGGTCGGGGCGGCGCTCCACCAGGCCCCGCGCCTCCAGCCGGTCCACGATCCCCGTGACGTTCGACGGCTCGCACTTAAGCTGCTGGGCCAGGCGCCGCATCGGCAGCGGCTCCAGCGAGAGCAGGCTCAGCAGTCGCGCCTGAGCGCCGGTGAGGGCGTGCTCGGCGGCGGCGTCCTCGTACTCGTCGTGGTAGCGGGCCACGACCGTGCCGATCAGCTCGACGACCTCCATGGTCAAAGGGTCGATCCGGGGTCTCTTTTGGGTGGCCATGGCTCCGAGCGTACCGCGTTACTTGACATCATGAAATATTCAGGCGCATGGTTGTTTCAGGTACTGAAGTATTAGAGCCGCTCGCACCGTGAAAGGCGCACCTCATGTCCGAGACCCCCCAGCTTCCCTCCGTCGGCCGCGCATGGCACCTCGTCAGCCGTCCGGTCGGCTGGCCCGAGCCCGCGGACTTCGCCCTGGTCGAGGCCGAGGTCCGGCAGCCGGGTCCGGGCGAGGTCCTGGTGCGGAACAGCTACGTGTCCGTCGACCCGTACATGCGCGGCCGCATGAGCGCCGCCAAGTCCTACGTCGCCCCCTTCGAGCTCGGCAAGACCATGCAGGGCGGCGCCGTCGGCGAGGTCATCGCCTCGAACGCCGAGGGCGTCGAGGTCGGCGACCACCTGCTGCACTTCTTCGGCTGGCGCGAGTACGCCGTCGTCGACGCCAAGCAGGCCGTCAAGGTGGACCCGGAGGCCGCGCCGCTGTCGACGTACCTCGGCGTCCTCGGTATGACCGGCCTCACCGCCTATGCCGGCCTCCTGCGCACCGCCTCCTTCAAGGAGGGCGACTCCGTCTTCGTGTCCGGCGCCGCGGGTGCCGTCGGCAGCCAGGTGGGCCAGATCGCCCGGCTCAAGGGCGCCTCGCGCGTCATCGGCTCCGCCGGGTCCGACGAGAAGGTCAAGCTGCTCGTCGAGGAGTACGGCTTCGACGCCGCCTTCAACTACAAGAACGGCCCGGTCGCCCAGCAGTTGCGCGAGGCCGCCCCCGACGGCGTCGACGTCTACTTCGACAACGTGGGCGGTGACCACCTGGAGGCGGCCATCGGCTCGCTGAACCGGGACGGCCGCATCGCGATCTGCGGCATGATCTCCGTCTACAACAGCACCGAGCCCGTCCCCGGCCCGAAGAACCTGGCCCGGCTGATCCAGACGCGCGGCCGCATCCAGGGCTTCCTCGTCGGCGACCAGTACGACCTCCAGGGGGAGTTCGTCCAGGAAGTCGGCGCCTGGGTCCGCTCCGGTGAGCTGAAGTACGCCGAGACGGTCGTGGAGGGCATCGAGAACAACCTGGAGGCCTTCTTCGGCGTCCTGCGCGGCGACAACATCGGAAAGATGATCGTCAAGCTCTGATCTGTCGCTGGACTTCCGGCATACGGTAACTTCTTTCCGAAGTCGTCGCGATCGTGGGCGCGAGTCGCGGCGGACCAAGGAGGAACGCACCGTATGTCCATCCAGCAGACCGACGTCCTGTACACCGCCGTCGCCACCGCCGAGAACGGCCGCGACGGCCGGGTAGCCACCGACGACGGCAGGCTCGACGTCGTCGTCAACCCGCCCGAGGAGATGGGTGGAAGCGGCGCCGGAACCAATCCGGAGCAGCTCTTCGCCGCCGGGTACAGCGCCTGCTTCCAGGGCGCCCTCGGCGTCGTCGCGCGCCAGGAGAACGCCGACGTCTCCGGCTCGACGGTCACCGCGAAGGTCGGCATAGGCAGGAACGACGACGGCTTCGGGCTCGTCGTCGAGATCTCCGCGGCGATCCCGAACGTCGACGCCGCCACCGCCCGCGCGCTCCTGGAGAAGGCCCACCAGGTCTGCCCGTACTCGAAGGCGACCCGCGGCGACATCACCGTGACGCTTGCCTGACGGCGCTCGTTGCACACGGCGGAGGCCGCACCCCGGGACGTGGGGTTGCGGCCTCCGCCTTTCCCTCCGGGCTCTCAGGACACCGTCAGGAGCGCCTTCGCCACCTGCGGGAACTCTCCCTTCGGATGATCGCGGAAGAGCGGTTCGGTACCGAACAGCACGGCGTGCGGCCCGGAGACCACCGAGGCCCGGCCGCCGGCCGCCGTCGGCCCGCCCGATCCGTCCTCCAGCGGCCGCCAGTGCCCGGAGACCAGCGGATCGCCGGTCGCGTACGCCTGCTCGACGCGGACTCCGGGGCCCGGGTCGGTGAACCATACGGGCGCGTAGACGAAGCTGTGGTCGGGGGCGCCCGCCGTCACGGAGCCACCCGAATTCACCACTCTCACCACGCCGTTGGCGTCCTGGTTGCCTTCCACCGGCCGCACGTCGAGCAGTCCGGCGGCCGTGTTGAGCGCAGCACCCGTGGCACCGCGTCCGACGAGTCCGTGCGTGCCCAGGAAGGTGTCGAGAGCGGACCGCGCGGCCGGCGTGAGGGCCGCGCGGTCCAGCCCCGAGGACACGAACAGCACGTCCGCCGCCGACCAGTCGAAGCCCGCGTCGAGGATCGCCGTCGACACCGGGACCACGTCGAAGTTCATCTCGCGGAGCGCGAAGAGCTCGCCGGGCGTGACGGCCGCGGCGACGCGGACACGCCGCAGCGGGACGCCCCGCGCCGCTCTCGCGGTGTCGAGGGAGACATCGTGCGCCGCCTTCGCCGCGTCGAAGGAGACGTCGTGCGCCCGGGCGGCCTCGACCGCCTTCGCACGGGCCGACGCCGGCACGACCACCCCGCCGTCGCCGTCCTGCCGTACCGGAACACCCTGCTTCAGAAGGGAGTTGAGAGCGGCGACCTCCTGCGGTGTGCCGAGCCGGAGCCGCAGGTCGCCTTGCGGGGCGACCCGTCCGGCGTGCGGCGCGGCGTCGACCGCGCGCAGCGGGAGAGCCGCCAGCCCCCCGCTCTCCACCCGTTCGACCGTCGCGCCCCACAGACGGCCGAGGCTCCAGCCCGAGATGTCGTACATCGTCGACACCTTGTCGCTGATGTCGCGCCCGTCCGCGAGCATGACATTGGCCAGGCCGCGCTTGGGCTGACGCAGATCGACGACGAAGGAGCCCTTCGGGTACGAGCGTCCCGCGAGCCGGAAACCGCGTGTGGCGCGGGTGACGCGCACGTCGTCGGCGATCAGGTGGGCCACCAGGCGCGCGGCGGCGGCGCTCGAACGCTGGGCCGCGCCCGCCGGAATGACGTACGCGGCGGGGAAGTCGGTCGTGTAGACGTCCTCGGGGCCGATGCCCGGGACGCCGGGGACCGTTTCGGGGGAGACCGGTACCTGCGCGGCACCTGTCGCGCCCCGCCGGAAGACCTCGATCTGGTCGGCGATGAGCGAAGTCCGGTGCGACCGGGCGAAGTCGAGCGTGGCGCGCAGGGCGGCGACCGCGACATCGACGTTGATCGCCGAGCGGCGCCTCAGCTCGGCCACCGGCAGGGTGTCGTACGCCGTGCCGTTCACCGTCATCGGGATCTCGACGGTGTGCGCGGCGACCGCGCCGTGGAAGGCCGCGTACTGCGGGGTGAAGATCGGCGGCCAGTCGTCCCAGCCCTCCTGCTGGTCGCGGAACGGGATCTGGGCGGGCTCCACACCGTCGGCGGCGGGGGTGTACCCGAGACCGTTGACGGCGGCCTCCATGCCGAGGGCGTTGGCGTAGGTGTTCTTGAGAAAGAGGTCGTACTCGTAGTTCTCGCCGTGCGGCGGGGTCGTCGGCTCGATGAGCGTGCCGTTGACGTAGCCGTGCAGATCGAGCATGACGGCCGGCTGCTTGTCGATCGCGATCTGCCGCATCGCGCGCGCCTCGGGCTGCGAGGCGGTGATGAAGTCCCGGTTCAGGTCGAAACCGTTCGCGTTGGCGCGGGTGCCCGCGATCCGGCCGTCCGGGTTCGCGGTGATGTTGAAGTAGAGCCGGCTGTGGGCGAGGAGGTCCTCGGTCCTCGCGTCCGTGTCCGTGGCGAGGTGCTCGATGAGCGAGAGGGCGGCGTCCGTTCCCTCCCACTCGTTGCCGTGGATGTTGCTGTTGAGGAAGACCGGCGTCTTGTAACCGCTCTTGACCCCGGGGTCCTTGGCGGCGGCGCCGGGCGCGTTCTCGATGAGCTCGCGCATCCGCTCCTGGGCGCGGGTCCGGGCGGCGGACTCCGGGGCGGTGACCGTGACGAGGAAGAGGCGGTGGCCGCCCGCGGACCGCCCCGCGACCTCGACGCTCACCCGGTCGCCCAGCCGCTGCAGGGCGTTCAGTTTCGGCGCGATGGCGTGGTACGGGGTGAGGCCGAGCTTGATGGACTTGTCGGCGAGGTTCACCGGGTCGGGGGTGAGGACCTGTTGGCGGGGGTAACCGCGGGTGCTCGCCGAGAGGTCGGTGACGGGTGCGGTGAGCGCGGCGCGGGCGGCGCTCGCGGGCGCCCGCGCCGCGCCGTCGGCCGCGGCGGCGCCGTCACGGACCGGTGGCCTGCGGTCCGCGGTGGCGCTGGTCGGGGCGAGCACCAGCGAGCCGGCCGCGACCGCGGCGACGGCGGCGAGCAGGGCGGGTCTCGGCAGGGGTCGGCGAGGCTTCGGCAAGCGCATGCGTCGTACCTCCGGGGCAGGGGCTTCCTGAGGGTGTGCCGGCGGCTTCCCGAGGACGGTCCGAGGCCTGCGCGGACCGGTCGGGTCGGTACGGCGAGGTGTACCTGTTCGACTCTCGCGCAACAAGAGCGCTTTCCCGTCACAACAGCTCTCACGTCCGTCCCGACGGCCGTCATGGATGCCCCGGACGGCGCATCACCGGGGGGCCGGAGCGGGCATGCTGAGTGCGGCACCCGGCCCGATCCGCCGGACAGGTCCCGGCGGCGACACGTGTGGCGAGGAGAGCCCATGTCCCCGATTCCGTCGCTCCCCAGCAGGGGGGACGTGCTGCGCATGGTGCGCACCACGACCGAGATCACCGGCCAACTCCTCGACACGGCGGGGAACATCACCAGAATCGCCGTCAACACCCTCGACCCCCGGGACGGCTCCGGGACCGAGGCGCTGCGCGTCCTGCGCGAGACGACGGCCGAACTGGCCGAGGCGAGCGCCTCCCCGCAGGCGCAGGAGGCCTTCTACAAGATCGTCGACACGCTGACCCGGCTCGGCACCAGCGGGGCCCCGCTCGCCGTGCACCCGGTGAGCGAACCCGCCCAGGCACTGCTCGCCGCGATCGGCGACAGCCTGCTGCCCGTCCTCGACGCGGTGGAACCCGCGGTCCAGGAGGCCGTCGTCGCGCTCGGCGAACTCGTCGAGGCCACCTCGCCGCTGCTGCCCGCGGCGGCCGGCGTGGCGGCGGGGGCGCTGCTCGCGCTCACTCCGGTGCTCCGGGCGGCGGCGGGTGTGCTGCGTGACTCCGCACCCGAACTCCAGCGCGTCGCCGACGCGTTGACGGCCGCGCTGGCTCCACTGCTGCCTCTCCAGGTGGCCCTGGCCGAGCGGGCGGCCACCGCGGGGGCCGGTGTCGTCCGGGCCGGACTTCCCCCGCTCGCCGACCTCGCGGAGGCCGCTGCCGCCGCCGCGACGGCGGCGCGCCCGCTTCTCGTCGCGAGCGAGGAGCTCCTCGTCGCCGGCCTCGAACAGCTCCAGCCCGTGATGCTGGGCTCCGCCCGGCGCGCAGGCCGCGTCGCCCGGGCCGCCGCGGTCCGCGTCACCGCCGCGATGGCGCCCGCGGCGGACCAGGGAGTGGTGGTCGCCTGACCGCCACGACCGCGTGGACGGTCACCCCGGGGCCCGGCGCCGGGCCCGTCCCCGCTGTGCGGGCCGTTACCCGGGCCGTCACCACCCAGGGGGGCGGTCACCGCGCCCCGGTGCCGGGGCCGACCCGCGGCGCCGAGGCGGCCACCACTGCCCGGTGCCGGGGCCGTCACCGTCCGTCCCGTGCCCAGACCGTCACCACCGTCCGGTGCGGTCTCCCGCGGGACCCCGATAAAGTTTCCCCATGCGCGATCTTGGGGTGGGCTTCGGTTACTTGCTGCGAGGCCAGCGATGGGTGGCCCGGCACGGGAAGAGCTATGGGTTCGGGCTGTTGCCGGGGCTCATCACGCTGGTGCTCTACGCGGCGGCGCTGGTCGGCCTCGGCGTCTACGGGGAGGACTTCGTCACCTGGGCGACCCCGTTCGCGGACGACTGGACCAGTCCCTGGTCGGGCCTGTTCCGCGGCTTCCTCACCGCCGTGCTCTTCGCGCTCGCCCTTCTCCTCGCGGTCCTCACCTTCACCGCGGTCACCCTGCTCATAGGACAGCCCTTCTACGAGAGCCTCTCGGAGCGGGTCGACCGCGACGTCTCCCCGGACGGCACGGCCCCCGAGTCGGGGCTGCCGCTCTGGCGTGAGCTGTGGATCTCCGGGCGGGACAGCCTCCGCATCCTCGTGCGGGCCCTTGTCTGGGGAGTCCTTCTCTTCGCGCTCGGTTTCGTCCCGTTCATCGGCCAGACCGTCGTCCCGGCGCTCGGCTTCATCGTCACCGGCTTCTTCCTCACCGAGGAACTCGTCGCCGTCGCCCTGCAACGCCGCCGCGTCGACCTCCGGGCGCGCCTCGCCCTGCTCCGCGCCCGCAAGACGCTGGTCTGGGGCTTCGGCACCCCGCTGGCCCTCGCCTTCTTCGTTCCGTTCGTCGCGGTCTTCCTGATGCCGGGAGCCGTCGCGGGCGCCACCCTGATGGCCCGCGACCTGCTCGGCGAGGAGATCGGCGAGGGTGCCGGCGAGGACCCCGAGGCAGCAGCCGACGGAGACCCTGAGGCAGCCGCCAAGGGGGAGAGGGCCACCCCTTGACGGAGATCCTCGCCGTCACCACCGTCCCGGCCGGACCCGGCATCACCCTCGCGTTCGCCCCGTCCCACTGACGGCCGGGACGGCCGCGTCCGCGGCCACTGTCAGGATCGCCCGCACCTGATCGATGATGTCGAGACGGTTGCGTACGAACTCGGGGTCCGTCACCGTCCCGGTCGCCGGGTCCGTGTTGCCCGTGCCGAACTGCAGGACGGGCGTGTGGACATGGCCGCCGGGCAGACGCGCACCGAGGCCGAGCCGGTCGCGCAGCAGCGTCGCCCGGTAGGCGATCTCGTTCGACAGATAGTCCCCGCCGCCGCCCGCGCGGGCCCGCGAACCCGGAGTCGGTCCCTCGGGGCGCACGACGGCCTCGGTCCCTCCCGCCGGGATCTCGGTCACCGAGGTGTGGTCGTAGACCGGGAAGCGGCCCGTGTGCGCGGCGACGATCTGCGCGTACGGGAGCGTCGTCGACGTCCACTCGGGCTGCGAGGCCGGGTCGGTGACCGGGACGGTCTCCGTCCGGGAGACGTTCTCGTTGTCCGGAAAGCCACCCCGCCAGGCCCCGTTGGTCCGCTCCACGTCGAACCGGCCGACACGGCCCTGGCTGACCGTCGCGAAAAGGTCCACGTGCGGGAGGTACGGCCGAAGGGTCCGCTCCACCGTCCCCTCCCCGGAACCGGTTGCGCGGGAGGCGTCCCCGGCGAAGTCCCGCCAGCGGACCGGGAACACGACGGTCTCCACGCGCGCCGGACCGTCCGCCGTCCGGATCGTCGTGCCGTCGAGGGCGAGCGCGGTCGCCCCGGACGGGTTGGAGATCCGGATGTCCCGGTCGAGTGTGAACGGGTCGAACCCGGTGACCAGGATGCGCTTCACCCCCTTGCGCGACGGGTAGCGCACGGCGTCCTGGCCGCGGGAGCTCCGCTCCAGGTCGTCCAGCAGACGGGCGCGCCGGGCATCGGTGAGCGCGAACCCGGGTTCCCAGCCGCGTACTTCGCGCGTCATGCCGAGCCGCGCCCAGTACAACGGCCGGTCGTCGTCCCGGCTCAGGTCCCCGCCCGCCGGGCCCCGGCCCTGTGCCCGGTCGACCGCCCGCCGCCACAGCCGCGCACCCTGCCGCTGCACGATCCGCTCGGCCTGCGCGTACGACTCGGCCCGGCCCAGTGCCCGGACGAACTCCGGTGCCACCGTGCCGAATCCGGAGCGCCGCAGGATCTCCTGGGGTGCCGCACCGTCGAGCCGCCGCTCCTCGGCCGTGGAGGTCTCGGCGGCCGTCGCCGACGGGGCGGGCGTCGCGGCGAGTCCCGCCAGCAGCGTCAGCCCGAGTATGCCGATCCGAACGCGTAACCGAGTCAAGGGAGTTCGTGCCTTCCGTCGCGTGGGGGTGCTGCCGGACGGCGGCAGTATCCCGTGACGGGCGGGGCGTTCACCATGGTGCGAGGCGTAAGTGGCCGAAGGGCGTGGGTCGTCGCGCGGGACGGAAGGGAGATGCCCCGGTCCCCGGCGGGCGGCTTCGTCCGGAGGCTTGCGTCCGGTGGTCAGACGGGTGTCCTCGCCGCCGATTCCCGCAGCGCGAAGTCGGCCCGACTCCCCGCCATGGAGGCGGTGCTGGAGCACTACCGGCGCGCCGCCGAGGACCCCGCCGTGGCCGGTGCGGACATCGCGCGAGCCGTCACCCACATCGGTCTCGCGCCTGTTCAAGCCGGACGCCCTCGTGGAGGTCGAGGTCGTCGCGGCGGTCGGCGCCCGTCCGCAGGACTGAGGTCGGTCAGCGCTCGCCCAGCAGCGTGAGGAAGTCCCGGAACGCGGCCGGCATGTCCACCGCCTCCGGGTCCAGCAGCCATTGGTACTGGAGCCCGTCCATCACGGCGACGAGCAGGGGGGCGGCCCGCTCCGGGGTGAGGCCGCTCGGCAGCCGCTCCCCGTACTCGGCGCGCAGCACCGAGGCCATGTTGGCGCGCACCGCCGTGTAGCGCTTCGTGAAGAACTCGCGCGCCGGGTGCCCCTCCGTGACGCTCTCGCCCAGCAGCGCCGAGAAGGTCTGGATGATCCCGGGCCGCATGGCGTTGTACTCGACCAGCGAGACGAGCAGATCGGCCCGCCAGGTGGTGTCCGGCACGGCGTCCCACTGGTCCCGCTCCTTGAGCACGGCGACGAGCAGGGCCTCTTTGGTCGGGAAGTGATGGAGCAGGCCCTGCTGGGTGAGACCCACGCGCTCGGCGACCGCGGAGAGGCTCGCGCCCCGGTAGCCGCGCTCGGCGATCACCTCCAGCGCCGCGCGCACGATCTCCGCGCGTCGCTCCTCACTCCTGGTCCTGGTCGTCATGGCGTCACCGTACGGCATCCGATCACACCAATAATAACGGCAGCATAACGAAACCTACCGCTCTACAGGTAACCGTTGCAGGATGGGCCGACGGCTTTCAACGAGGAGGTGCCGCGATGGCGGAGACAGCGGTGGATACGGCGAAGGACCGCCAGGACGCGGCCCGTGAGGCCGTGGTCGAGGCGGCCCTCGGCCGGCTCGGCCTGGACGCGAAGGCCCGGCTGCTGTCCGGCCAGGACATGTGGACGCTGCCCGCGCTCCCCGGGATCGGGCTGAAGTCCCTCGTCATGTCCGACGGCCCGATCGGGGTCCGGGGCGTCCACTGGACCGCCGACGACCCGTCCGTCGCGCTCCCGTCGCCCACCGCGCTGGCCGCCACCTGGGACCCGGAACTGGCCCACCGCGCGGGCACGCTCCTCGCCCAGGAGGCCCGCCGCAAGGGCGTCCACGTCCTGCTCGCCCCGACCGTCAACCTGCACCGCTCGCCGCTCGGCGGCCGCCACTTCGAGGCCTACAGCGAGGATCCGCTCCTGACCGGCGCGATCGGCAGCGGCTACGTCCGGGGCGTGCAGTCCGGTGGCGTCGGCACCACCGTCAAGCACTTCGTGGCCAACGACGCCGAGACCGACCGCTTCACGGTGAACAATCTCGTCTCCGAACGCGCCCTGCGCGAGCTGTACCTGGCTCCCTTCGAGACCATCGTCGAGAACGCCCACCCCTGGGGCATCATGACCGCCTACAACTCGGTCAACGGCACGACGATGTCCGAGCACCGCTATCTCGTGAACGAGATCCTGCGCGGCGAATGGGGCTTCGACGGCTTCAACGTCTCCGACTGGATGGCCGGCCGCGCCACCAAGGCCGCCATCGAGGGCGGCCTCGACGTCGCCATGCCCGGCCCGACGACCGTCTACGGCGCACCGCTCGCCGCCGCCGTCCGCGCGGGCGAGGTGGCGGAGGCCACGGTCGACGCGGCCGTCCGCAATGTGCTGCGCCTCGCCGCCCGCGTGGGCATCCTGGAGGGCGCCGAGCCCGTCGTGACCGAGCCGCCCGCGACCCTCGACGGGGAGGCGCTCGCCCGCGAGATCGCCCGCCGCGGCTTCGTCCTCGTCCGCAACGAAGGCGCCCTGCCACTGGCGGAGGGGCACCGGGTGGCACTCATCGGCGCCGCCGCACGCGACGCCCGCGTCCTCGGCGGCGGCTCCGCCACCGTCTTCCCCGCCCGGATCGTCTCGCCCCTCGACGGACTCACCGCCGCCCTCCCCGAAGGCAGTCTCAGCTACGCCGTCGGCGCCGACCCGACGGTGGAACTCCCCGTCGCCGAGAAGGGGTTCGAGCTGCGCGCCGTCTGCCGTGACACGGCCGGCGAGATCATCGGCAGCGGTTCGGCCCCGAGCGGTCAGATCCAGTGGATGGGCGACGACCTGCCCGAGGGGGTCACCCACGACACCCTCCACACCGTCGAGCTCACCGGCACCTTCACCCCGCGCGACAGCGGCCCGCACACCTTCGGGATCAAGGGCCTCGGCGCCTTCACCCTCATCGTCGACGGCACGACGTACTTCGACGACGTCCAGGGCACCGACAAGGACGACCCCTTCGTGACGTTCTTCGGCGCCCCGGTACCCCGCGGCCAGGCCGAACTCACCGCGGGCGAACAGGTCGAGGTCTCCCTCACGCATGTGGTCGCGCTCCCCGAGGGCATCCCGATGAAGGTCGTCGGCTTCTCGCTCGCGCACCAGGAGCCCGTGCGCGAGGCGGACGAGCTGATCGCCGAGGCCGTCGAGGCGGCCCGCGCCGCCGACACCGCCGTCGTCGTGGTCGCCACCACCGACCGGGTCGAGTCCGAGGGCTTCGACCGGGCGGACCTCCGGCTCCCGGGCCGGCAGGACGAGCTGGTGCACGCCGTCGCCGCGGCCAACCCGAACACCGTCGTGGTCGTCAACTCCGGCTCCCCGGTGGAACTCCCCTGGTGTGACGAGGTCGCCGCCGTGCTTCTGAGCTGGTTCCCGGGCCAGGAGGGCGGCGCCGCCCTCGCCGACGTCCTCACCGGTGCCCACGAGCCGGGTGGCCGCCTCCCCACCACCTGGGGCTCCCTCGCCGACGCGCCGGTCACCCAGGTGCTCCCCGCCGACGGCGAACTCCCGTACACCGAGGACGTCTTCATCGGCTACCGCGCCTGGGAGAAGGCGGGGAGGACCCCCTCGTACGCCTTCGGCCACGGCCTCGGCTACACCGAGTGGGCCTACGAGTCGATCGCGGTCGAGGGCGGCACCGTCACCGTCCGCGTCCGCAACTCCGGTGAGCGCGCCGGGCGTGAGGTCGTCCAGGTCTACCTCGCCCCGGCGGAACCCGACGCCGAGCGGCCCGTTCGCGTGCTCGCCGGTTTCGCGGGGGTCGAGGCCGGACCCGGCGAGAGCGTCGAGGCCGTCGTGGAACTCCCGCGCCGCGCTTTCGAGATCTGGGACACCGCCGCGAACGCCTGGGCGTTTGTGAAGGGTTCGTACGAGATTCAGGCAGGCCGTTCCCTCGGGGACCGCCGACTGCGCACGATCATCGAGGCGTGACCGGCGCACGCCCTGTGAGCAGCCCCGGTCCGGAACCTGACCTCCGGACCGGGGCTCGCCGTTCTCTCTCCTCCGCCCCGCGTCGCGGGGAACGAGGGCGGATCGCCGACCCCGTCGAGTATCGACGGCAGGACGCCGTGCCCGAGTGCCGGGCTCCCGGCCGCGGTCCTAGTCCCGCACGGAGAACCCGTACACCGTCTCCGACGTGAACACGTCGCCCGGTCGCAGCTCCGTGCTCGGGAACTCCGGCCGGTTCGGGGAGTCGGGGAAGTGCTGGGTCTCCAGCGCGATGCCGTCGTTGGGGGCGAAGGGGTCGCTCAGGTGATCGGCGGTGTAGAGCTGGAGACCGGGTTCGGTGGTCGCCACGGTCAGCACCCGCCCGGACGCCGGATCACGCAGCTCGGCGACCTCCACGGGAGCAGCGGTGACCCCCTTGTCGAGCACGTAGTTGTGGTCGTAGCCCGCGCCGGTCTTGCGGGCCTCCCGGAAGTCGAAGCGCGTGCCCTCCACGGGGTCGATCTCCCCGGTCGGGATGAGGTCCGTGCCCACTCGTGTCAACCGCGAGGCGTCGAGGCGGAGTTCGTGCCCCCATGCACTGCCCGAGCCGCTCAGGTTCCAGTACGTGTGGTTCGTCAGGTTCAGGACGGTCGGCGCGTCGGTGACCGCCTCGTAGGCGATGTGCAGCGCGCCCCGCTCGTCGAGCGTGTAGGTCGCCGAGACCTCCAGACGGCCGGGGAAGCGCTCCTCGCCGTCCGGGCTGACCCGGGAGAGCCGCACGCCGTGTTCGACCGGCTCGGCGTCCCACACGCGCTTGTCGAAGCCGCCGTCGCCGCCGTGCAGCGAGTTGGGCCCGTCGTTCGGGTCCAGCTGGTGGACCGATCCGTCCAGCGAGAAGCGGGCGCCCCCGATCCGGTTCGCGTACCGCCCCACCAGTGCCCCGAGAAACGGCCCCGGATGCGCCGTGTAGCCCGCCAGATCGGGGAAGCCCAGCGTCACGTCCACGGCCCGCCCGTCCCGGTCCGGCACCTCGGCCGACTGCACGACCCCGCCGTACGTGAGCACGCGCACCCGGACCCCGGACCGCTCCAGCGTCCAGCGGTGGACCGGGGTGCCGTCGGAAAGTGTGCCGAAAAGTTCACTCATGGGGGAAACCCTAGGTCACCGGATTGCGCGCCGTGACGGTCCGGTAGGCGATCTCCGCGAGTCGCGCCTGTCCGTTCCTGCTCGGGTGGAACCAGTCCCAGTGGCTCAACTGGTCCGTGCCGAAGCGGTAGTCGAACACCGCGCCCCCGTCGAAGCGGCAGCGCCGGTCCTTGACGCACACCTCGCGGAGCACCTGGTTGTACGCCTCCACCCGGTCCTGCACCCTTCCGCGTCGCAGCGTCGCCGCCGAGTCCAGCGAGTCCGCGTCGCCGAGCATCGAGGGGCAGATGCCCAGCTTCCAGACCTGCTTGCCCAGCGGATTGCCGCGCCCCTCGGACCACAGCCGCTTCAGATCCGGCACGCTCGACACATACACCTGGGCCTTGGGCAGCGCGCCGCGCAGGGTGTCCAGAGCGTCCTGGAACTCGGTACGGAAGTCGGCGACGGAGGTCATCGCCGACGCGGAGGAGCGGCAGGCGTCGTTGGCGCCCGCCATCACCGTGACCAGCTCCGGCTTCCGGGTCGCCGCCTGCGCCATCTGACCGGGCAGGTCGGCCATCCGCGCGCCGGTCACCGCGTAGTTCCAACTGCGCTCGGCCGCCCCGGTCGTGCCGAGCAGGCGTACGGCGAGACTGTTGACCTGCGGATCGCTGCCGGTCGCCCACGACACTTCGGGGCAGTCGGACAGCACGCTGCACGCGTCGAACCCGCGGGTGATGGAGTCGCCGACCGCGGCCATGGACTCCGGGCTGCGGTCCCAGGCCGGCGTGGGCTTCGGGGACGGCCGCGCTCCCGTGCCTCTGGGCGCGGAGGAATTGCCACCGGTGGCGTCGCAGGCGGCGATGCCCAGAAGAGCCGTCGCCGCCGCGAAGGCGAGGACGGCCCGTGAACGGTGGCTGCGATTCCGCATCCCCTGGTCCCCTCGTTCGTTGTACAGGGTTGGTCGGCACCCGTCCCGCGCGGTCGGTCGCACCACGTCGTACACGGCCGGTCGCACCGCGTTTCCATGGGCGGCCGGCTCTGCCCGGGGGTCAACCCCGGACCCCCGGCAAGGGAGTCCGGACGCGTCCCGCCGGGTGAAACCTCGGAGGTTCACGGCGCTTGGACCGACGGTACGTCACACTCCTTGCGCCGCCGCACGGTAGCCTCGCCCCGTGGCCGCCCTGCCACTGCCGTTCCGCTAAGTTACAAGATGTCTCGCTCTGTCCGGAGGCCCCAGTGACGACACGTGGAGTTCTCTACGTGCACTCCGCGCCCCGCGCGTTGTGCCCACACGTCGAGTGGGCGGTCGCGGGGGTGCTCGGCACGCGCGTCAACCTCGACTGGATCCGGCAGCCCGCCGCGCCGGGCACCTGGAGATCCGAGTTCTCCTGGAAGGGCGAGGTCGGCACCGCCTCCAAGCTCGCCTCCGCGCTGCGCGGCTGGCATCTGCTGCGCTTCGAGGTCACCGCCGAGCCCTGCCCCACCGCCGAGGGCGAGCGCTACAGCTGCACCCCCGAGCTCGGCATCTTCCACGCGGTCACCGGCATCCACGGCGACATCCTCATCCCCGAGGACCGCCTGCGCGCCGCGCTCCTGCGCTCCCAGCGTGGCGAGAGCGACCTGGAGGCCGACCTCGCCAAGCTTCTCGGCAAGCCCTGGGACGACGAACTGGAGCCCTTCCGCTACGCGGGCGAGGGCGCCCCGGTCCGCTGGCTGCACCAGGTGGTCTGACCCGGACGACCAGCACCCCGCGACCAGCATCCCGCGACCACCCCGCGGGGAGCGGTCCGCGGAGGGCACCCGACCCCGACGGCGAACGGCGTGTGGCCCGCACCCCCGGCAAGGGGGGTGCGGGCCACACGCCGTTCAGCGCGGAGAAGCCGGCGTCAGACGGTACGGAACGCCAGGACCACGTTGTGCCCGCCGAAGCCGAACGAGTCGTTCAGCGCGGCGATCCGGCCCTCGACGGGCAGCTTGCGCGCCTCGCCGCGGACGATGTCGGCTGCGGCCTCGGCCTCGGGGTCGAGGTTCTCGACGTTGATGGTCGGCGGCGCGATCCGGTGGTACAGGGCGAGCACGACCGCGACCGACTCGACGCCACCGGCGCCACCGAGGAGGTGACCGGTCATCGACTTGGTGGCGGAGACCGCGAAGTGGTCGGCATCGTCGCCGAACACCTTGCGCAGCGCCTTCAGCTCGGCCACGTCACCGGCCGGCGTCGAGGTGGCGTGCGCGTTCACGTGCACGATCTCGGCAGGGTCCAGGTCGGTGTTGTCGAGCAGGTTCTGCAGGGCGTGCGAGATCCCGCGGCCCTCGGGCTCCGGCTGCACGATGTCGTGCGCGTCGGCCGAGATGCCCTGGCCGACCGCCTCGGCGTACACCCGGGCACCGCGCTTGGCGGCGTGCTCGGCGGACTCCAGGACGAGGACGCCGGCGCCCTCGCCGAGGACGAAGCCGTCACGGGCGACGTCGTAGGGGCGCGAGGCACCCTGCGGGTCGTCGTTGTTCTTGGACATCGCCATCATGTTGCCGAACGCGGCGATGGGAAGGGGGTGGATGGCCGCCTCGGTGCCACCGGCGACGACGACGTCGGCGCGGCCCGTGCGGATCATCTCGATGGCGTAGCCGATGGCCTCGGCGCCGGAGGCGCAGGCCGAGACCGGGGTGTGCACACCGGCGCGGGCGCCCACGGCGAGCCCCACGTTGGCGGACGGACCGTTCGGCATCAGCATCGGGACGGTGTGCGGGGAGACACGGCGTACGCCCTTCTCCTTCAGCACGTCGTACTGGTCGAGCAGGGTCGTTACGCCACCGATGCCGGAGGCGATGACAGCGCCCAGCCGGTCGGGGTCGACACTCGGGTCCTCGCCCGCCTTGTCGGTGAAACCGGCGTTCGCCCAGGCCTCCTTGGCCGCGATCAGCGCGAACTGCGCCGAGCGGTCCAGGCGGCGGGCCTGCGGGCGGGGAATGACCTCGCCCGGCTCCACGGCGATCTGCGCCGCGATACGGACCGCCTGGTCGGCGGCCCACTCCTGCTCCAGGGGGCGTACGCCGGAACGTCCGGCGATCAGGCCCTCCCAGGTAGAGGCTGCGTCGCCACCCAGCGGTGTGGTTGCGCCGATACCGGTGACGACCACGGTGCGATTGGTCGGGCTCACGGGAATTCTTTCTCCAACGGATACGAGGATTCAGCGGCGCCACCGCCGGGTGGCGGGGCATCAGCCCAGGCGAACCAGGGCACGGGGCCCGGGCGAACCCGGGCGGTCGGCCCAGGTGACCGGAAGATCAGGCCTGGTGCTTGAGGATGTAGTCGGTCGCGTCGCCGACGGTCTTGAGGTTCTTGACGTCGTCGTCCGGGATCTTGACGTCGAAGCGCTCTTCGGCGGCGACGACGACCTCGACCATGGACAGCGAGTCGACGTCCAGGTCGTCGGTGAAGGACTTGTCCAGCTGGACGTCCTCGGTGGGGATCCCGGCGATCTCGTTGACGATCTCGGCGAGACCTTCGACGATCTCTTCCTGAGTGGCGGCCATGTCAGGCGCTCCTTCGGTGTGTTTCCAGAGGGGTGGCGGTTTTCCGTACGGACCGGGTGATCCGGTACGGAGTGCCTAGGGGAGGGTAACGACCGTCGCGGCGTACACGAGACCCGCCCCGAAGCCGATGACGAGCGCGGTGTCGCCGCTCTTCGCCGCACCGGTCGCCAGGAGCCGCTCCATTGCGAGCGGGATCGAGGCGGCCGAGGTGTTGCCGGTGGTGCGCACGTCACGCGCGACCGTGACGTGTCCCGGCAGTTTCAGCGTCTTCACCATCGAGTCGATGATCCGCTCGTTGGCCTGGTGGGGAATGAAGACATCCAGGTCGTCCGGGCTGATCCCGGCCGCGTCCAGCGCCTGCTGGGCGACCTTCGCCATCTCGAACACGGCCCAGCGGAACACCGCCTGGCCCTCCTGCGTGATGGCAGGGAACTTGATCTCGCCCTTGGAGTCGAGCGGAAGCTGGGAGACGTCGCCGATCCTGAAGCGGTCCCACGGCACGGTCTGCTTGATCGTGCCTGCCTTGTCGCCCTCGCTGCCCCAGACGGTGGGGCCGATGTGCGGCTCCTCGGAGGGACCCACGACGACCGCGCCCGCGCCGTCGCCGAACAGGAAGGCCGTCGCGCGGTCCTCCAGGTCGGTGAGGTCGGACAGCCGCTCCACGCCGATGACGAGGACGTACTCGGCCGAACCCTCGACGATCATGCCCTTGGCGAGGGTCAGGCCGTAGCCGAAGCCCGCGCAGCCGGCCGAGATGTCGAAGGCCGCGGCCTTGTTGGTGCCGAGCTTGTCGGCGATCTCGGTGGCGATGGCCGGGGTCTGGCTGAAGTGCGACACGGTGGAGACCACCACGGCGCCGATCTGGTCGGCGTTGATCCCGGCGTCGGCGATCGCCTTGCCGGACGCCTCGATCGACATCGCGGCGACGGTCTCCTCGTCGGAGGCCCAGTGCCGCGTCTCGATGCCGGAGCGCGAGCGGATCCACTCGTCGGACGAGTCGATCGTCTCCAGGATCACCTCGTTGGGCACCACCCGGACGGGGCGGTAGCCGCCGACGCCTAGGATGCGCGCGAACGGAGCGCCCTTGGGTGCCTTGATCTTCGACATGCTCTCGGGCTCCTTAGGCCGCGCTGTGCTCGGCGATGAGCTCGCGAGCCGCGTCGAGGTCGTCGGGTGTCTTCAGGGCCAGCGTCGTGACGCCGGGCAGCGCGCGCTTGGCCAGACCGGTCAGCGTGCCGCCGGGGCACACCTCGATCAGCGCGGTCGCGCCGAGCTCCTTGAAGGTCTCCATGCACAGGTCCCAGCGGACCGGGTTGGCGACCTGGCCGACCAGGCGCGAGACGACCTCGGCACCGGAGCCGACGGTCTGGCCGTCCCGGTTCGAGACGTACGTGATCCGCGGGTCCGCCGGGCTCAGGTCAGCGGCGGCCTTCGCCAACGCCTCGACCGCGGGGGCCATGTGGCTGGTGTGGAAGGCGCCCGCCACCTTCAGGGCCACGACACGCCGGACGCCCTCGGGCTTGTCCGCCTCCAGGGCGGCCAGCTGCTCCAGTGTGCCGGCGGCCACGATCTGGCCCGCGCCGTTCACGTTGGCCGGGGTCAGCCCGAGCTTCTCCAGGTGCGGGACCGTCGTCTCGGGGTCCCCGCCGAGCAGTGCCGACATTCCGGTCCGCGTGACGGCGGCGGCCTCGGCCATCGCCAGGCCGCGCTTGCGTACCAGGGTCAGCGCGGCGGTGTCGTCGAGCACGCCCGCGAACGCGGCGGCGGTGATCTCACCGACGCTGTGGCCGGCGACGGCACCGGGGTTCACGTCACCGAGTGCCGCGGCGGACAGCAGGCCGGCGGCGACCAGGAGCGGCTGGGCGACAGCCGTGTCCCGGATCGCGTCCGCGTCGGCCTGCGTGCCGTAGTGGGCAAGGTCGAGCCCGATGGCGTCCGACCACGCGGCGAGGCGTTCGGCGGCGCCGGGGAGGTCGAGCCAAGGAGTCAGGAAGCCGGGCGTCTGAGCGCCCTGGCCGGGAGCGACGAGTACGAGCACTCTCACACTCTCTCTTGTGGACGGCCACGGCCGCCCGTGGGGACAGGGACGAAGAACACGAGGGGGAATTGTAGGTCCCCGACAAAAGCCTAGGTCTGGGGATCTCCATCGGCCAGACGCCCCAGGATGAGCGCGATCCGCAGCGTGAACGCGGATCGTACATCCGAGGGCGACCAGCCGGTGACGTCAGTCACACGTCGGAGCCGGTAGCGCACGGTGTTGGGATGGACGAAGAGCATCCGGGCGGCGCCTTCGAGGCTGCTCGCCTGCTCCAGATAGACGCTGAGCGTCTCCAGGAGCGCGGAGCCGGCTTCCTCCAGCGGTCTGTAGATCTCCTCCACCAGCTGCTCGCGGGCGGACGGGTCTCCGGCGATAGAGCGCTCCGGCAGCAGATCGTCCGCCAGGACCGGGCGCGGGGCGTCCTGCCAGGCGAAACATGCCTTCAGCCCGGCCGCCGCGGCCTGCGCGGACCGGGTCGCGGCGAGCAGGTCGGGCACGATCGGCCCGGCGACGACGGATCCGGCGGCGTACGGACCGATCAGTGACTTGGCGACGGCGAGGGGGTTGTCGCTGCCGCCGGCGATGACGACCAGCCGGTCCCCGAGCACCCCCGTCAGCACTTGCAGCTTGGCGTGCCGGGCGGCCCGCCGGATCGCCTCGACCGTCAGTTCGCTGTCACCGTCGGGTGCCGTGCCCAGCACCACGCAGACATGTTCGGGCGAGTTCCAGCCGAGCGCGGCGGCCCGGGAGACGGCGCCCTCGTCGGCCTCGCCGGAGAGCACCGCGTTCACGACGAGCGATTCGAGCCGGGCGTCCCAGGCACCGCGTGCCTCCGCCGCCTGCGCGTACACCTGGGCGGTGGCGAAGGCGATCTCGCGGGCGTAGACCAGGAGCGCCTCGCGCAGCACCGACTCGTCGCCGGGAGCCGCCACCTCGTCGATGGCCGATTCCATGACCTCGATTGTGGTCCGCACCATCTCCACCGTCTGGCGCAGCGTGATGGCCCTGGTCAGCTCGCGTGGCGCGGTGCCGAAGACATCGGTGGAGATGGCCTGCGGCGCGTCCGGGTGCCGGAACCACTCGGTGAAGGCGGCGATGCCGGCCTGGGCGACCAGGCCGATCCACGACCGGTTCTCCGGAGGCATGGCCCGGTACCACGGCAGCGTCTCGTCCATCCGCGTGATGGCCTGGGCGGCGAGAGTGCCGGCCGACTTCTCCAGCCGCTTGAGGGTCGCGGAGTGCGTGTGGACGTCGTGCGCTGGGCGCTCGGTGTTGCTGGATTCGGGTTCGGGCACGGGACAAGACTGCCTTATCAGGACGGAGCCGTGCGGCGGCGGGTCGCAAGTATGGGCGGGAAGGTCGCCGGGCCGGGGCTACGGTGGTGGATGTGATGGACGTCCGCCGCGCCGACGAGCGCTACCGCGGAGGGGACCCGGCGGCCGGGATCTCCTCGCTCCACGCCTTTTCCTTCGGCCCGCACTACGCCCCCGACAATCTCCGCTTCGGCGCGGTGATCGCCTGCAACGAGGAGCGGCTCGCCCCCGGCGCCGGCTTCGACGAGCACCCGCACAGCCACACCGAGATCGTCACCTGGGTGGTGGAAGGGGAGCTGACCCATCGCGACTCGGCCGGACACGAGTCGGTGCTGCGCCACGGCGACGTCCAGCGGCTGAGCTCCGCGGGCGGCGTCCGTCACGCCGAGCGCAACGACGGCGAGCTGCCGCTGGTCTTCGTCCAGATGTGGCTGGCCCCGCTGGAACCGGGCGGCGACCCCGCGTACGAGACCGTGCACGGCATCGCCGACTCCACCCCGTACGCCGTCCCCGAGGCGGGCGCCATGCTCCATGTGCGCCGGCTGACGGCGGGCGAGCGCACGGCCGTCCCCGACGCGCCCTTCGTCTACGTCCATGTCGTGCGCGGCGAGGTCCGCCTGGACGGCGAGGAGCTGGGGGAGGGCGACGCGGCCCGCATCACGGACGCCAAGGACCTGGAGGCGGTCGCGGGCGCTCCCGCCGAGCTGCTCGTCTGGGAGATGGCGGTCGGCTGACGCCGGGGGTGCCGTTCGGTCCCCCTACGCCGGTGCGTCGAGTTCGCGGATCAGCCGCTCTCCCTCGCGGGTCATGATCTCCGGGTCGCGCAGGGCGTGGGAGAGCAGGGACATGCCCTGGTAGGCGCCGACGAGCGCCAGCGCGCGCCCCCCGGGATCGGCGGCACCGGCCTCCCTGTACTGCTGTTCGACCCAGTCGAGCAGCTGGCGGACGACCCGTCCCGCCGTGAGGTCGAGGCCGCCCTCCTCCCGCTTGCCGAGCTCCGCCGCGAGGGTGCCGGTGGGGCAGCCGTAGCGCGCCGCGGTGTCCCGCCCGGAGACCCATGCCTCGATGAGCCCCTTGAGGCGGGTCCGCGGGTCGGGGAGCCGGTCGAGTGCGTCGGTGAGTTCCCGGAGCCGGCCGGAGTGTTCGGCGAGGGCGGCCTCGACCAGCTCGTCCTTGGTCTTGAAGTAGTAGTACACGTTGCCCGCCGGGACCTCGGCGGCGTGGGCGATGTCGGCGATCGTCGTGCGTTCCACGCCCTGCTCGTGCAGCACCCGGGCCGCGGCGGCCGTCAGCTGCCGCCGCTTGCCGGCCGCTCTGGCCCGCGGTCCCCGGGACTTCTCTGAGTCAGTCACCCGACTGACTATAGACAACCCGCTTCCCTTGTTGCTAGCGTCCGGCTCATCGAAGTAAGTCAGTTGACTGACTAACTCAGTCGGTCGGGAATTCAGTCGAGGAGATCCCATGTATGTGGTGACGGGTGCGACCGGGAACGTCGGACGCGCGCTGGTGCGGACGCTCACCGGAGCCGGACTGCCGGTGACGGCGGTGGCCCGGAAGCTCACCGGGGCCGATGTGCCCGAAGGCGTCCGGGCGGTCGCCGCCGACCTGGCCGAACCGGCCGGACTGGGGCCCGCGTTCGAGGGCGCCGAGGCACTGTTCCTGCTGGTCGCGGGCGAGGACCCGCGGGGAGTCCTGGACGCGGCGAAGACCGCCGGGATCCGCCGGGTGGTGCTGCTGTCCTCGCAGGGCGCGGGGACCCGCCCCCAGGCCTACGGGCACCCGGTCCGCTTCGAGGCGGCCGTGCGGGAGTCCGGACTGGACTGGACGATCCTGAGGTCGGGCGGAATGGACGCCAACGCCTTCGCCTGGGCCGAGTCGATCCGCGTCCGGCGCGAGGCCGCCGCGCCGTTCGGTGACGTCGGCCTGCCCTTCGTCGACCCCGAGGACGTCGCGGCCGTCGCGGCGGCCGCCCTGCGCCAGGACACGCACGCCGGGGCCACCTACACCCTGACCGGTCCCGCGCCGATCACCCCGCGCGAACGGGCCGCGGCGATCGGTGCCGCCCTGGGCGAGCCGGTGCGCTTCGGCGAGCAGACCCGTGAGGAGGCGCGCACCCTGATGGCGCGCTTCATGCCGCCGCCCGTGGTCGAGGGCACCCTCGCGGTCCTGGGCGAACCGACCGAGGAGGAGCGGCGGGTCAGCCCCGACGTGGAACGCGTCCTCGGCCGCGCGCCGGGCACCTTCGGGGCCTGGGCGCGGCGCAACGCGGCGGCGTTCCGCTGAACGCGCGGGAAGCGCGGCCGGCCGTTGTCAGGAGGTGAGGTCGGCCAGGACCGCGTCGGTGAACGGGGTCCACGCCTCGACCGCCCAGGGTCCGAAGGCCCGGTCGGTCAGCGCGACGCAGGCGGCGCCCACGACCGGGTCGACCCACAGGAACGTACCGGACTGCCCGAAGTGGCCGAAGGTCCGCGGCGAGGACGAACCGCCGGTCCAGTGGGGCGACTTGGAGTCGCGGATCTCGAAGCCGAGCCCCCAGTCGTTGGGGTTCTGGTGGCCGTACCCCGGCAGGACACCCTTGGTCCCGGGGTACTGGACGGTCATCGCCTCCGCGACCGTACGCGGGTCGAGCAGCCGCGGGGCCTGGAGCTCGGCGGCGAACCGGACGAGGTCGTCGACCGTCGAGACACCGTCCCTCGCGGGCGAGCCGTCCAGCGTCGTCGAGGTCATGCCGAGCGGTTCGAGGACCGCTTGGCGCAGATACTCCGCGAAGGGCATGTCCGCCGCCTTGGCGATGTGGTCCCCGAGCACCTCGAAGCCGGCGTTGGAGTACAGCCGCCGTTCCCCGGGCGTGAAGGTCGCCCGGTGCTCGTCGAAGGCCAGACCGGAGGTGTGCGCGAGCAGATGACGGACCGTCGAACCGGTGGGCCCGGCCGGTTCGTCGAGCTCGATCGCCCCCTCCTCGTACGCGACGAGCGCGGCGTAGGCGGTGAGCGGCTTGGTGACGGAGGCGAGCGTGAAACGGTGCTGCCCCGGCCCGTACGAGCCGGCCACCGAGCCGTCCGCGCGGACGACCGCGGCGGCGGCGGTGGGAACGGGCCAGTTCGAGATCAGCGCCAGGCTCTGCAAGGACATGCTCACGAGCCTAAGCGCCTCGGAGGCTCAGCCGCATCGAGGGGTCCGGCTTGCGGACGAACCCCAGTGCCGCGTAGAGCGGCTCGGCCTCGGCGGACGCGTTGAGGTCGACCTGTGCGACACCGCGCTCACGGAACCAGTCGAGCAGGGTCTCCATACAGGCGCGGGCATATCCGCGGCGCCGGGCGTCCGGATCGGTGGCGACGCTGAAGACGTGCCCGACCGCGCCGTGCGGATCGTCCGCCCGCCCGATCCGGTACTCGATCGTCCCGGCGACAAGGGCCGCGAGAGCCTCCGGGCGGTCCGGGTGGTCGACGACGAAGGCCGCGAAGGACCCCTCGGGATCGGCGAGCTTCCCGCGTACGGTGGGCAGCGACTCGGCGTGCCACTCGGTGGAGGTGCCGGGGCCGAAGACCGAATCGATCATCACCTGGCGCAGGCGCAGTACTTCCCCGGCGTCCTCGGGCGTGGCACGGCGTACGAGACTCATGATCCGCACGGTAGTCACCGCATCCCGGCCACGTCCTCGTCTTTTCGACGGATTCCGCTTGCTTGGAGTGCACTCGAAGGTTTTAGCGTGGGAGCCATGACGGTGATGGAGACCACAACCGAGGCCACCGCGACCGGGGCCGACACCTGCGCCGGCCCTCCCGAGAGGGAGCGGCGCCCGGACGGCCAGGACAACTACACGATCAGCGAGGTCGTCGCCTTCACCGGCCTCAGCGCACACACCCTGCGCTGGTACGAGCGCATCGGGCTGATGCCGCACATCGACCGCTCGCACACCGGCCAGCGCCGCTACAGCAACCGCGACCTGGACTGGCTCGGCCTCGTCGGCAAGCTCAGGCTCACCGGGATGCCCGTCGCCGACATGGTGCGCTACGCGGAGATGGTGCGCGCGGGCGACCACACCTACATGGAGCGCTACGAACTCCTGGAGGCGACCCGTCTGGACGTCAAGGCCCGGATCGCGGAGCTCCAGGACACCCTCGCCGTGCTCGACCGGAAGATCAGCTTCTACGGGGACGCGGGACGCGCCCTCGCGTCGGAGAGGTCCTGACGAGGGGCGGCGGGACCGCCGGCCAGGGAGCGGTACCAGGGCCGCGCCGCCTCGCGGCCGCACCTGCACCTGCGGCTACAGCTGCGCCAGCAGCTCCGCCTTCTTGACGGAGAACTCCTCGTCCGTGACGAGCCCCGCCTCGTGCAGCTCCCCGAGATGCCGGATCCGGTCGGCGATGTCGGCCGGATCCCGGCGCGGCGCCGAGGACGCGGCCGACGGCGCGGGACTCGCGGAGCGCGTGGCGGCGAGCACGGCCGCCGCGAACGGCAGCGACTCGTGGACGGGCCCGTACCCGAGCCCGAAGACGACCGCCGCCGGATCCTGGTCCGCCTGGGCGGGCTGCGCCGGGGCGGGGTCCCTCCGCAGCAGTCGCAGATGGCCCTCGAACACCTCCGGTGAGCGCCACTCGACCCCGCACAGCGCGGAGACCGGGAAGGTCTGGTCGCCCGCCTTCCACTTCGCGGAGGACGCGCCCGTCCAGAACCACCTGAAGGACACCGCCTTGCCGTCGAAGGAGGCCTTCCCGTCGTACGCCTTGAAGTGCAGGGGCGCCTCGGGCGGTCTCACGAGATAGCGCTCGGCGGGCTCGTCGTCGGCGGTGAGCTGTCCGCGCAGCTCGTCCGCGTAGTACTCGGCGAGCGTCTCGCGCTCGGCGGGCAGCACCAGACGGTAGGGGTCGCACCCTTCCTTGAGCTGTCCCGCGGCCGCCTCCATCAGCGGATCGGCGCCGGGCCTCGGCACCGCACGCAGAACGACCGTGCCTCGCTTCCCGGGCGTCAGCGTCACCGCCGCGATCGCCTCCAGGGGGATGCGGCGTTCGCCGAGCGCCTGGAACAGCTTCGGCGTACGGATCCCCCGTTCGAAGCGGATGAGCACGGAGTCGGACTCGAACTCCCAGGCGGCATGAAATCCGGCCAGTACGTCACCCATGCGGGCCATCGTATGCGGCACGCAAGCCTCCGTCGCCTCTCCGGGCGGACCGCAGTTTTTCGTCCTCTACGCGCGTCAGACCGACGCGCCGGCGGACAAACCCGTCCGGCACGCGTCATCATCGTGCGCGCATCGGACCGCGCGGTACGCGCCAATGCCGATCTCCGCGAAGTTGCGGAGACTCTCCGTGCCGGGCTCGAAGTAGCCGGCGTGCCCCTTCGCCCCGTGGGCGGACAGGATGCGCGCCCCGAACCCCTTCGACACCGGGTCCGCGCCGTGCCCGAGGCCGCCGACCTCCAGGTGCGGCACGTCCTGGATCCAGTCGTCCGCGTCGCGCATGGCCCAGACCCGGGCGGTGGTGCCCAGGTTCGCCGCCTTCGCCGCCCGCATGCCGGGGCTGCCCGCCACCGCTATGTCGGACACCCGGGAGGGCAGTGAGTCGGCGGCCACTCCGCACAGGACCGAGCCGTAGCTGTGGCAGTACAGCGCGACCTCGGTGTTCCCCGGCAGCGCCCGTACCAGCGCGTTCAGCCGCACCGCGCCTTCCTCGGCGCGCATGGCGGTGGCCGCGTCGATGCCCAGTCCGTTGGGCGCCGTGTAGTCGGCCCACGCGATCACGGCCGTACGTGCGCGCGGGTCGGCCGCGCGCTCCGCCCGGTACAGCGATCTCGCCATGCCGACGGGCGCCGAGTACTTCTTGTACGTGCGCTGGAAGGTGAGCAGATCGGTGTCCACGCCGGGCACCACGACCGAGACGCGGTCCGCTTTGTCGAGGTTGCCGAAGACCTCGGCGACCCGTCCCGAGCCGTTGGGGTCGAAGGCGAGGATCTTGCGGCCCTTGTGCAGCAGTGCCTCGTAGCGGTGCATCCGGCGGCCCGCGTCCTGCTGGCCGAGCGACGACAGCCGGTTGTCGTGCATGCGCTTGTGCTCGACCTTGCGCTCGTGCTTCAGCGCGAGGCGGTTCGCCTCGTAACGCAGGGTCACCGGCGCCCCGTTCATGTTGCCGACCGCGAGCGGGTAGCGGTGGGCGAGCCGGGCGAGCTGCTGGGCGTCGAGCGTGGTGAAGAAGCGGGCCAGCCGGTCCGGAGCGGAGTCCGGGTCCGGAAGCCGCTGTCCGGCGATGCTGCCGTGCTCCCACGCGGAGCGGGACGCCTGGAGCGGAGAAGCTGCCCGGTGACTGTGGAGCGCGGTCCAGCCACTGGTGGCCAGCATCACGAACACCACGGCCAGCGCGAGCAGTGCGCGCCAGACGTTGAGTTGGGGGGTTGTGTCGAAGGAAGTCACTGAGAGGACACCCTAGGAGAAGTGAGGAGCCTCCCGTTAAACGAGTGACTGGGATCACGTTTCCCATGGGGCGATTGGGGCAAACCGGGTTCAGTTTGAGATAAATAGTGACGCTCTGTACGTGGATCTCTGCGACGCGTGTGCGATATGTGGCGTCCCGCGTGGGGGTGTTGTGTGTTTGCGGGGATTCCGCGGAGATCTTGTGCGTACGTCAGTCGTACAACGTGCGCGAGTGCGTACGGGGTTCCGCGCGCGGACGCTCGCGGGTGTCCGCGCGAGCGTGTCGAAGGGTGGCGGCGACGGAGCGTCACCGTGCGTCACCGCTGCCCGGTGCCCCACTTCTCCGCCAACGCGGGCCCCACATGGTCGAGATAGGTGGCGGTCAGCTCGCGGATCGCCTCCACGCTGGTGTCCTCGCCGGCGCCCCACAGGCGTCCCGTCACCCGCATCACCCCGCCGAACACGGCGACCGCGATGCGCGGGCGCGGGTCCGTGTCCACGTCGAGGCCCTCACGCTCCGCGATCAGCCGGGAGATCTCCTCCTCGACCTCCTCCGAGCGGCGCAGATGGACGGCGAGCAGCGCGGGTGTCGACTCGATCAACTGGTAGGTGCGCATGTGCAGTTCGATCGGCACGACGGCCTCGATCGCCTCGCCGATGGTGTCCCAGCTCTCCAGGACCGCCCGGCGCAGGGCCTCCAAGGGGGCTTCGTGGGGCGGTCGTTCGCGCACCGCGGCGATGAAGTGCGACTCGGCGAGCCGCTGCAGGAAGAGGGCGGCGTCCTCCTTGCCCGCGAAGTAGCGGAAGAAGGTGCGCTGGGAGACGTCGACCGCGTCGGCGATCTCGTCGACGGTGGTCCGCTCGTACCCCTGGGTGGTGAACAGTTCGAGGGCGGCCCCCAGCAGTGCGTCCCGGGTGCGCTGCTTCTTGCGCTCGCGCAGCCCGGGGCGTGGCGCCGCCGCCTCCGCCGTGCCGGCCGTGTCCGTCATCGTTTCGCGATCTCTCCTCGGTGAACCGTTCGCCCAGTTCAGCCTATCTGTGAGTGACGTGACAGTTACCGACTTGTGAATCAGTTTGTCAATTGTCAGTAGCTGTCACTAGCCTCGAAAAATGACTAGTCAGACCACCATCGACAAGACGGGCCCGGGGGACAAGACTCCGGTCTCCCCGTTGGACCAGGCCCCGTCCACGGGCCTGCGCGGCCATCCGTGGTTCACCCTCATCACCGTGGCCGTCGGGGTCATGATGGTGGCCCTCGACGGCACCATCGTGGCCATCGCCAACCCCGCCATCAAGGACGACCTCGGCGCCAGCTTCGCCGACGCCCAGTGGATCACCAACGGCTACTTCCTCGCCCTCGCGGTCACCCTGATCACCGCGGGCAAGCTCGGCGACCGGTTCGGCCACCGGCAGACCTTCCTCATCGGCGTCGTCGGCTTCGCCGCCGCCTCGGGCGCCATCGGGCTCTCCGACAGCATCGCCCTGGTGGTCACCTTCCGCGTGTTCCAGGGTCTGTTCGGCGCGCTGCTGATGCCGGCCGCGCTCGGCCTGCTCCGCGCCACCTTCCCGGCCGAGAAGCTGAACATGGCGATCGGCATCTGGGGCATGGTCATCGGCGCCTCCACCGCGGGCGGCCCGATCCTCGGCGGTCTGCTCGTCCAGCACGTCAGCTGGCAGTCGGTGTTCTTCATCAACGTGCCCGTCGGCGTCATCGCGCTGGTCCTCGGGGTGCTGATCCTCACCGACCACCGTTCGGCGAACGCCCCGCGCTCCTTCGACCTCCTCGGCATCGCGCTGCTCTCCGGCGCCATGTTCTGCCTGGTCTGGGCGCTCATCAAGGCCCCGGCCTGGGGCTGGGGCGATGTTCTGACCTGGTCCTTCCTGGGCGCCTCGATCCTCGGCTTCGTGCTCTTCGCCCTCTGGGAGAAGCGGGTCGCGGAGCCGCTGATCCCGCTCGCGCTGTTCCGCTCCGTGCCGCTGTCGGCCGGTGTGGTCCTGATGGTCCTGATGGCCATCGCCTTCCTCGGCGGACTGTTCTTCGTCACCTTCTACCTGCAGAACGTGCACGGGATGAGCCCGGTCGACGCCGGTCTGCACCTGCTGCCGCTCACCGGAATGATGATCGTGGGCTCGCCGCTGGCCGGCGTCCTGATCACCAAGGTGGGCCCGCGCATCCCGCTGGCGGGCGGCATGGCGCTCACCGCGGTCTCCATGTACGGCATGTCCACCCTGGCCACCGACACGAGCAGCCTCGTCATGTCGATCTGGTTCGCGGGCCTCGGCCTCGGACTCGCGCCGGTCATGGTCGGCGCCACCGAGGTCATCGTGGGCAACGCGCCGATGGAGCTCTCCGGTGTCGCTGGCGGTCTCCAGCAGGCCGCCATGCAGATCGGCGGCAGCCTCGGCACGGCCGTGCTGGGTGCCGTCATGGCCTCCAAGGTCGACAGCGACCTCGCGGGCAACTGGGCCGACGCCAAGCTGCCGCCGCTCACCCCGGCCCAGCTGGACCAGGCCTCCGAGGCGGTCCGGGGCGGCGCCGCGCCGGTCACCAAGGACACCCCGGCCGCGATCGCCGCGCAGATCACCGACGTCGCCCACGACACCTTCATCTCCGGCATGAGCCTCGCCTGCCTCGTGGCCGCGGGAGTCGCCGTCGTGGCCGTCTTCGTCGCGCTGCTCACCAAGCGGGGCGAGAACGCGGAGGCCGCGGGAGCGGGCGCCGGACACATCTGACGGACGCGCCGGCCCGGGCTTTCCCTGGGAGGTTTTCGCCCATCGGGGTGACCGGGCCGGAGATTCCCCCGTTCGGACGCGCCGCAGGTCGCAGTGGGTCACGTCCTCCGCAGGGTCTGGAGGGTGACCGCTTCCGCGGCACGCTGCCGGAGGGGGACCCGCGCGCCCGCAGGTCTGGCGGCGTGGAACGGGGGTACCCGACTCATCGACCCGAACCGACCGCGAGGTCACGGGAGTTCAGGAGTTGATGATGGCGGGCTTCGGAAGCGGTACGCGCAGGCACCCTCGTTCACGTGGCCGTACAGGATCACGGACCGGGCCGGACAGCGCGACCCTGGGGATCGTCGGCGTCGTGTGCGCGGTGGCCGGCTTCTTCACGCTGGGCATCGTCCTCGGGCCGGCCGCGATGGTCTGCGGCTGGCTCGCGATGGGCCGACGCTGGACCGGCTCCGGGCCGGTGCCGGCCTTGATAGCCCTGGTGCTGGGAGCGATCGACACGCTTCTGGCGGTCATCTGGCTGGCAGGCGGCGCGGGCAACGGCCTGCTCTGACGCCGGCCGAGCGAGCGGCTGTCACGACCTGTGGGCCCGCGTGCCGCCCCGAGCGGCGCGCGGGCCCACAGGCCTGAGTGCCCGGGCCCACGGGCCTAGGTGGGGGAGTGTTCCTCCGTCCCCGCCGACAGCGGATGCGGCAGTATTCCCGGGCCGCCCGTCAGGGCTGCGACCTCCGCCCGCAGCGCCCGCACCTCCGCGGCGAGCGCCTCGATCGCCGCGGTCTGCCGCCGCTCCTCCACGTCGTCCTTCTCGAACCGCGAGATGAACCAGGCGGCGATGTTCGCGGTGACCACACCGAGCAGGGCGATCCCGGAGAGCATCAGGCCGACCGCCAGGACGCGGCCCATCCCCGTGGTCGGGGCGTGATCGCCGTACCCCACGGTGGTCATCGTCGTGAACGACCACCACACCGCGTCACCCAGCGTCTTGATGTTCCCGTTCGGTGAGTCCCGTTCCACCGACAGCACGGCGAGCGAGCCGAACATCAGCAGGCCGATGACCGCGCCCCCGACGTACGTCGTCAGCCGGATCTGCGAGGCCATCCGCGCGCGCCGCCCCACCAGCATCAGCGTGGAGACCAGACGCAGCAGCCGCAGCGGCTGAAGGATCGGCAGGATGACGGCGCACAGGTCCAGCCAGTGCGTGCGGAAGAAGTCCCGCCGCCGCCGGGCGAGGGCGAGCCGGACGAGGTAGTCGGCGGCGAAGGCCCCCCACACCACCCACTCCGCGACCGTGCAGACGTCCGTCACCGAACGGCCGGCGCCGCTGTCCACGATCGGTACGGCGTACGCGAGGGCGAACGCCACCGCGAGAACGAGCAGGGGCCGCTGGGTGCACCGTTCCCAGCGGTCCTGCGCCGATTCTTCCTTCATGCCCGCATCGTAGAAAGAAAAGAGAGGAGCGGGGGGGGGGGGGGGCGGGGCGGGGGCCCCCCCCCCCCCCCCCCCCCCCCGCCACCGCCGCCCCGCCCCCCCCCCCCCCCACGCCCCCCGGGCTCGACACG
>NZ_JBSFYW010000027.1:0-110537 GCF_053599975.1 Streptomyces sp. NPDC005141 | reverse complement strand
CGCACGACTCCCGTTTTTGTATCTGCAACCGAGTACCCGCACCCCGCATCCACTCTCTGCACTTCCTGCCAGGCCTCCTCAGCCCGCCCGGCGCCCGAGGAGCGGGGTCCGGACGGGACCCCCTGCGAGGTTTTCCGGGCGGAGCCTCATGCGGTGGGCCGTGTGAAGTCCCGGCAGGGCCCTGTGCGGTGGGCCGGGCGGAGCCATGCGGTGGGCCGTGCGAGGTCCCGGCGGAGCCTCATGCGGCGGCCGTGCGAGGTCCCGGCAGGGCCCTGTGCGGTGGGCCGGGCCGAGCCATGCGGCGGGCCGGGCGAGGTCCCGGCGGAGCCCTGTGCGGTGGGCCGGGCGAGGTCCCGCCGGAGCCCTGTGCGGTGGGCCGGGCGAGGTCCCGCCGGAGCCCTCTGCGGTGGGCCGGGCGGAGCCTCACACAGTGGGCCGGGCCAGGGTCCCGCCGGAGCCCTGTGCGATGGGCCGGGCGGAGCCCTGTGCGATGGGCCGGGCGGAGCCCTGTGCGAGGGGCCGGGCGGAGCCCTGTGCGAGGGGTCGGAGCCCTGTGCGAGGGGCCGGGCGGAGCCCTGTGCGGTGGCCGTCAGCTCCGGCGGCGGCGGGAGAGCACGACCGCTCCGCCGCCCACGGCGAGCAACGCCACCGCGCCGACGGCCAGATACGGCGTCGTGGAGCTGCCCCCGGTCTCGGCGAGGCCCTCCTCCGCGGGAGCGCCCTGCGGTGTCGCCTCGGCCACCGGGTCCGCGGGTGCGGCCTGCTGGGCGACGGGCTCCTCCGGCGACTCGCAGGTGGCGCTCGCCAGCGTCACCGTGCCCTCCACCTCGGCCACGTTCAGCTTCAACGGGTCGATGGACACCTTGAGTTCGAGCGCGGACGCGGCGGCCGTACGGGTGGTGGTCTCCGTCTTGGAGAGGTCGAGCCGCACCTCACCGACCCCGGGGACCTTCACCTGTGTCGGGCCGCCCGTCGACAGCGTCACCTTCTTGCCGAGAACGGTGACGGATCCCAGCAGGTTGGCGGTGGCGACGGGCTTCTTCCCCGCCTCGCAGGTCGCCTTCGAGGTCACCTCCTCGACCTCGATGAGCGACAGCAGCGGCAGTCCGGGGACATGGACGGCGGCGTGCGTGAGGCGGGTGGCGCCCTCGGCCTTCCCGGCGGAGACGGCGGCCTCGGCGGTGGCGACGTCCGCGCGCAGCACGCTGAACGGACGTCCGCCGTCGACGCCGTCCAACTGGGCGGTGAGCGTGGTCTTCTCGGCGCTGTCCGGTGCCTGCACCTCGTTCAGGGAGACCGCGAGCGGGACGTTCACGGTCTTGTTGAGGAGGGACACGTCGAGTCCGGTGCGGAGCACGACGGCGCTCGCGCGACCGTGGTCGGTGGTCGCGTGGGCGGAGCCCGCTCCGGCCAGCGCGGTGGGACCCGCGGCGAGGACGGTGGCGGCCGCGGTGACGGCGAAACGGCGTGCGGGCATGCGGTGGTTGATGCTGTTCAAGGGTGGGACCCCCATAGGAGAAAGCCTGGGACCCGGAAAGAATTACGCACTGAGAGTGAACAGTCAGCCACCTGACGTGAGTTCACTCCAACGTGGATTCCTAGCGCACGCCTTCGAATCCCGGGGCACGGATGTTCCCCAACGTCACTCGCTCAACACCCTGGGGAGAACACGCTGGTTGACGCGCCGGTCGACGGCCGGCCGGCGCGCCGGAGCACACCTGGAGGTGCGCAACGAGCACGCCACCCCGTTCGTCACGCTCCGTCAACCACGCCCACGTCGGACCGGCCGCCCGTGTCAGCCGACGATCCGCCCGTTGAGGACCACCCGCCGCGGAGCGGCCAGGACCCGTACGTCCGCGCGCGGGTCCCCGTCGTAGACCACGAGGTCCGCGGGCGCTCCCTCGTCGAGGCCGGGCCGCCCGAGCCAGCGCCGTGCTCCCCAGGTGGTGGCGGAGAGCGCCTCGACGGGCGGGATACCGGCGGTGACGAGCTCGGCGACCTCGCCCGCGACGAGCCCGTGCGCGAGGGATCCGCCCGCGTCGGTGCCGACGTAGACGGGGATTCCGGCGTCGTACGCGGCGCGCACGGTGTCGTAACGACGTTCGTGGAGGCGTCGCATGTGGGCCGACCACCGGGGGAACTTCGCCTCGCCGCCGGTCGCGAGCTGCGGGAAGGTGGCGATGTTCACGAGGGTGGGGACGATGGCGACGCCGTGCTCGGCGAAGAGCGGGACGGTGTCCTCCGTGAGGCCCGTGGCGTGCTCGACGCAGTCGATGCCCGCCTCGACCAGGTCGCGGAGCGAGTCCTCGGCGAAGCAGTGCGCGGTGACCCGGGCACCGAGCCGGTGTGCCTCGGCGATCGCCGCCTCGACGGCGTCGCGGGGCCAGCAGGCGCTCAGGTCGCCGGTGCCACGGTCGATCCAGTCCCCGACGAGTTTGACCCAGCCGTCACCGCGCCGGGCCTCCTGGGCGACGTACGCGACGAGGTCCTCGGGCTCGATCTCGTGGGCGTAGTTGCGGATGTAGCGGCGGGTGCGGGCGATGTGGCGGCCCGCGCGGATGATCTTCGGGAGGTCCTCGCGGTCGTCGACCCAGCGGGTGTCGGAGGGCGACCCGGCGTCCCGGACGAGGAGGGTTCCGGCGTCGCGGTCGGTCAGCGCCTGCTTCTCGGAGACGTCCGCGGGGACCGGGCCGTGGGCGTCGAGCCCGACATGGCAGTGCGCGTCGACCAGGCCCGGCAGCGCCCAGCCCTCGACGGTGCGGACGTCACGGGCGCCGCCGGGGCGCTCGTACGAGATCCGCCCGGCGACGACCCACAGCTCGTCGCGGACGTCGTCGGGTCCGACGAGGACCCGCCCCTTCACGTGCAGTACCGGGTGATCGCTCATGGAACGCACCTTAGTGAGGCGGCTCCCCCTCCTCACCCGCCCGGTCCTACTCCCCGTCCGCCCGGTCCGGTGTCCTGTCCTCGACGTCCGCCATCGCCGGGTCGAGCAGCCTGGACAGGAAGTGCCGGGTCCGCTCGTGGCTCGGGTTGCCGATCACCTGCGCCGGGGTGCCGTCCTCGACGATCACACCGCCGTCCATGAAGACGACCCGGTCGGCGACCTCGCGGGCGAAGGTCATCTCGTGCGTGACGACGATCATCGTCATGCCCTCGTCGGCCAGCATCCGCATGACGGCGAGCACGTCGCCGACGAGTTCGGGGTCGAGCGCCGAGGTCGGCTCGTCGAAGAGCATCACCTCGGGCCCCATGGCGAGCGCGCGGGCGATCGCGACGCGCTGCTGCTGGCCGCCGGAGAGCGAGGCCGGATAGGCGTCGGCCTTCTCCGCGAGACCCACCCGGGTGAGGTTCTCGGCGGCGATCCGGGCCGCCTCCGCCTTGCCCCGGCCGAACACCCGGCGCTGCGGCAGCGTGAGGTTCTCGGTCACCGACAGATGGGGGAAGAGGTTGAACTGCTGGAAGACCATGCCGATACGGCGGCGTACGGCGTCGATGTCGACGTCGGGGTGCGTGACCTCCGTACCGCCGACGAACACCTGGCCCTTGGTCGGCTCCTCCAGGAGGTTCACGCAGCGCAGCAGGGTCGACTTGCCGGAGCCGGACGGGCCGATGACACAGACGACCTCGCCCTGCCCGATCTCCAGCTCGATGCCCCGCAGGACCTCGTTGTCGCCGAAGGACTTGTACAGGTCCTTCACCTGGATCTCCGGTGTGCTCACTTGGTGGCCTCCCCCGCCTTCGTTTCGAGACGCCGTACGACGAAGCCGAGCGGGATCGTGACGAGCAGGTAGCACAGGCCCGCGACGAGGATCGGTGTCGAGTTGGCCGTCGTGCTCGCCAGGTCGCGGCCGTACTTGGACAGTTCGCGCTCCTCCAGGGTGACGCCCAGGAACAGCACCAGCGAGGAGTCCTTGAAGAGGGTCACGAGTTCGTTGGTGAGCGGCGGGAGAATGATCCGGAACGCCTGCGGGACGATGATCGAGACCATGGCCCGCGCGTGCGAGAAGCCCAGCGAACGGGCCGCCTCCATCTGCCCCTTGGGTACGGCCTGGATGCCCGCGCGGAAGGTCTCGGCCATGTACGCGGCCCCCACCAGACCGAGCGCGATGGCGACCTTTCCGTACGTTCCGCCCGGGATCTCCGTGCCCGGGAACGCGAGCGGTACCGCGACTCCCACGAAGATGAAGATCACCAGGGCGGGCAGACCGCGGAAGACCTCGATGTAGATTCCGGCGGCCCAGCGGTAGGGGCCCACCGACGACAGGCGCATCAGGGCGACGACGATGCCCAGCACGAGACCGACACCGAAGCCGGACATCGTGTAGAGGACGGTGTTCTTCAGCGCCAGTGTGATGACGTCCGGGAACATCTGCTTGACCAGGTCCCACTGGAAGAACTGGTTCTTCAGGCGGCCCCAGTCCGCCGTGACCGCGAAGGCGATCACGACGGCGGCGGCGACGACGTACTGCGCGCCGCGCGAGAGCGCGCGCTTCTGGCGCCGGCTCAGGCCGGACCGGCGGGGCTGAAGCTGTGCGTCGGCATCACTCATGAGGCGGACGGGGAGGCGGAGGCCGCGGACGCGTCGTACGGGCCGATCCACTGCTCGTAGAGCTTCTTGTACGTGCCGTCGGCCTTCGCCTCCGCGATGGCCTTGTTGATGGCGGCGACGAGCTTGGCGTTGCCCTTCTTCACCGTGAAGCCGTACTGCTCACCGGTGTTGAGGTTGTCCACCACCTTGAAGGCGTCGGCGTTGGCCTTGTCCTTCAGCCAGCCCTGCACGACCGGGTAGTCGATGATCACGGCCTGCACCTGCCCGCTGCGCAGCCCGCTGAGGACCGCGTCGGAGGACTCGAAGGAGACCGGGTCGAAGCCCTGCTTCTTGGCGTAGTCCTCGCCTGTGGTCTGCGCCTGGGCGCCGAGCTTCTTGCCCTTCGCCTTCAGGTCGGCGAGGGAGTTGACGCCGCTCTTCTTGTCGACCAGGACGGCCTGGGTGGCGTCGAAGTACGGGTCGGAGAAGTCGACGTTCTTCCTGCGCTCCTCGGTGATCGTCATGCCGGCCGCGGCGAGGTCGCACTGCTCGGAGTTGAGGAACGCGCCTGTCTTGAAGTTCTCGAAGGGCGTGTCGACGATGGCCTGCTTCACGCCCAGGTCCTTGGCGACCAGGTCGATCAGCGACACGTCGAAGCCCTGCACCTTGCCGTCGATCTCCGACTGGAAGGGCGGATACGGCAGGTGGGTGCAGGTCGTGAGCTGGCCGCTCTTGACCAGCGGGACCCCGCCCGCGGTGGTCGTCTTGCCGCCACCGTCGTCCGAGGAGCAGCCGGCCACGAGCAGGAGCCCGGCCGTGGCGGTGGTGGCGGCCAGAATGCGTGTCCGGCGTCCGGGGACCGAGTTCACGGAGACCTCCTGTGAGGGAACTGTGGGTTCCGATTATAAGGAAAGGTTTGGGTTGCTCAAATCAATCCGATGGTTACTGGGCCGTCTGGCCTCAGAACTCGCCGGTCCGGGTGCGCCGGCGACCGACAGTTACGCTCTGATCGTCGACCCCCGTGAACGAAGAGAGCACCTCCGTGACCCACCCCTTTCTTGACCTGGCGCCGCTGAGCGCCGCGCACTTCGCGTCGATCGAGGACCGCGTCGCCCGGCTGCTCTCCACCGAACAGGACGTCGTGATCATGCAGGGCGAGGCGCTGCTGCCCCTGGAGGGGGCCATCCGCGGCACGGCCGGCCCCGGCACCACCGCCCTGAACGTCATCACCGGCCCCTACGGGCAGACCTTCGGGAACTGGCTGCGGGACTGCGGGGCGACCGTGATCGATCTCGCGGTGCCCTTCCACGCCGCGGTCACCGCCGAGCAGATCCGCGAGGCCTTCGCCGAGCACCCCTCGATCGACTTCGTGTCGCTCGTGCACGCCGAGGCCGCCACCGGGAACACCAACCCGGTCGCGGAGATCGGCGAGGTCGTACGCGAGCACGGCGCGCTCTTCTACCTGGACGCCGTCGCCTCGATCGGCGCCGAGCCGGTGCTGCCGGACGCCTGGGGCGTGGACCTGTGCGTGATCGGGGCCCAGAAAGCGATGGGCGGTCCGGCCGGCGTGTCGGCGGTGTCGGTGAGCGAGCGGGCGTGGACCCGGATGGCCTCGAACCCCGCGGCGCCGCGCCGTTCCTACCTCTCCCTGCTGGACTGGAAGGAGCGGTGGGTCGACGGTGGCCGCACGGCGTTGCTGCACGCGCCGGCACAGCTGGAGATGCTGGCGCTGGAGGCGTGTGTCGAGCGGATCGAGGGCGAGGGCCTCGACGCGGTGATGACCCGGCACGCCTCGGCCGCCGCGGCCACCCGGGCGGGGGCCGTGGCACTCGGCGGGGGGCTGAAGCCGTTCGTGCACGCCGCCTCCGACGCGGCGCCCGTCGCCACCACGCTGCAGGTGCCCGAAGAGGTGGACGCGTCCGCCGTGGTCGCCAAGGCGCTGGCCGCAGATCCCGAGCTGCCGCTCGCCGCGGGGGGCGGCGCTCTCGCGCGGTCGATGATCCGCGTGAACCACTACGGACCCGACGCCACCCGGGGTGTCGTCCACTCCAGCCTCGCGGGCCTGGGCGCGGCACTCGCCGAGTCCGGCTTCCCGGTGGACCTGGAAGGGGCGCGCCGGGCCGTGGCGCTGGCCTGGGAATGATTCCGGCGTGACCGGCGGGGGCGTCCGCGCCTCCGCCGGGCGGGGAGGCCCGAAGACGCCCGAATTGCAAATCCTCTCCACACGCTTATCCTGCCGTTAATTCGGATCCCATTTGGCCCCGCATAGCTTCCCGCATTCTTCTGCCCGCTTTCTCTGTACCTAAACGCAAAGATTTCGCGAACGCCGAGCGGCGCGATTCGGGTGGATCTCCCCCACATTTCGTCACTGTGACGCACTCCACAATGCGCCCCTTTCCTGTGGAATTTTCCGGGCAAAAGCGGTCATAAAACTGTGTACGGTGTCACCCTTTCACGGGCGCGTGATAACACACCGGTGCGCTGCGCGTAACCCCGTCCGACGATGCAATTTGAGCTTTCCGTCGGTAAATTCAATCCGCATGACCGCCGCACGCACAGACCTGTCAGCGGAATTCCTGGAAATGCCGGAGGGCCTTCGGATCGACCGTCCGGAGGTGGCCGACGGAGCCGCCCTCTGGCGTATCGCCAAAGACTCCCGAACCCTCGACCTGAACTCCTCGTACAGCTATCTGCTGTGGTGCCGTGACTTCGCCGGCACCTCGGCGGTGGCACGCGACGCCGACGGACGGCCCGTCGGTTTCGTGACCGCGTACGTGCGCCCCGAGCGTCCGCGCACCCTGCTCGTGTGGCAGGTGGCCGTCGACGCGGCGTACCGAGGCCGCGGACTGGCCGCGCGACTGCTCGACGGGCTGACGGCGCGGGTGGCGGCCGAGCGCGGACTGTCCGTCGTCGAGACCACCATCACGCCGGGCAACACCGCCTCCGAGCGCCTGTTCCTGTCGTACGCACAACGCCATGACGCGGCCGTCGAGCGCGAGGTGCTGTTCGAGACCGGGCAGTTCCCCGACGGACCGCACGACCCCGAAGTGCTGTACCGCATCGGCCCCTTCGCCCGCTGAACCTCTTCTTCCTCGCCCCCCACTTCTTCCGCCCCCCACGCTTCGAGGAGCTATTCGCCGTGACCATCACCCCGCCCGACCTGAGCGTCTTCGAGACCCTGGAGTCGGAGGTGCGCAGCTACTGCCGCAACTGGCCCACCGTCTTCGACCGCGCCCGGGGCAGCCGGATGTACGACGAGGACGGACACGAGTACCTCGACTTCTTCGCCGGTGCAGGGTCCCTGAACTACGGGCACAACAACCCCGTGCTCAAACGGGCCCTGATCGACTACCTGGAGCGCGACGGCGTCACCCACGGACTCGACATGTCGACGACCGCCAAGCGCGGCTTCCTGGAAGCCTTCCAGAACCTGGTGCTGCGGCCGCGCGACCTGCCGTACAAGGTGATGTTCCCCGGCCCGACCGGCACCAACGCCGTCGAGTCCGCGCTGAAGCTCGCGCGGAAGGTGAAGGGCCGCGAGTCGATCGTGTCGTTCACCAACGCCTTCCACGGGATGTCGCTCGGCTCGCTCGCCGTGACCGGCAACGCCTTCAAGCGGGCCGGCGCCGGTATCCCGCTGGTGCACGGAACCCCGATGCCGTTCGACAACTACTTCGACGGCCAGGTCCCGGACTTCCTGTGGTTCGAGCGGCTCCTGGAGGACCAGGGCTCGGGCCTCAACCAGCCCGCCGCGGTGATCGTCGAGACGGTGCAGGGCGAGGGCGGCATCAACGTCGCCCGGCCCGAGTGGCTGCGTGCCCTCGCCGACCTGTGCCGGCGCCGCGACATGCTGCTGATCGTCGACGACATCCAGATGGGCTGCGGGCGCACCGGCGCGTTCTTCTCCTTCGAGGAGGCGGGCGTCGTGCCCGACATCGTGACCGTCTCCAAGTCCATCAGCGGGTACGGGCTGCCGATGTCGCTGTGCCTGTTCAAGCCCGAGCTGGACATCTGGGAGCCGGGCGAGCACAACGGCACCTTCCGCGGCAACAATCCGGCGTTCGTCACGGCCGCCGCCGCCCTGGAGGCCTACTGGGCCGACGGCTCCGCCATGGAGAAGCAGACCCGCGCCCGCGGCGAACAGGTCGAGCAGGCGCTGATCTCCATCACCGAGGAGAACCTCGCCGACATCAAGGAGTACCGGGGCCGCGGGCTCGTCTGGGGCATCGAGTTCAAGGAGAAGGCGCGCGCCGGGCGGATCGCGCAGCGCGCCTTCGAGCTCGGGCTGCTCATCGAGACGTCCGGCCCCGAGAGCGAGGTCGTGAAACTGCTGCCCGCGCTCACCATCACCCCCGACGAGCTCGACGAGGGCCTGCGCACCCTCGCCCGGGCCGTCCGCGAGACCGTCTGAGAAGGCGTCCGTCCGGAGACCGTCCGGGAGGACGTCCCGGAGCCGGCCCGAGAGGCACGAGAAGCACGAGAGAGAGGCATCGCACCACTGTGATAGTCCGTTCGTTCAAGGATGTTGAAGGCACCGACCGGCATGTGAGGGCGGCGTCCGGCACCTGGGAGAGCAAGCGAATCGTCCTGGCCAAGGAGAAGGTCGGCTTCTCCCTGCACGAGACGATCCTGTACGCGGGTACGGAGACGCAGATGTGGTACGCGAACCACATCGAGGCCGTGCTCTGCGTGGAGGGCGAGGCCGAACTCACCAACGACGAGACCGGCGAGAAGCACTGGATCACCCCCGGGACGATGTACCTGCTGGACGGCCACGAGCGCCACACCATGCGTCCCCGGACCGACTTCCGGTGCGTCTGCGTGTTCAACCCGCCCGTCACCGGACGGGAGGACCACGACGAGAACGGCGTCTACGCCCTGCTCACCGAACCCGAGGAGGTGTGACACACCGATGACCACACTCACCGATCTGTACCCCAGCCGCGCCGCCACCGAAGTGGCCGCGCCCCGCCAGGACCCGGTCGTCTGGGGCGCGCCGGGCGAGCCCGGCCCGATCACGGTCCCCGAGCTCCAGACGTACGAACGCGACGGCTTCCTCTCCGTCGGGGAACTCATCACCGAGGACGAGGTCGCCGTCTACCGGCAGGAGCTGGAACGGCTCGTCGCCGACCCGGCGATCCGTGCCGACGAGCGCTCGATCGTCGAGCCGAAGACGCAGGAGATCCGCTCCGTCTTCGAGGTGCACCGGATCAGCGAGATCTTCGCCCGGCTCGTGCGCGACGAGCGCGTCGTCGGCCGGGCCCGGCAGATCCTCGGCTCGGACGTGTACGTCCACCAGTCGCGGATCAACGTCAAGCCGGGGTTCGGGGCCAGTGGCTTCTACTGGCACTCGGACTTCGAGACCTGGCACGCCGAGGACGGTCTGCCGAACATGCGGACGGTGTCCGTCTCCATCGCGCTGACCGAGAACTACGACACCAACGGCGGTCTCATGATCATGCCGGGGTCGCACAGGACGTTCCTCGGGTGCGCGGGGGCCACACCGACGGACAACTACAAGCAGTCGCTCCAGATGCAGGACGCCGGAACGCCCTCCGACGAGGCCCTCACCCGCCTCGCCGGCCGGCACGGCATCAAGCTCTTCACCGGGCGGGCCGGTTCGGCGACCTGGTTCGACTGCAACTGCATGCACGGTTCGGGCGACAACATCACCCCGTTCCCGCGCAGCAACGTCTTCATCGTCTTCAACAGCGTGGAGAACGCCGCGGTGGAGCCGTTCGCGGCACCCGTGCGCAGGCCGGAGTTCATCGGGGCACGGGACTTCACGCCGGTGCGCTGACTTCCTCCGGCGGTACGGAGACACTTCGGCCGGTACGGGGTCGCCTCGGTCCATACGGGGCCACCCGGGCCGGTTCGGGGTCGCCCCTTCGCCGGTACGCACCGGCTCGGGCCGGGTCCTCACCCTCCTTCGCGGGTGAGGACCCGGCCCTCGGTGTTCCGGCACCGCGCCCGGTGGCTACAGCCAGGCCAACGACGCGGCCCGTTCCAGTACGGCGCTGATCACGGCGGCGTCCCCCGTCGCGCCCCGGGGCACCTCGCCGGGCACGTACCGGCCGCCGACCAGCAGGCAGAAGTCGACCGGGTCCAGGACGAGTTCGGCCCGGACGGGCTCGTCCTCGGAGCCCAGCACCCACTGCGCGTCGGCTCCCCCGCCCTCCAACGCGAAGAGCACCGGAGGCGCCGTGGGGCCGAGGGCCGTTCCCAGGACCCGCACCGCGAGGCGGACGAGCTGCCGCAGATGGGGGTCCGGCGGTGGGGGCACGGCCAGTCCGAGGGCCCGCCCGATGTCGTCGGTGTGGATCCACGTCTCGAAAGCCCGCACGACGAAGTGGTCCGCGACGGGCAGCCGGGCGCCCATCAACGTGGCGGCGTGCGCGGCCCGTTCGGGATCGGTCGCCTCCGGCGCGGCCAGCAGCGCGCCGGCCTGCGCGCTCCACGCGGCGACGGTCGCCTCGGGCGGGCGCCGGTGCTCGTACGCGATGACCTCGGCGGTCCGGGCGGCCCAGGCGTCCTGCCACGGCGCCTCCTCCGCGCCGGCAGGCTCCGCGCCGGCAGTCTCCGGCGACCGTGCCACGAGGCCGAGGTGCCGCGCCAACGGCTCGTCCGCCGCGATCAGATGGGCGACGGTGGCGTGCACGTCCCAGTCGTGCACGACCGGCGTGCCCCAGGGCCCCCGGCCCTCCACCTCGCGCAGCAGCGACCGGAGTCCGGCGACCGCGGCGGCGTAGGGGGCGGCGTGCCGGGCCACTCGGGGAGCGGCCGGGCGGGAGCGCAGGGCCAGGGCCAGTACACCGTCGGCGGCTCCGTTCGCCGGGGAGAGGCGCCGCGGGCCGTCCAGCAGCCGTACCGTCTCGCGCAGCCGTTCCGCCTCGGCGGCGCAGGACGCGCACTCGGCCAGATGGAGCGGGACCGTCTTCTCGTCGGCGGGTGTCAGGGCTCCGACGGCCCAGGCCGCCAGCAGGTCCCGCATCCGTTCGTGGTGCGTGCTCATCGTCCGCCGCCCTTCCGGGCCGGGTACGGCGTGTCGGCCGTGCCTCGACCCGCTGTGCCCACCATACGCACGCGCCCTCCGGCCTGAGCCACCCGTGACGCCATCACGCGCCCCGCTCCAACGCGGGATCGGGCGGGTCGGCGAGGGTCTCGGCGAGTCTGCGCAGGGCGGCGCGCAGCCGGGTCTTCGCGGTTCCCTCCGGGATCCCCAGTTCCACGGCCGCCTGCCGGTAGGTGCGGCCCGCGAAGTAGGCGAGGTGGATCACCTCGCGCTGGGGTTGCGGGAGTTCGGCGAGCGCGGAGTGCAGCAGCAGCGAGCGTTCACGGTCGACGACCGTCTCGTCGGGGCCCGGCGCGGCGTCGGGGATGGCGTGCAGCGCCGCGTCGTCGGCCCGGGCGTCCTTGCGGTGCCGGGCCTCGCCGCGCACCCAGTCCACCGCCCGCCGGTGGGCGAGCATGGACAGCCAGGTGCGCAGCGTGCCGCGGCGGGCGTCGAAGGCGTACGGCCTGCTCCAGAGCTGTGCGAAGACTTCCTGCGCCACGTCCTCGGCGGCCGCCGGGCTGCGGGTGACCCGCACGGCGACCTGCCTGACCAGCCCGCCGTACGCGGCGTACACCTCTCCGAGCGCGGACTCGTCGCCGTACACCAGCCGCTGGTGCAACTCGGCGTCAGTGAGCGTCGGTTCCACCGGCACCACCACCTCGTGGTGCCCTTCCTAGCGCCCTGCCGCAGCCGGCGCCAGAGGGCCGGGGCGGCGCGCGGACGCTCAGCCGGGCAGCAGGTCGAGCAGCCGGTCGACGTCGTCCGGGGTGTTGTACAGATGGAACGCCGCTCTCATGTTGCCCGCGCGGTCGGAGACTTCGACTCCGGCGCGGCTCAACTCGGCCTGGAGGCGGCCGAGTCCGGGCACGGAGACGATCGAGGAGCCGGGGGCGGGCACCGGTTCGTGACCTCGTTCGAGCAGGCCGGCGCGGAAGCGGTCGGCGAGCGCGAGGTCGTGGGCCCGCACCCGCTCCACGCCCAGTTCCTCGAGGAGTTCCAATGAATGCCGGGCTCCGGCGTAGGCGAAGAGGCCCGGGCTCTCGTCGAACCGCCGTGCGGAGTGGGCGAGTTCCTCGACGGGGCCGTAGCAGCTGTCCCAGGGGGCCTCACCCGCGACCCAGCCGGCGAACACCGGGGTGAGTCCGCCGAGATCCTCCGGGACGACCAGGAAAGCCACGCCGCGCGGGCAGACGAGCCACTTGAAGGCGACGGAGGAGACGTAGTCGTAGGTGTCCGCGTTCAGGGGCAGCCATCCGGCGGCCTGGGAGGCGTCGATGTACGTGCGGGCACCGTGCTCCCGCGCGGCCTCCCGGATCGCCTCCAGCCCGGCGATCCGGCCGTCGGCGGACTGCGCGGCGCTCACGGCGACGAGCGCGGTGCCGGAGTGCACGGATTCGGCGATCCGCTCCAGCGGTACGGCGCGGACCTTGAGGTCGCCGCGGACGTGGAAGGGCGTCACGACGGAGCTGAAGTCCGCCTCCGCGGTGAGGACTTCGGCGCCCGGCGGCAGCGAGGCCGCGATCAGTCCGCTGTACACGGCGACCGAGGCCCCGGCCGCCACCCGGCGATCGGGCACCCCGACGAGACGGGCGAACGACGAGCGGGCCGCCTCGACGTCCGCGAACATGTCGGCGGGCTGCCCGGCGGCCACGGACTCGACGGCGGCCCGCATCGCGGTCACGGTGCGGGCCGGCAGCAGGCCGGTGCTCGCGGTGTTCAGATAGGTGTTCTTCGGGGCGAACTCGGCACGGACGAGGGTCTCGAAGGTCTCCATGGGACCACTGTGGGCCCAGACGATGCCCCAGTCCATTGCGCATTTTTACGCGGTTTCCCCAAGGAGCGCTTATGCATCGGCTCCGACCTGCGCTTTTCGGTGCCGGGGCGCCGACCCGCGGTGTTCAGCCCTGGGGAACGGCGCAGCCGTCCGGACCGCAGGCCTCCGCGTCGGCGGCTCCGTCCTGGATCAGCTTCAGCTGCGGCCGCTCGCCCCACGCCTGGGCCAGCGCCTGGGCGAAGACCTCGGCGGGCTGCGCGCCGGAGACGCCGTACGTGCGGTCGAGGACGAAGAAGGGGACGCCGTTCGCGCCCAGCTCGGCGGCCTCGCGCTCGTCGGCGCGGACGTCGTCGGCGTAGGCGGCCGGGTCGGCGAGCACCTCGCGGGCGGCGTCGGCGTCGAGCCCGGCGGCGACGGCCAGCTCCACGAGCCGCTCGTCGTCACCGAAGACGGTCCGCTCCTCGGCGAAGTTCGCCTTGTAGAACAGGCCGATCAGCTCGTCCTGGCGGCCCCGCTCCTTGGCGAGGTGCAGCAGACGGTGCATGTCGAAGGTGTTGCCGTGGTCGCGGTCCCGGGTGCGGTACGCCAGGCCCTCGGCGGCGGCCTGAGTACCGAGGTTCTCCTCGCCCGCGTGTGCCTGCGCCTCGCTCATGCCGTACTTCTTGGTGAGCATCGTGATCACCGGCTGGATGTCGCCCTTGGCGCGGCCCGGGTCGAGCTCGAAGGAGCGGTGCACGACCTCGACCTGGTCACGGTGCGGGAAGGCGTCCAACGCCTTCTCGAAGCGGGCTTTTCCGACATAGCACCACGGGCAGGCGATGTCGCTCCAGATCTCGACGCGCATTCTTCGGCTCTCTCCAGGTCGTACGGATACGGGACACCCTCCGGGGACGTCGGTATGTGAACGTTCAAACGGCTCGGGTCATTCCCCGGTCGCGGTCCCGGCCCCGGTCGCAGTCCCCGTCCCGGTCGCCGCCTGGGGCGCAGCCCGGGTCACCGCGTACCGCAGATACCTGTGGTGGTCGTCCTCCGCGGGCGGGTTCTCCGGATCGGGGACCCAGCCCAGGCGGGCGTAGAAGGCCTGGGCGCGCCGGTTGTCGACATGCACGTCGAGCGTCGCCGTGTGCTTCCCGTCCGCCTGCCACTCCTCCACGCAGGCCGCGTGCAGCTCGGTCCCGATGCCGGCCCGCCAGCGGTCGGGGTCGACATGGAACTGGTAGAGCTTGACGGTGTCGGCGGGCGCGCCCTCGGCCGTACGGAAGGAGGCGATGCCCGCGATCCGGCCGTCCAGCACGAAGCAGAGCACATGCCCGTCCGGGCGCTCCATGGCGCTCCGCCAGGCGACGAGCCAGTCCGTGCCGTCCTGCGGCAGTCCGTCCGGGTAGTACGTCGCCCGGGCCCGGGCGTGCAGGTCGGCGACGACGGCCGCCTCGGCGGGCAGCGCGGTCCTGATCACCCGGCGTACATGATTCACACGGTCCTCGATCACACAGCTGAGGACGTGACCGCGGACGACGCGGTTCCGCTCCGGTCGAACCGGGTGCGGCAGGCGCTCCGCACTCCGGCCCGCACCGTCCGGCCTGCCCGTCCTGCCTGCCCGGCCGACGGCGGCCGGTCCGGCGTGCGGTGTGGCCTTCTCGGGGGAGCCTGGTACTCGGTCCGGTCCGGTCCGACCAGGCCAGGACACGCCCTAGTTGCCGTCGCGCAGGTCGAGCGGCCAGGCCGGACGGAACTCGATGCGCTCGTACGTCACCACGCAGCCCTCCCCCATCGGCGACTGCGTCATGAAGCCCACCAGCGCCGCCCCGGTCTCCTTCTCGTCGGCCAGGGTGAAGAGGCGGACGAAGGTCCAGCGCTCGCCGTCGCGGGAGGCGTGGAAGGCGAAGGCGCGACCCGTGCGGCTCACCCGCAGCCAGACGGAACTGCCGTCGACGGTGAAGGAGTTGGCGTCGTCGGAATGCCCCCGGGTGACCACCGTGCAGACGGTGGGCACGGCCGGGGAGTACTCCAGACACAGCTTCGCCCAGGCCCGCTCCCCGGCGTGGACGTAGAGGACGCCCGCGTCGAAGGCCGCCCTGAAGCCGACCGTCACGCGGGCGATCAGCTGGAAGTCCCCCTCCGGCGACCCGAGCAGACGCGGCGCGTCCGAGGCCGGGTCGAGCCCTTCACCGGTGGGCGGCACGAAGCGGTCCTGCCGGGGGCCGGCCCAGCCGGTGAGTGCGCCGTCCTCGTACGACCAGTGCCCGCCGGGGCCGTAGGTGCGGAGGGGGAAGGGGAGTTCGGGGAGTTCGACGTCCATGGTCCGAGTCTCTCAGGTCCGTGGCCGCGTCCCCGGGGGACGCGGGAAACCGCGTGACCGGTCACGCGGCTCCGCGGCCCGCGAAGGACCCGCCCGGGGCTCTACCGCTCCAGACGCCCGTCGTAACGCCGGGGCAGACCCAGCGGGTTGTCGTCCCGCAGCTCGGGCGGCAACAGCGCCTCGGGCACACCCTGATAGGCCACCGGCCGCATCCACCGCTCGATGGCGCTGCCGCCGACCGACGTGGACGTCGAGGTCGTCGCGGGGTACGGCCCGCCGTGGTGCTGGGCCGGAGCGACGGCGACCCCCGTCGGCCAGCCGTTCACCAGCACGCGGCCCGCGAGGGAGGTCAGCTCGGCGAGGATCTCCGCACCGCGCCCCTCGCCCGCCGCTTCCTCGGCGGAGAGCTGCACCGTGGCCGTGAGGTTGCCCGGCAGCCGGGAGAGCACCGCGCCGGCCTCGGACTCGTCCTCGTAGCGCGCCACGACCGTGAGCGGCCCGAAGCACTCCTCGAGGAGCAGATCGTGCTCACCCTCGGCCGCGAGCTTGCGCGCGGGCACGGTCAGGAAGCCGGGGCTCACCGTGTGCTCGCCGCCCGCGCCCGGTGTCACCGGGGCCTGGACGTCCGGGAGTCCGGCGCGCTCGGCGACCCCGGCGATGAAGTTGTCGCGCATCCGGTGGTCGAGCAGGACCCCGGAGGCGGTGTCGCTCACCGCGTCGGTCAGGGACTTCAGCAGCCGGTCGCCCGCCGCGCCGGCCGGCGCGAGCACCAGGCCCGGCTTCACGCAGAACTGGCCGACGCCCAGGGTCATCGAACCGGCGAGACCCGCGCCGATCTCCTCCGCGCGCTCGGCGGCCGCGGCCTCGGTGACGACGACGGGGTTGAGGGAGCCCAGCTCGCCGTGGAACGGGATCGGCACCGGACGCGCGGAGGCCGCGTCGAACAGCGCGCGCCCGCCGCGGATCGAGCCGGTGAACCCGGCCGCCGCGATCAGCGGGTGCCGGACCAGCTCGACGCCGGCCTCGAAGCCGTGGACGAGGCGGATGACGCCCTCGGGGATGCCGTGGCGGGCGGCGGCCCGGCGCAGGACGGCCGCGACCAGCTCGGAGAGCGCCGGGTGGTCGGGATGGGCCTTGACGACGACCGGGCAGCCCGCGGCCAGCGCGCTCGCCGTGTCGCCGCCGGCGACCGAGAAGGCGAAGGGGAAGTTCGAGGCCGAGTACACGGCGACGACACCCAGTGCCACCTTGTAGCGGCGCAGGTCCGGGATCGGCGGGGTGGCCGTGCCGTCCGGGTGGTCGATGACGACGTCGAGGAAGGCGCCCTCGTCGACTATTCCGGCAAAGGCGCGCAACTGGTAGCAGGTGCGCGCGAGTTCGCCGGTGAGCCGGACCGGGCCGAGCGCCGTCTCCGCGTCGGCGGCCTCGACGAGCTGGTCCTTGGCGCCTTCGAGCAGGTCGGCGGCGGTGCGCAGGAACGCGGCGCGTACGGTGCGGTCGACGAGAGCGGGACGAGCGGCGTGCGCGGCGCGGACGGCCTCGTCCACCTCCTGGGCTGTGGCCTCCACCGCAACCTGCTCCCGCTGCTTCCCGGTACGGGGGTCGACACTCCAGACTGGTGCTGCTGCCACCGCGGGTCCCTTCAGATGTGATGCCACAGTTCTTGTGTCACTCACCAGGGGTGTTCGATATGCTGAACGCTGTCTCTGATGGTGAATATCCTGTTGGAGACTATTTCCCGTCCAACGAAGGGGTCAAGGGCGATGTCGGCAGGCGAGACAGGCGGCGGGGCGCAGGTCAAGTCCGCGGTACGGACCGTGGAATTGCTGGAGTACTTCGCCGGCCGGCCCGGAATGCACTCCCTCGCCTCGGTCCAGGAGGCCGTCGGCTATCCCAAGTCCAGCCTGTACATGCTGCTGCGGACACTCGTGGAGCTCGGCTGGGTCGAGACGGACGCGACGGGCACCCGGTACGGCATCGGCGTACGGGCCCTGCTGGTCGGCACCTCGTACATCGACGGCGACGAGGTGGTCGCCGCGGCCCGCCCCACGCTCGACCGCCTCTCCGACGACACCACGGAGACCATCCACCTCGCGCGCCTGGACGGCACGAACGTCGTCTATCTGGCCACCCGGCAGTCGCAGCACTATCTGCGCCCCTTCACCCGGGTCGGCCGCCGGCTCCCCGCGCACTCCACCTCGCTCGGCAAGGCCCTGCTGGCCACACACACCGACGAGCAGGTCCGCAAGCTGCTGCCCGAGACGCTGCCCGCGCTGACCGAGCACACGATCACGGACCGGGAGAAGCTCATCGAGGAGCTGCACCAGGTGCGGGAGCAGGGCTTCGCGGTGGACCGCGAGGAGAACACGCTGGGCCTTCGCTGCTTCGGTGTGGCGATCCCGTACCGCACACCCGCCCGCGACGCGATCAGCTGCTCGGTGCCTGTGGCGCGGCTCACTCCCGCGCACGAGCAGATGGTCAAGGACGCCCTCTTCGACGCCCGGGACCGCCTCACCCTGGCCACCCGCAGGCTCTGACCGGTCCGGGCCCCGACGGGTCCGCGCGACGTCGGTTTCACGAGGGCCGGCACGAAGCCGGCTTCATGAAGGACTCATGAGAAATCCGGGCGGATGGGAACGATTCACTCCCGTCCGCTCGTCCTTCTGTGCGGGATGAACAAGACGATCAGGCGTGCCGCCGTCTTCAGTCTGCTGCTCGTGCTCTCCCTGCTGGTCAGGGCGACGTGGGTGCAGTTCTACGACGGCCGGGCACTCGCGGACGACAAGGACAACCGACGGAACGCGATCTCGCTGTACGCGAATCCGCTCGGGAACATCATCGTGGCCGGTGACGCGATCACCGGTTCCGCGAAGACGACAGGCGGCGACCTCAAGTACAAGCGGACCTACAAGGACGGCAGCCTGTACGCGGCGGTCACCGGCTACAGCTCGCAGGTCTACGGGGCGACGCAGCTGGAGGGCATCTACCGGGACCTGCTGGACGGCACGGACATCCAGCTGAAGAACCCGCTGGACTCACTCACGAACAAGCGCGCCGACCCCGGTGACGTGGTCACGACGATCGACCCGGCCGTGCAGAAGGCCGCGTACGAAGCGCTCGGGAACAACAAGGGTGCCGCCGTCGCGATCGACCCGAAGAACGGCAAGATCCTGGCGGTCGTCTCGACACCGTCGTACGACCCGACGTCGATCAGCGCGGGCAACACCAGCGTCTGGCAGCGGCTGACCAAGGACGCCGACAAGCCGCTGGTCAACCGCGCGCTGCGGCAGCCGCTGCCGCCCGGCTCGACGTTCAAGCTGGTCGTGGCCGCCGCCGCGCTGGAGAACGGGCTGTACTCGGACGTGGACGCGAAGACGGACAGTCCGGACCCGTACACGCTGCCGAACACGACGACCGTCCTGAAGAACGAGAACACGTCCGCGCCGTGCGAGGACGCCTCGATCCGGGTCGCGCTCCAGTACTCCTGCAACAACGTCTTCGCGAAGATGGCCGTCGACCTGGGCCAGGACAAGGTCAGGTCGATGGCGGAGAAGTTCGGCTTCAACGACACGGCCCAGGACGTGCCGGTGCGGGCGTACACCAGCGTGTACCCCTCGGACATGGACAAGTCGTCCACGGCACTGACCGGTATCGGTCAGTTCGACGTCACCGCGACCCCGCTCCAGATGGCCATGGTGTCCGCCGCTATCGCCAACGACGGCAAGCTGGTCTCGCCGCACATGGTGTCGCAGACCAGCGACGCCGACGGCGATGTGCTGAAGAACTACGACGACAGCACGTCGACCGAGAAGATCGTCAGCTCGGACACGGCCCGGCAGCTCCGGTCCGCGATGCAGACGGTCGTCGAGGACGGCACGGGCACGAACGCCCTGATTCCCGGTGCGACCGTGGGCGGCAAGACCGGCACGGCCCAGCACGGCGAGAAGAACAGCAAGACGCCGTACGCCTGGTTCACGTCGTTCGCGAAGTCCGACTCCAGCGGCAAGGAGGTCGCCGTCGCGGTGATGGTCGAGCAGTCGAACGCGGCGCGCTCGGAGGTCAGCGGCAACGGACTGGCGGCACCGGTGGCCAAGGCGATGATGCGGGCGGCGCTGGAGGACTGACGTCCGGCCGGCCGCGGTCGCCCCGCGGCCGGCCGGTGTCCCGCGAGGGACCGTCACTTCACCCCGAGCAGCTGCTCCAGCGGGTCGATCGCGAAGTACACCAGGAACAGCGCGGAGGCCGCCCAGAGCAGCCAGTGGACCTCCTTGGCCTTCCCGAGCACCGTCTTGATCAGGACGTACGCCAGGAACCCCGCCCCGATGCCGTTGGTGATCGAGTAGGTGAACGGCATCACGGCGATGGTCAGGAACGCGGGGATGGCGATCTCGTACTTGTCCCAGTCGATGTGCTTGACCTGGGTCATCATCAGGAAGCCGACGGCGACGAGCGCGGGCGCGGCGGCCTGCAGCGGGACGATCGTGAGGATCGGCGTCAGGAAGAGCGCGAGGGCGAACAGCCCGCCGGTGACCAGGTTGGCGAAACCGGTACGCGCGCCTTCGCCGACGCCCGCCGCCGACTCGATGTACGACGTCGAGGAGGAGGCCGAGGCCGCGCCGCCGGCGACCGCGGCGGCGCCGTCGATCAGCAGCACCCGCCCCAGGTTGGGCACCTTGCCCTCCTCGTCCAGCAGGCCCGCCTCGGCGCTGATGCCGACGACCGTGCCCATGGTGTCGAAGAAGTCCGACAGGACGAGGGTGAAGACCAGCAGGACGACGGTGATCGCGCTGGTCTCGCCGAACGCGCCGAACAGGCTGAAGTGACCGAGCAGCCCGAAGTCCGGTGAGGCCACCACGTCGTCGGGCACCTTGGGCGTGGTCAGGCCCCAGCCCTTGATGTCGGCGACGGAGTTGATGACGATCGCCACGACCGTCATGGTGACGATGCTGATCAGGATCGCGCCCTTGACCTTGCGGGCGAGCAGACCGATGGTCAGCAGGACACCGAGACAGAAGACGAGAATCGGCCAGCCGGCGAGCGCGCCCGTGCCGCCGAGCTGCACCGGCACGGTGGTGTTCGCCGCGTCCGGGATACGGGTGGCGAAGCCGGCGTCCACGAAGCCGATGAAAGCGATGAACAGGCCGATACCGACGCTGATCGCCTGCTTCAGCGGTTGCGGGATCGCGTGCATGACGGCCTCCCGCAGACCGGTCACCACCAGCACGCAGATGAGCAGGCCCTCCAGGACGATCAGGCCCATCGCGTCGTCCCAGCTCATCAGCGGGGCGATCTGGAAGGCGACCACCGCGTTGAGGCCGAGGCCGGCGGCGAGCGCGAGCGGGAGGTTGCCGCCGACGCCCATGATGATCGTCATGACCGCGGCCACCAGGGCGGTGGCGGTGGTCAGTTGGACGGCGTCGAGGTGGTGGCCGAACTTGTCCTCGGCGCTGCCCAGGATGATCGGGTTCAGGACGAGGATGTAGGCCATCGTGAAGAACGTGGCGAATCCGCCGCGTATCTCCCGGCCGAAGGTGGAGCCCCTCGCGGATATCTTGAAGAACCCGTCGACACTGCCTGCCGCCGGGGGTGCGGCACTTGGCCGGTCGGCCACCTTCTGCGCTTCGGACATGGCGATACTCCTCGATACCTGCGTGCCTGGTGTGCGGATGCTGGCTGGATTGTTCCCCCGATCAACCGCTTTCAGGTTTTCCCCGTGTTACGGAATCGAGTTCGGCCCGCCATACGCTGTTCGAAGCTCCGTACGAGCGACTGGTACGCTCACGCAACTCGCCCCACCGGAAGCCCTTTCCCCACAGGTGAATCACAGGGGCCGTATACGCCGCACCCGCACCGGTGCCACATCCGTAGCGAGGAGAGGTACCCCGTGGGCACTGTCGTCGACGACGCCGCCTCCGTGGAGTTCCACGCCTTCTTCGAGCGGCACTACAGCGAACTGGCCCGCTTGGCACACCTGTTGACGGGCGAGCCGGACGCCGCGGACGATCTGGCCGCCGACGCGCTGCTCGCGCTCTGGCACCGCTGGGACCGGGTGCGGGCCGCCGACCATCCGGTGGCGTACGCGCGCGGTGTGGTCGCCAATCTCGCCCGCACCCGGATCCGCGCCGCGGTGCGCGAGCGCCGGCGGATCACGCTCTTCTGGTCGCAGCGCGAGGACAGGACCGAGAACCCCGACGTACCGGGCGTGGTCGATGTCCAGGAGGCGCTGCGCCGGCTGCCGTTCCGCAAGCGCGCCTGTGTCGTGCTGCGGCACGCCTTCGATCTGTCGGAGAAGGACACCGCGCTCGCCCTCGGGATCTCCGTCGGTACGGTGAAGAGCCAGACGTCGAAGGGCATGACCGAGTTGAAGCGGCTACTCGGCACCGAGGAGGCGTCGGTGCGGATGCGCGCGGGAGTGCTGCCCTTGGGCGGAGCCGGAGGACGAGACCGATGAGGGAGGCGCAGGACGTGCACGACGAGCTGCGCGCCCGGCTGCGTGAGGCGGCCGAGGCGCACGAGCCCGACCGCGCGCACATCCTGGCCCGGGTGGAGCGCGGCATGGCGGGCTCCGGCGAGGGGCGGCCCTCGCAGCGCGCGGCGCGCCCGCCCGTACTCGGCTGGGCCCGTGTCGTGGGCGCCACGGCGGCGGTCGCGGGCGTCCTCGCGGTGGGCGGCTACGCGGTCGCCTCGGCGGTGCGGGACGACGCCCCGCCGCAGCAGACCGTCGCGGTCTCGCCGACCCCGGAGCCGTCGCCGGACCCGACCGGGCGGACGCCGGTGGCCCCCGAGCCCAGCCGTCGCTCCGGTACGCCGAAGGAGACGGACGAGCCGGGTCCGTCGCCCTCGGACACCCCCACGGCGACCGCGCCCACCGCGACCCGGGTGCCCGCCGGCAAGACCGCGGACGGCCCGTTGTGGTCGGACGGCTCGGTCGACCCGCACAGCAACGAGTTCTGGGCGCAGAGCGATGTCACCCTGAAGACCGGCGAGCAACTCACCTCACTGACGGTTGAGTTGAAGGTCCGGCAGACCGGCGGGGTGAGCGACGCGGGCGCCTGGCGTTCGCCGCCCGAGAGCGACTTCACGACGACCGTCGCCGAGCGGGACGGCTTCCTCGTCTACACCTGGGTGCTCAAGGCGGGTCGCACGGTCTGGCCGGGCGAGTGGGTCTTCGCGGGCCAGTACGACCACGACCGCGGAGGCCGGGACGCGAAGGACGACGGCTACGCGGTGACGGCGACCGCGAAGGGCGGCGAACAGTCCACCGTGGCGGGGGACTTCGCGGCTCACGGCGACGACGACTCGTAGCGGACGGCCGCTTGGGCAGTTCATGCCCGCGTCCGTCATACGGCCGTACCGGGCGGACGCCCGGCGGCGGCGACCTGCGGCGGACCCCTCCGACGGCGGCCCGGGGCTGACCCCCACGAGGAAGATCCGCGGATGCGGCAACCCTTTCCCCGGCGGTGGCGACCAGGAGACGCAAGATCTCCTCACCACTCAAGGAACTCGGTTCATGACTGCACGAGTTGAACAGCGCGTCCGCCACCGCCGCCGGATCACCGGACGGCGTGCCGTGATCGGCGGCGTGTCCGCCCTCGCCCTCACCGGCGCGGCGATCGTCACGACCTCGACGCTGGGCTCGGCGGGCGCGGCGACGACCTGGCCGGAGGCCAGGGGCAGCAAGGCCGTGTCGTCGACGATCTCGGTGTCGGGCACCTACGACGGCAGGCTGACGAAGTTCTACGGCAGCGGCGCCCTCGGGACCGGCGGCCAGGACGAGGACCAGGGACCGATCTTCGAACTGGCGGACGGCGCGGTCCTGAAGAACGTCGTCATCGGCACCCCCGCCGCCGACGGCGTCCACTGCCTCGGCAGCTGCACCCTGCAGAACGTGTGGTGGCTGGACGTCGGCGAGGACGCGGCGAGCTTCAAGGGCAAGTCGTCCTCGGCGGTCTACAAGGTCTACGGCGGCGGCGCCAAGGGCGCGGACGACAAGGTCCTGCAGTTCAACGGCGCCGGCAAGCTGGTGGTCAGCAAGTTCCAGGTCGAGAACTTCGGCAAGCTGGTGCGCAGTTGCGGCAACTGCAAGACGCAGTTCAAGCGCACGGTCGTCATCGACGACGTCGATGTGACGGCGCCGGGCAAGGCGATCGTCGGCATCAACTCCAACTACGGCGACACGGCCTCGCTGCGCAACATCCGCATCCACGGCGACACCAAGAAGAAGATCAAGACGTGCGTCCGCTTCCAGGGCAACAGCACGGGCAAGGAGCCGAAGGAACTCGGCACCGGACCGGACGGGACGTCGTGCAGGTTCACGGCGTCGGACGTCACGTACGAATGAGCCGGGCGATTCACTCGCGCCCGGGAAACAACCTCACATTCGTTTTTGACGTCATCGACTGTGTGGACCTGTCGGCCTGAGCCCCCCTCGGCCGGCAGAAGAACGCCCCCGCCGGTGACGACCGGCGGGGGCGTTCGCCCGTGCGGATGCGGACGGGCTCGTTCAGCTCACGAAGTACGTCGGGTTCGGGAGCTTGTACGTCTTGTCGGCGTAGCCGCCTTCGAGGTCCGAGTACTGGTCGCCGAAGTTCGCGACGATGTCGTACCCGAGCGACTCGATGTGCTTGCGGGTACCGGCCTTGTACTGCACCGTCGTGCAGTTCCAGGCGGCGGCGGTGGCGCAGTCGCTCAGGTAGGCGGGCGGGTTGGCCGCGTCCTTGAGGAAGATGTGCTCGGCGTCGAGGTTGACGTCGACGCCGATCTTCTTCAGGTTGTCGACCGCGGAGACGCGCTGCGACTCCTTCAGGCCCGAGTTGTAGAAGACCTCGACGCCCTTGGACTCGGCGTAGGCGACGAGTTCGGGGCTGCCGAAGACCGCCGGACGGTTCGCCTGGGCGACGTAGGTGGCCCAGGAGGCCGAGCTGTAGGTGTAGTTGGTCTTCCTCTCGTAGTCGAGGGAGAGGAGCAGGGTGTCGTCGATGTCGAAGACGACCGCGGGCTTCTGGTGCCGGTGGTGGGCCTTGCGGGCCGCCTTGTCGATGTCCTTCTTCGCGGCGGCGTCGATCCGCGCGAGGTCCTTGGCGTACTGGCTGTCGGGGGACGCCTGGTACACCCCGTTGCTGTCGAGCGTGGTGCCGTAGTAGGTGTCGATGTCCTTGACGAGGAGCCCGATGTTGTATGGCTCGTGCGTCGAGTTCGCCGTCGACTGACCGGCGGTGGCGACACCGGTGCCGTACAGGGCGGCACCGGCGACGACACAGGTGGCGGCGATGGCCGCGATGCGCAGTGGCTTATGCATGACAGGAGTTCTACGCGCGTCACCCGACCGGACGCGAGACCCGTTGCCTGATCGATACCTCCTTCACAGGCAAAAATCGGGTCAAGCGCCCCGGAGGTGACGGGGCCGGCCGGTCAGTCGGCCGTGGCGCCGATGGCGGTGCCGCCCGTGGTCAGGAGGTCGTGCCGGGCGGAGTGCCGCTGGACTGCCGGGCGTTGCAGGTGCTCGTGGCGTTGTGCCGCTCGGCCTCCGTGTGCGCGTCTCAGCATCCCCTCCCCGGCGTCCAGTCGCCCAGGTACGCCGCACGGGTCGCCGACGGGGCCTCCTCCTCGGTGAGCTGGGGCCGGTTCTCCGGGACGCTGATCACCGCGCCGGGGCCCGTGTTGCGGTACTCGGCGAAACGCTGGCTCTGCCACGGATGGGCGGCGGACATGTCGGTGTAGGGCGCGACCGCGTCGGTCCCGGCGTCCAGGCGGGTGTCGCGGACGGTCAGCATGGGGCGGGCGGTGGTGTCCGAGCCGGGCACCCAGGGGCGGGCCAGCTTGTAGTACGCGTCCGGTGCCGCGCTGCTGATCCGGCTGCGGGTGACCAGGTATCCGCGCGGGTCGGCGACGGCCGTGGACGGCGCGAAGACGAAGCCGTACGGGGCGGCGGCCAGGTCCGTACGGTTCAGGGTGCGGAAGCGGCAGTACTCGAAGACCGCCGTCGCGCGGCCGAAGACGAAGTCCACATCGCCCTCGATGCAGCAGTCCCGGTAGTACTGCCGGGCGAAGGTGCCCAGCGCGATCGAGTCCGCGTACAGCGTGTCCTGGTGGCCGAGGAACCGGCACCGGTGGAACGCCGAGCGGTCGCCCTGCACCTTGACGGCCACGGCCTGGGTGCCGGTGATCCCGGGGTGGTCGGCGCGCAGCCAGTCGTTGGCGAAGGTGATCGAGCGGGCCGTGAACCCGTCGGTGCGCAGGGTCGTCGTCGCGGACCCGGTGGTGCCGTAGGTGCCCGAACCGTCGGGTCTGGGAGTGCCGTTGGCGTTGTCGTACACGACGACGACGTCGCGCGGGTCGTCGGAGGCGCCGATCCAGGTCATCTCGGAGCCCGCGGCACCGGGCAGGCCGGTCGCCGGGTCGACCGCTCCGACCGAGACCGTCTCGCGGTACACGCCGGGCGCGATGACCAGCGTGAACCCGGCGCCGGTCGCGGCGGTCACGGCGGCCTGCACCGTGGTGTGGTCGCCGAGGCCGCCGGGGTGGACGTACAGCGTCCTCGCGTCGAGCCGCGCGGACGGCGAGCCGTGGCGCCCGAAGGGCGGGCGCCCGGCGGCGGCGCGGGCGGGCGCCGCGAGCAGCGGAGCCAGTGCGGCTCCGGTGCTCGCGGCGACGAACGCCCTTCTGCTGACGGGGTGTCCGGCCACGGTCAGCAGATCTTTCCGGCGCCCGCGCGGTGGTCGACGATGCCGGGAACGGCCCTGGGCGCGTCGACCTTCGTGCGCAGGGCCGGTGTCCACCCGGCACCGGACTGGAGTGTCTCGGCGGGAATCTCCGCGTTGTGCACGGCGATCAGATCGGTCCGTACGCCGTTGACGTAGTTGTCGGCGGCGGTGAGCGGCGCCTCCTTCCACTTCTTCAGGATCTTCGCGGCACTGACCGAGTCCGGCAGCGTGAACGCGTTGTGTTCCGCGACGAGTCGGGACTCCATGCCGATGCCGAAGCTGTAGGAGTAGGCGGCGTCGGCGACGAAGTGGTTGTTGTAGGAGTCCACCTGTCCGAAGCGGACGCGCGGCGCGCGCTCGACGAGGCCGGTGAACAGGTTGTGATGGAGGGTGACCTTCAGGTGGCCGCGGTCCACGGCGGCGGTCGCCGCGCTGTCGCTGTTGCCGATCAGGATGGTCTTGTCGTGGTCGGCGAAGACGTTCCAGGAGGCCGTCACATGGTCGGCGCCCTTGACGATGTCGAGTTCGCCGTCGTGCTGTTCGTAGATCCGGCCGTAGTAGGCCGGCAGCGAGCTGTCCGGATGGTCGCCGTCGGTGAACGTGTTGTGGTCGAGCCAGACGTGTGTGGCCCCGTAGACCACCGCGCTGTCGTACTCGGAGTTCCAGTTGCCGGTGTCGCCGTCGGTCGGATCCCACTGCGGGAAGCAGTCGAGGGGGCTCTCGAAGGCGAGGTTGCGGACGATGACGTTGTCGACGTCCTTGATCTGCAGGCTCGCGCCCTTGATCCCGGCGTTGCGGCCGATGCCGACGATGGTGGTGTCGGCGGGGACGTACGCCTTGATGGCGGTGTCCTGGCCGGCGGCGGAGGCGGCGCGCAGATCCTCCTGCTCGCCGCTCACCACCTGGTCGTAGCCCCACACCGCGGGGTCGTAGTCGGCCAGGTACCGGTCGAAGTCGTAGCCGGGCGCGGCGAAGGAGTCGCAGCCGTCGGCGTTGGCGTCGATCGTGCCCTTGACCTTGATGATCTTCGGCGCGCTGCCGTCGGCGGCGAGCGCGGCCCTGAACTCCGCCCAGTTCGTGACCGTGTGGACCTGGGCGGGCTCGGCGGCGGAGCCACCGGTGGTGCCGGTCCCCTCGGACGCCCAGCCGTCGCCCGCGGCGAGCGTCTGCCGGCCGAGCTCGCGGGACTGGGGCTGGGACTGGGCCCGGGCCTGGGCGGTGGTGCCGGTGGCGGCGAGCACGAGGGCGGTGCAGCCCATCAGTGCGGCCGCTCTCCGCCCGGCGGTCGCGTTCCATGTGGCATGCGCATGCCATTTCCGTGTGTTCATGGTGCGGCTCTCCTTCGGCTCAGGGATTCAGGCGGCGGGCCAGGTGATCCAGGACTCGGGTGTCTCCGCGTCGAGACGGCGTACGTCCCGGGGCGTGAGCACCCGGCGGTGCAGCAGTCCGGCCGCGACGAGCCGGGCCACCGCGATCGCGCCGGGCGGGTTGAAGTGCGTGTTGTCCTGCTCGGTCGCGGTCCAGTTGAAGTACTTCTTCGTCTCCTCGACGCCGAGCCGCTGCCACAGGGCGACGGACAGGGCCTGAATGTCGAGAAGCGCCACATGCTCGTCCGCGGCGAGCGCGCGCATGGACACCGGGTAGTCGCCGTGCGTCGGCACCGCGTTGCCGTCCGCGTCGAACTTTCTGCGCTCCACCGGGGTGGCGAGCACCGGCCGGGCGCCCCGGGCCCGCGCGCCGTCGATGTACTGCCGCAGGCAGTCCTGGTACGTCGTCCACGGCTCGGTGTACCGCGTCGGATCGGCGGTCTTCTCGTCGTTGTGCCCGAACTGGACGAGCAGGAGGTCACCGGGCCGGATCACCCCGAGGATCGCGGCGAGGCGGCCCTCGTCGATGAAGCTCTTCGAACTGCGGCCGTTCACCGCGTGGTTGGCGACCACGATGTCCTGGCCGAGGAAGAACGGGAGCGCCATGCCCCAACCGGTCTCGGGTGCGGCGTCGGCGTACTTCTGGGCAGCGGTGGAGTCGCCGGCGATGTGGACGGTGCGCGGCCGGCGGTTCGGGCGGGCCGAGGCGGGTGCCGTCGCGGCGACGGCGAGGGGTAAGGCGGCCACGGCCGCCGAGGTGATCTGTCTGCGCGTCAGGGACACGGGCTTGTGCCTTTCGACAGAGGCCGGGGGGGGGGGACGCGCCCCGGAGGGCGCGTGGCTGCTTCGATCCGCGGCTCCGCCGCGGGCGGCGGGAGCCACGGCCGTGGCCGGTCCGTGGCCGCGGGACATCCCGGCGGCCACGGACCGGCGCGGACCGACCGCGGCACGGCACCACCCACGGCACCACGCACGGCACGGCCGGACGCGGTGAGCGCACAGGACTAGTTGTGGGCCTTCCAGTCCGCCTGGGCCTCGTTCAGCTGATCGGCCAGCGTGTCCAGGAAGTCCTTCGCGCTCATCTTGCCGAGGAGCACCTTCTGGAAGTTCGGCTCGTTGTCGGCCTTGGAGATCGTGTTCCAGTCGGGCAGGTAGTACGGCAGCTGCACGATCTTGGTGCCGGTGCCGTTCAGCGCCTCGGCAGCCAGCCTGGTCGGCTCGGCCCGTTGGATCCAGGCGTCCTTGGCGGCGTCGGTGTTCGCCGGCACCTGGCCCGCGGACTCGTTGAACTTGGAGTTCTCCGCCGCCGAGAGGGCGAACTCGATGAACTTCCAGGCGGCCGCCTTGTTCTTGCCGGACTTGAACAGGCTGAGTCCGTCGACCGGGTTGGAGATCTGTACGCGCGTGCCGTCGTCCATCGTGGGGTTCGGGACCCCGCGGAACTTGCCGGTGCCCAGCGCCTTCAGGTGGTCCTGGTAGGAGCCGAGGTTGTGGCTCAGCATGCCGATGGTGCCGCTGTCCCACTGCGCGACCATCTTGGTGAAGTCGTTGTTGACGTCGGCGGACGGGGTGACCTTCTTGTACAGGGCGACGTACTTCGCCAGGGCCGCCACGTTCTTCGGGTCGTTGACGGTGGTCTTGTCGCCGTTCCAGAAGGAGGTGATCCCGGTCTGGCCGTACGCCGCGTCCAGCGCCGGGGCGATGGAGCCCTCGCCGCCGCGGATGGTGAAGCCGAACTTGTTCTTGCCCTTGTCGGTGAGCTTGCCTGCGGCGTCGTAGAACTTCGACCAGGTCGTCGGAGCGTCGAGGCCCGCCGACTTGAACAGGTCGGTGCGGTACCACAGCGTGCCGTTGTTGGCGGAGGTCGGCACCTGGTACAGCTTGTCGCCGCCGCCCGCGGCCCGGCTGACGTCGAGCAGGTTCTGGCTCAGCCTGCCGTTCAGCGAGCTCTTCTCGATCCGGCTGTCCAGCGGCTCCAGCGCCCCCTGGACGGCGACCTCGGCGAGCATGGCGGTGCCCACGCCGCCGACGTCGGGCAGGCCGCCGCCCTGGATGGCGGTGTCGTACTTGGACTGGGCGCTCGCGGCCGGGATGCCGACGTAGTTGACCTTGATGTCCGGGTACTTCTTCTCGAAGTCGGCGATGATCTGCTTCCAGATGTCTGTGCGGACACCGCCGTTGTTGTCCCAGAAGGTGATCTCGCCCTTGCCGGAGCCCTCGGTGCCCTTGTCCCCCGCGCTGCCGCTTCCGCCGTCACCACAGGCGGTGACGGTCAGCGCGAGCACGGAACCGAGGGCGACGGCCATGGCCGCGCGCCTGGCTCCACGGGCGCCGGTCCTGATCGGACCGGTCCCCACTGGGCTGATCTTCTGTGGGCTGATCTTCATCGGTCGGCTCTCTTCCTCTGGATCCAACGGGGTTGTGGGGTCGGTGAGTTGTCCTCGGAGATCGGCACCCGGCTGCTTCCGGAAGGGACGCGCCCTTCCTTCCACATCCGGCAAGCGCTTGCTACGGAGGTGCGTCATTGCGGCTCCCAACAGGCGGACGAACGGCAGGAAGTGACCCTCAGGGGGTCGCGATGAGACGGAAACGCGTGAACGTGGCGGCGCCGGCGTGGCCCCCGCCGGCCGGCGCCTGCGCGAACAGGCCGAGCAGGGCGCCGACCCAGCGCCGGCCGGTCGCGGCGAAGACCTGCCCCGAGGGCTGCCGGCCGCCACCGACGTCGTAGGAGAAGCGGCAGCGGGCCCCCGCGCCGATCTCGATCCACAGCCGGGCCCGGCCCTCGGGCGCGGTCCGTGCCGGAGCCGCGTCGCGCTCGCTCCCGCCCGGGTCCGAGGACGCGGCGGGTGCTCCCCCGGCGACCGGCTCGGCGAACCGGTGCACGAGCCGCACCGATCCGTCCGGCTCCCGCTGGAGCCCGATCCAGCCGAACGCGTCGCCGAGCACCACGAGCCCGGCCCGCGCCCCGGGCGCCTCGCTGTCGAGGCGCAGGTCGACCTGGACCGTGGCGGCCGCGCCCGGCAGTCGCTGGGTGAGGACATGGGGCAGCGCGCGCAGGTCGTGCGCGTCCGCCGTGCGGACACAGCTCAGCCGGAGTCCGTCGCCGGAGTGCTGGGTGGCCCAGCCGTCCTCGGGGTTGGCGGTCCACTGCCACTGGCGCCCGAAGCGGCCCCCGGGGAAGTCGTCGTCCGTGGCGGGCGCGGACGGCGCCTGCGGCGGCAGGTCCGGCTTCCGGTGTACGGCGACGGGGGCGCCCCGGTCACCGAGCACCGGCCAGCCGTCCGCTCCCCAGCGCATCGGCTGGAGGTGGACCACCCGTCCGTAGGGCCCGCGCTGCTGGAAGTGCGCGAACCAGTCCTCGCCCGCCGCCGTGCGCACCCAGCCGCCCTGGTGCGGGCCGTTGACCGGGGTGTTCCCCTGTTCCAGGACCACCCGCTCCTCGTAGGGCCCGAAGAAGCCGCGCGAACGGAAGGCGCCCTGCCAGCCGGTCTCGACTCCCCCGGCGGGCGCGAAGATCCAGAACCAGCCGTCGTGACGGTAGGCCTTGGGGCCTTCGAGGGTGAACCAGCCGGGAATCCGGTCGGCGTCGACGATCACCTTTCCCTCGTCGAGCAGCCCGGTGCCGTCGGGGCGCATCCGGTGTCCGGTGAGCCGGTTCTTCACGCCCGCGCGGGACCTGGCCCAGGCGTGCACGAGATACGCCTCGCCGGTCTCCTCGTCCCACAGCGGGCAGGCGTCGATGAGCCCCTTGCCCTCCTTGACCAGGTGCGGACGGGTCCAAGGGCCCCTGATCTCGGGTGCGTTGACCTGGAAGATGCCGTGGTCGGGGTCGCCCCAGAAGATCCAGAAGCGGTCGTCGTGGTGGCGCAGGGAGGGCGCCCACACACCGCAGTCGGGCCGGGGACGCCTGAACTCGGCGGCAGGTGCGAGGCGCTGGAGGGCGTGCCCGACGAGCGTCCAGTTGACCAGGTCCCGGGAGTGCAGCAGGGGCAGGCCGGGGGCGCGGCCGAAGCTGGAGGCGGTGAGGTAGAAGTCGTCGCCGACGCGCAGCGGGTCGGGGTCGGACCAGTCGGCGTCGAGGACCGGGTTGCGGTAGGTGCCGTCACCCAGGTCGGCGGAGGGCAGGGCCATCAGGGGCTCACCGCCTTGCGTACCAGGGCGGCGGCACCGGACCGGTCGAGGGCTCCGTCGGCGACGACGGTGACGACCCGGCGCACGAGCGTGTCGCCCGCCTCGACGGTGAGCCGCCGCTCGTGCGCGAGGGAGGAGCCGACGCCCGGGTACTGGGCGGTGCGGACGAACCACGGGTCGTGGCGCGTGGTGCCGGTGGCCCCGGCGAAGACGAGCGTCCAGCCGGCGCCCGCGAGGGCGAGCCAGTCGGCGGGGCGCGCGTGCACCGCTTCCTCGCCCTCGGCGTCGGCGGTGAACACGCGCGGGGCGCCCGCTTCCTTGCGGGCCCGCCAGAAGAAGCCTCCGTACGCCGCGCCGGGCCGGCCGTTGGTGGCCGGGCTGCCGAGGGAGAGTCCGCGCGAGGTGACGTTCGTGAGGGAGAAGGTGAAGTCCAGCGCCCAGGCGGAGTCGGTGAGTCCGACGGCCGCGACCGTACGGCGCTCGCGCAGCAGCTCGGTGCCCGCGGCGACCCAGCGCAGCTCCTCCACGAAGCCGTCGGGGTCGCGCAGCTGGAACGCGGAGTGCCGCTGGGCTCCGTGGTTGTCGAGCTCGGTCGGCCCCTGGTCGCGGACGTAGGTGCGCCCGCCCCAGAAGTTGTGCCCCTCGACGTCGGGTACGGCGACACCGACGCCGAGGTGGTGTGCGTGGTCGGCGGGGCTGAGCTCGGTGACAGCCGTGCCGGCCAGGGTGGTGACGGGGTGCAGATACGGGCGCGGGGAGAGCCGGGCCGGCAGTGCGGGCCGGGTGACGTAGCGGCCGACGGGACGGCCCGTCACACGCAGGACCAGCGATGCGTCGTTCATCCGGTGCTCACCTCTTTCGGGAGCGCCCAGGGGGCGCCCTGCTCGGAGTAGAGGGCGAGGGTGTCGGCGGCCGCCGCGACGAATCCGTCGATGCCGCGCACCACGCGACGCCGCTCGCCGGAGAGCAGCTCCCAGGCGTCCGGGGGCAGTTCGACCGGGTCGGGCGCCTGCCGGATCGCTTCGACGACCTTCATGAAGGCGCCCGTCGACTCGGGCGGGACCAGGAGTTCGGCGCCGTCCGTCAGATGCCCGACCAGGTTCTCCAGCAGGTCCGTGCGGCCGTACTCGATCTCCTCGGGGCCGCGCCCGGACCGCTGCACGAGCACCCGGTCCTGCTTGTACCAGAAGGTGATCCGGCCGCCCGTGCCGTGCACCAGGACATACGGTTCACCGGGCTGTTCGGCGCAGAGCGTCGCGGCGACCGTGATCCGGCCCCCGGTGGTCGTGATCCGCACGCACGAGGTGTCGTCGGACTCGATGTCGTTGGCGCGCAGCAGCTCGGTCCGGATCCCGGTGACGTCCTCGGCTCGGGTCGAGCCGTCCAGCGCGAGGGCCGTGGCGACGACGTGGGCCAGCGGGTTCGTCAGGACACCGTCGACCACGTCCACGCCGTTCAGCCGGCGCCTTCCCGCCCAGGGCGCGCGCCGGTAGTACGCCTCGTCGCGCGCCCAGGCCCCCGCCCCGCCGATGCCGGTCACCCGGCCCAGCGCGCCCTCGTCGATCAGTTTCCTGACGGCGTGCACGGCGTGCGAGCCGAGCGACTGGAAGCCGATCTGGCAGACCACTCCGGCCGCCGCGACCCCGTCGGCCATCCGCCGGAACTCGGCGTAGGAAGGCGCGGGCGGCTTCTCCAGGAGCAGGTGGACACCTCTGCGCGCGGCGATCAGCGCCAGGTCGGTGTGGGTGGGGATGGGGGTGCAGATCACCGCGACCGCGGCGCCGGTGGAGTCGAGCAGGGCCCCGAAGTCGGCGGACTGCTCGACGTGCTGCCCGCCCAGTTCCTCCACGGTGAGCGGGGTCAGCTCGCAGACGCCGACGAGGCGTACCAGGCCCTTGTCCTGGAGACGGCGGATGTTGTTCAGGTGCCAGCCGCCGTGGCCCCGGGCGCCCGCGAGGACGACGGGCAGCGGGAGTCCGCCGGGCGGCGTGTTCGCCGGGCGGCCCGCGGGCGCGTTCCGCGGGCCGGCTCCGTGCCCGGCACGGCCCTGGTGAGAGGAGGACGTCATCCCTTCACCGCCCCCGCGCTGAATCCGGTGATCAGCCATTTCTGGATGAAGGCGAAGACGACGACCACGGGGACGGCGGCGATGATGCCGCCCGCGGCGAGCGCGCCCAGGTCGACGCTGTCGGAGCTCATCAGGGTGTTGAGGCCGACGGGGATGGTCTGCTTGCTCTGGTCGCTGAGGAACATCAGGGCGAACAGGAAGTGGTTCCAGGCGTGCACGAAGGCGAAGGAGCCGACGGCGATCAACCCGGGCCGCAGCAGCGGAAGGACGACGATCCGGAAGGCGTCGAAGCGGTTGCAGCCGTCCACCCAGGCGGCCTCTTCGAGGGAGTACGGCACGTTCCTGATGAAGCCGCTGATGAGGATCATCGAGAGCGGCAGCTGGAAGACCGTCTCGGCGATGATGACGCTGGCCAGCGAGTTGATCATGCGGAGTTCGGCGAAGATCTGGAAGAGCGGGACGAGGAGCAGCGCGCCCGGCACGAACTGCGAGCAGAGCAGCGCGAGCATGAAGCCACGCTTGATCCTGAAGTCGAAACGGGCGAGCGCGTAGCCGCCGGCGAGCGCGACGAGCGTGGTCATCACCAGGGTGGCGACGGCGATGAGCACGCTGTTCTGGAAGTAGGTCCCGAAGCTGCGCTCGGTCCACACCTTGTCGAAGTGCTCGAAGGTCATGGGCCAGGGCACGAGCGAGGTCGAGCCGGCCGGGCGCAGCGCGAAGAGCAGGATCCAGTAGAAGGGGATCAGGGTGAAGAGCAGGTAGATGCCGAGCGGGACGTAGATCTGCCGGCGCGGGGCCTCGTCCCAGGCGCGGCGCTTCCTCCGTTCGTCCGGGCGGGGTTCCTCGGCGGGCGGGGCGGGTGCGGCCGGAGCGATCGTCCGGGCGTCCTTGGTGATCACTTGTCCCCGCCTCCGAACTTGCTCAGCCGCAGATAGACGATCGAGCAGAACAGCAGAATCACGAACGCGACCGTGGTCAGGGCCGACGCGTAGCCGAAGTTGTGGGCGTCGACACTGGTGTTGGCGATGTAGAGCGGGAGCGTCGTCGTCTCGCCCGCGGGTCCGCCGCCGGTCAGCGTGTAGAGCAGGTCGACGTTGTTGAACTCCCACACCGCGCGCAGCAGCGTGGAGAGGATGATCGCGTCCTTGAGGTGCGGCAGCGTGATGTGCAGGAACTGGCGGACGCGGCTCGCCCCGTCGACCTCGGCGGCCTCGTAGAGGTCCTTGGAGACGGACTGGAGATCGGCGAGGATCAGGATCGCGAAGAAGGGGACACCGCGCCACAGGTCGGCGACCACGGCCGCAGGGAAGACGGTCGAGGTGTCCGACAGCCAGCTGGTCCCGTACGAGCCGATGCCGGCATCGGCGAGGTAACGGGTGATGCCCGTCTGGGAGTTGTAGAGCAGCACCCAGATCGCCGAGGTCAGCACCCCGGAGACCGCCCAGGGCGAGAAGACCAGCGCGCGGGCGGCCGCCCGCCCTACGAAGGTCTGGTTGACGATCAGCGCGAGCGCCAGACCGAACAGCAGCTGGAGACCCACCTCGACGACGACCCACTTCGCGCTGAAGGTCAGCGTGTCCCAGAACTGGGGATCGTCGGTGAAGGCGTGCACGAAGTTGTCGAACCCCGCGTAGCCGTTGCGCCACGGCTTGGTGGGGTTGTAGTTCTGCAGGCTGTAGTAGAAGACGCTGATGACGGGGTAGGCGATGAAGCCCAGCATCATCAGCGCCGCCGGGGCGATGAGCAGATACGGAAGCCTGCGCGGGGTCGCGGAAGCACGGCGCCGCCGGGGTGGCGCGGGCGGTTTCGCCACGGCTGCGGCTTGGGCCATGACTGTTCTCCGTTCTAGCGGGTGCCGTGGAGCACGTGCGTGGTCCGTAGGAAGCGCTTGCTCGATGCTCAGAGGTCAAGCCCTTCGCGTACGGAGTTCGGGATACGGACCGTTCGTGACACTGGCCGTTCGCGATGCCGGTCGTTCGTGATGCCGGTACTTCGTGATAGCGGCCAGGTGGAGCGCGGCCGTGGGTCGTTCAGCCCGCGTACGGGTCCGGCACCTGGCCCGGCCGGGCCAGGAACGCGAAGTCGCAGCCGGTGTCGGCCTGGGTGATCTGTTCGTTGTAGAGCGCGCCGTAGCCGCGCTCGTACCGGACGGGCGGCGGTGTCCACTCGGCCCGCCTGCGCTCGAGCTCCGCGTCGTCCACGTTGAGCCGGAGCGACCGTGCCTCGACGTCGAGGGTGATCGTGTCCCCGCTCCGCACGAGGGCGAGCGGGCCGCCGACGTACGACTCGGGCGCCACGTGCAGCACGCACGCGCCGTAACTGGTGCCGCTCATCCGGGCGTCGGAGATCCGCACCATGTCCCGGACGCCCTGCTTCAGCAGGTGGTCGGGGATGGGCAGCATCCCGTACTCGGGCATGCCCGGCCCGCCCTTGGGGCCGGAGCCCCGCAGCACCAGGACACTGTCCGCGGTGATGCCGAGCGACGGGTCGTCGATGGTCCGCTGCATCGTGCGGTAGTCGTCGAAGACGACCGCGGGACCGGTGTGCTCGAGCAGGTGCGGTTCGGCGGAGATGTGCTTGATGACGGCGCCGTCGGGACAGAGGTTGCCGCGCAGGACGGCCACTCCGCCCTCGGCCGCGACCGGGTTGTCCCGGGTGCGGATGACGTCGTCGTTGTGCACCCGGGCGGTCGCCAGCTGCTCGCGCATGCTGTCGTGGGACACCGTGGGCCGGTCCAGGTGCAGCAGATCGGTGATCCGCGACAGGAACCCGGGCAGGCCTCCGGCGAAGTGGAAGTCCTCCATGAGGTACGTCCGTCCACCGGGCCGGACGTTCGCGAGGACCGGCACGGTCCGGGCGATCCGGTCGAAGTCGTCGAGCGTGAGGGTGACGCCGGCCCGCCCGGCCATGGCGATCAGATGGATCACGGCGTTCGTCGAGCCGCCGAGACCGAGCACCGTCGTCACCGCGTCCGCGAAGGCCTCCGCGGTGAGGATGCCGGACAACTTCAGGTCCTTGTGGACCAGTTCGACGATCCTGAGCCCGGCCGCGGCGGCCATCCGGTCGTGCCCGGAGTCGACGGCGGGGATGCTCGACGCGCCGGGCACGGTGACCCCGAGCGCCTCGGCGGCCGCCGTCAGCGTGGACGCGGTGCCCATCGTCATGCAGTGCCCCGGCGACCGGGCGAGCCCGCTCTCCAGTTCGGTCATCTCGCAGTCCCCGATGAGACCGGCGCGCTTGTCGTCCCAGTACTTCCACATGTCGGTGCCGGAGCCGAGGACCTCGTTGCGCCAGTGGCCCGGGAGCATCGGCCCGGCGGGCACGAAGACGGTCGGCAGATCGACCGAGGCGGCCCCCATGAGCAGTGCGGGCGTGGTCTTGTCGCAGCCGCCCATCAGCACGGCCCCGTCCACCGGATACGACCGCAGCAGTTCCTCGGTCTCCATCGCGAGGAGGTTGCGGTAGAGCATCGGGGTCGGCTTCTGGAAGGTCTCGCTCAGCGTGGACACCGGGAACTCGAGCGGGAATCCGCCGGCCTGCCACACTCCCCGCTTCACGGCCTGCGCGCGGTCGCGCAGGTGCACATGGCACGGGTTGATGTCGGACCAGGTGTTGAGGATCGCGATGACCGGCTTGCCGAGGTGCTCCTCGGGGAGGTATCCGAGCTGCCGGGTCCGGGCCCGGTGGCTGAACGAACGGAGCCCGTCGGTGCCGTACCACTGATGGCTTCGCAGGTCCTCGGGCCGTTTCACAGGGACCATCCGGCGGCTATGGCGGCGACCTCGGAGCGCTCGCTCTCGGGCAGCGGCCTGCTCGGCGGGCGGACGTCGCGGCGGCACAGGCCGAGCGACGACAGGGCTTCCTTGACCACGGTCACGTTGTTCGCGGAGGCGTTCGCGCCGCGCAGCTCCTCGAAACGGCGGATCTGCTCCCAGACCTTCATCGCGGCCGGGTAGTCGCCGGACCGGAGCGCCTCGATCATGTTCAGCGATACGGCCGGAGCGACGTTCACCAGGCCCGAGGTGAACCCGGTGGCACCGGCCGAGAAGTACGACGGAGCGTACGGCTCGGCGAGTCCGGCCACCCAGACGAACCGTTCGAGTCCGGCGTCCCGCGCGAAGGACGCGAAGCGCGCCGCGTCGGGGACGGCGTACTTCACGCCGATGACGTTCGGGCAGGAGTCCGCGAGTTCGGCGAGCCGCGAGCCCGCGAGCCCCGGGTTGCGGATGTACGGCACGACGCCGAGCTCCGGCACGGACTCGGCTATGGCCCGGTGGTAGTCGACCCAGCCGCTCTCCGAGACGTAGGGATGCACGGGCTGATGGACCATCACCATCGGTGCGCCGAGCGCACGGGCGTGCCGTGCCGAGGCGACAGCGGTCGGCACGTCGTGCCCGACGCCGACGAGAACGACCGCCCGGTCGCCGGCCTCCTCGATCGTCAACTCGGTGACGAGCTGCCGCTCTTCGGGAGTGAGGGCGTAGAACTCGCCGGTGTTGCCGTTGGGGGTGAGGGTGCGGACGCCGCCGTCGACCAGCCGGCGCAGCAGGGCCCGGTGGGTGTCCCGGTCGATCGTGCCGTCCTCGGCGAACGGGGTCACCGGGATCGCCACGACCTCGGCGAGGGCCGCCCGCTGGGTCTCGAACGTCGCTGTCATTCCTGTCCGTCCTCCTCCTGGCCCTGGGGGAAGGCCCGTTGCACGAACGACGCGATGTGCGCGTGCAGTGCCGCGGCCGCTCCGTCGGCGTCGCCGGTGAGGGCGAGCCGCACGATCTCCCGGTGTTCGCTCGCCTCCCGCTCCCAGGAGGGATCGGCCGCCCAGGCGACCGCCGAGACGAGGGCCGCCTGGTCGCGCACCTCGTCGAGCATCCGGGCGAGCAGCGGGTTGCCGCAGGGCACGTACAGGGCGCGGTGGAACTCCCGGTTGGCCAGGGATCGTTCGGCGGTGTCTGCGGCGTCGTCGGCACGGGTGAGCGCGTCACGGGCGGCGTCGAGGGAGGCTCCGCGACGCACCGCCCGGCGCAGCGCCTCGGGTTCGAGGAGCAGCCGTACGTCGTACACCTCGCGCGCCATGTCCGCGTCCACCATGCGCACCGTGACGCCCTTGTACTGGTTCATCACGACGAGCCCGGTGCCGGCCAGGGTCTTGAGCGCCTCGCGCACGGGTGTCTTCGACACTCCGAACTGTGCGGCGAGGTCGGTCTCGACCAGGGCCTGTCCCGGGGTCAACTGCCCGGTGAGGATGCGGTGTTTGATCCCCTCCAGCACGAATTGCGTGCGGGACGGGATCGGGGTGGGCACAGAGGTCATGCGCGCCTCTCTGGTCTCACGTCTCGGATCACGGGAGCCGGGCATCGAATCGCGGACATCGATCCCGGATCTCGCATATCGCGTCTCATATATGACGTACGAAGTACGACGCGTTGAAGGTAAGAGCGTGACCGCGTTTCGTCAACGCTTCTTACAAAGGAAGTCGCGGTGACGTACGGGGCGCGGGGCGTCGGACGGTCCGGGTCTCGCCCTCACGCGCGGTGGAGGTCCGGCCGCCGCCGAAGACGGCCGCGGCGCGCCCGGTCGCGGACCCGGGCGTGAGCGTGGGTCCCACGTGGGTGACGAGCAACTCCCCCACTCCCGCCTCCTCGGCCACCGATCCCGCGTCCTCCGGGGTGAGGTGCACCGGGTGTTCGCCTTCGCGATGCCGGTCGAGGTCGGCCTCACAGAGGAACAGGTCGGCTCCGGTGGCGAGTTCGAGGAGCGCTGGGCAGGGTCCGCTGTCTCCGGAGTACGCGAACACGCTCCCGTCGCTCTCGGCGCGCAGCCCGTACGCCTCGGTGTCGTGCACGACGGCGCGGGTGTCGAGCACCAGGTCGCCGAACCGGGCCTCGTGCCCGTCGTACAGGGATCGCAGGTCGAGGACGGGGCTCAGGAACCCGGGATCACGCTGTCCGAGGAACCCCGCGAGGCGGGGCCCGAGCTCCGGCGGCGCGTACACGGGCAGGGGTGCCGCGGGGGTGAGCCCGCCGTACGCCAGCCCGTACATCGCGGACAGGAGGTCGGCGCAGTGGTCGGCGTGCAGATGGGAGATCCAGATCGCGTCCAGCCGTGCCGGATCGGTGTGCCTCTGCAACTCGGCGAAGGTCCCGGGACCCGCGTCGACCCACACCTCGGCGCCCCCGCCGCGCAGCAGATACCCGGAGCAGGGGCGGCCGGGCCGCGGGTGGGGGGACCCGGTACCCAGCACGGTCAGCGTGAGGGCCGGTCCCGGAGCGGGAGCGGAGACGGGGGCCGGGGCGGGGGCGGCGTCGGGCACGTGGGAGGCGGGGGCCATGCGGGGAGCGTACGGACCCCGTGAGGCTCCCGCTCCCCCCGCTACGGCTTCCAGCCGGGGTCGCGGCCGCTGAGGCCGATCACGCGGTCGAGGAGGGGCGCGTCGTCGGGTACCGGAACGAGGGGGCCGAAGATGCCGCCGCCCCGCGTCGGATCCTCGGCCGCGGCCCTGAGGAACACGTACGAGGCCTGCAGGGCGGCCGGATCGGGCTCGTACTCCTGGCCGGTGGCCCGCGCCAGGTCCCAGCCGTGCACCACCAGTTCGTCGGCGGCCACGGCCGCCGCGACCGCGCCCGGCAGCGTCACTCCGCCCGCTCGGGTCATCCCGGTCCAGGCCGCCGGATCACGCCAGGCGTCGCCGAGTTCGTCGAGCGCCGTCGGCAGGGCCTCGCGCCAGCCGGGCCCGAGATCGGGCACGGCGGAGTCCGGGCTCGTGTCGGTCGTCGCGCCCAGGTCCTTGCGCGCGGCGTCACGGAAGGCGACGGAGAGTCCGGCGAGGTGCCCCAGGATGTTGTGCACCGCGTAGTCCGGACACGGGGTCGCCCCGTCGAGCCGGTCGTCCGTGACCGCGTCCGCGAGGCGCGCCACGATCAGGGCCTGCGGCCCGAGGTCGAAAGTCTGGCCGGTCATCCGATGCTCCTCAGAATTCGTGTCCACTGCTGGGTAGACCGCGCCCGCACCCGAAACTCATCGGTTCCCCGGACCGGGGCCCCCGCACCAGGACGGCCGGACGGCGCGACGCCGGGCGGCCCGCTCCTCCGTACGCAGCAGCGGCGCAGGCGGGTGGATCGACCGGGGCCGAAGCTGGGCGTGCCCCGGCCACCGTCCGACTCGGGAGAACCCCATGCACCTGCCCCGCCGCCCCCGGCTGCGTCTGCCGCCGCCTGTCCGACCGGCATCGTCTCCGCACCGGCCGACGCCGACGCCACCGACCGCGACAAGGACCGCGCGCTGCGCGAACAGCTCGAGGAGCTGGTGCGCAGCCCCGGTGGCCCGCCCGGTGTCATCGCCGTCCTGCGCCGGGAGGGCACATCACGCGTCCTGCGCGCCGGAGTCGCCGACATCGAGAGCGGACGCCCGATCCGGCCGGACGACCACACGCGGATCGCCAGTACGGCGAAGGCGTTCAGCGGCGCCGTGGCGCTGGGTCTGGTGGACCGGGGCGCGATGGCGGGACCCGGCAGGAACAAAGCGGGAGCGGCGATCTTCCGCTACTCCACCCGCTGCGGAGTGGTCCTCGGCCACACCGGCAACTTCCCCGGCTACACCCAGCTGATCGCCGCCACCCCGGACGGCCGGCGGTCACTGACCTTCTCGCTCACCACCCAGGTGAACGAGGCGACCAAGCCGGAACTGCTCGAGGAGCTGCGCGAGGTCGAGGAGAACTTCGTCTGCGCGCTGCTGAAGGACTGAGGGACCCAGAGGCGGGGCAGAGCGCCCCGCCCCTGGGGCGAGCGGCTGAGCCGTCGTCCGCCGGCGGGCCCTGGCAGCACCCGCGCCTAAGGCGGTTGCCCGATCCCCTCGAGCCCGCCTCAGCACCACGATCACCTGCCATGACATGGACAGTGGCGCGGGTTCTGGGCGATCGCAACGCCGGTTTGTATCTGACCGGAGTGGTCGTCTCCGGCTTCGGGACGTCGGCGATGTGGCTGGCCTCGGGCATCTGGGTCAAGGATCTGACGGGCTCGAACGGTCTGGCGGCGCTCTGCTTCTTCGCCCTCTGGGCCCCCACCCTGATCGGCCCCGTCCTGGGCACCCTCGCCGACCGGACCCGCCGCCGCCCCCTGCTCATCGGCACCAATCTGGTCCTGGCCGCGCTCCTGCCCGTCCTGTTCGCCGTGGACGGGCCGGACCGCCTGTGGATCCTGTTCGCCGTGCTCCTGGTCTACGGCGCGGCGGGCGTGGTCCAGGACGCCGCCGAGTCCGCCCTGCTGGCCGGCTCGATCGACAAGCGTCTCCTCGGCGACCTCAACGGCCTGCGCATGACGGCCAACGAGGGCATGAAACTGGTGGCCCCGCTCGCCGGGGCGGGTCTCTACGCCGCGTACGGCGGCGCACGGGTGGCGCTCCTGGACGCGGTGACGTTCGCGCTGGCCGCGGGGGTGTACGTGGTGCTGAGAGTCCGCGAGACCCCGCCGCTCAGGACGTCCGCCGGGAGCCTGCGCACCCGCGCCGAGGAAGGCGTCCGCCACCTCCTGCGACACCCCCGGCTCCGGGTCCTGGTCCTCGCCGGCGGTACGACCATGCTCTTCGCCGGGATCAACGGCGCGACGGTCTACGCCGTGGCCGAGGGGCTGGGCCACTCCCCCGCGTACGTCGGCGTCCTGTACGTCGCGCAGGGCGCCGGCTCGGTCGCCGTCGGGCTGCTGTCCGGGCCGCTGCTGCGGTGGCTGGGCGAACGGCGCTTCGCCGCCTGCGGGATCGCCCTCACCGCCGTCGCGGTCGCCCTCCGGGCCGTTCCGGACGATGCGGTGGCCCTCGCGTCCAGCGCGGCCGCGGGGGTCGGACTGCCCTGCGCGCTCATCGCCGCGTACACCGCGGTCCAGCAGGAGACACCGGCCGACCTGCTGGGCCGCGCCTCCGCCACCTTGAACACGCTTCTGTACGCCCCGAACGCCATCGGCCTGGCCCTCGGGGCGGGCCTGGTCGAACTGGTCGACCACCGCGTCCTGCTCCCCGCGCTGGGCCTGATCCTGCTGGTGACCCTGGGTCCGCTGCTCCGGGCCGCCCCTGCGCCGGTGGCGGACTGAAGGCACGACGGTGCTCGCCCCTCCACCCCGGACCCCGCTCCTCGAACGCCGGAGGGGCCGATCTTCAGCGAGAGTCCGGGGACGGCAGTCCCCCCGTCACGGACGGGTACGGGCGGAGGGAACGGAACTCCCCTGGCCCATCCCCGCCAGCACCTCCCGTACCGTCTCCAGATCCCCGTCCGAGGCCAACCCCGCGTGATACAGCCGCAGTTCCGTCGCGCCCAGCTCGACCGCGTGCGCCACGTCCGCCGCCAGGGTCCCCGGACGGCCCCCCATCCCCGACACCACGGTGAAGTTGGCGGCCAGGACCCGCCCCTTCGCGCCCGCCTCCGCGAACGGGGTCAGCGGCCCGGCGCCCGCGGTGCACGGCACGACCACCCCGTCGGCCACGGAAAGGATGTGCCGGGGATCGACCCCTGCGTTGGCGCCGCAGTGGTAGGAAACCGGATCGGCGTGCAGGAGCACCTGGAAGCCGGCCGGCGCGGCGGAGCGGACCGCCGAGACCACCTCCTCCTGGAGCGACCGGGCCACCCCGTCACGCCACACCCGGGTGGCCCCGGCGGTCTCCGCACCGAGCAGCTTCTCGACACCGGTCCAGCCCCCGTCCGACGGCGCCCCCCGCCACCCCGGCTCCAGCGCCCCGCGTACGGCGGCCGCCAGCTCCCCCGCGTCGAGACCCTGGCTCCCGTACCCCTGCCCGCACGCGGCGCAGAAGCAGAGCGACATCAGGTACTGCCCGGCGTCTCCGAGCGCCACCCCGCCGATCTTGTCGTGGGCGTGCAGATGGGCGAGTCCGTACCAGCCGAGCGACTCCAGTTCCGTGCCGGCCGCCCCGGGCCGGACCGCGGCCTCCGCCGCGAGATCGGCGAGATAGGCGCGGGTGGCGGGCTGGGCCGCGCAGGGGGCCCAGGGATACCGGTCCCCATAGGCGTTGACGACGGAGGTCGACGGATGCTCCTCCCCCATACGGGAGTTGTGCGCGAGCACCACCCACGTGTGGACGTCGAGACCGGCCCCGGCGAGCGTGGCGGCGGCCTCGCCGTACGCGTCGCCCGGCGCCCAGTCCCCCGCCGGGTACGGGCGAAGGACGCGCCCCTGCCAGCGTGCCTCGTCCACCGGGTAGAGCACGGCGGCGTGCGAGGCCGTCACGATCCGGTGCCGGGGGTGGCGGGGCGTCGCCGCGCGGGTGGAGTGGTACGCGGACGCGAGCGTCACCTGGCGTACGCCGAGCGCGGCCGTCCTGGACGCGGCCTCCGGGTCCCCGTTGACGTCCCAGGGGTACAGGAAGGCGGACGTCCTCACTTGTCCTCCTCGAGGAGCGCGTACCCGCGGTCGATCAGCTGCGCGAGCTGCTTGACGTGGTCCTCGGTCGGTTCGTTCAGCGGGGGCCGCACCTCACCCACGTCCAGCCCGCGCAGCCGGACGCCCGCCTTGACGAGGGCGACCGCGTAACCGCGTCCCTGCGCCCGCAGGTCGACGAAGGGCCGGTAGAAGCCGTCCAGCAGCCGGTTCACCATCGCGTCGTCCCCGGTGTTCAGGGCCCGGTGGAAGGCCAGCGCGATCTCGGGGGCGAAGCAGAAGACCGCCGAGGAGTAGAGCGTGATACCCACGCCCCGGTAGGCGAGTCCGGTCAGTTCGGCCGTCGGCAGCCCGTTGAAGTAGAGGAAGTCGCCGGGTACCTCGCTGCGTACGGCGCTCACGATCCGCTGCATCAGGTCCAGGTCGCCGAGCCCGTCCTTGAAGCCGATGATCCCCTCGGTGCGCGCGAGTTCGATCACGCTCTCGGGGGTGAAGACGGCGTTGTCCCGCTGGTAGACGATGACGTCCAGGGAGGTGGCGGCGGCGATCTCCCGGTAGTGCCGCAGCAGACCCTCCTGCCCGGCCACCACGAGATACGGCGGCATGGCGAGCAGTCCGTCGGCCCCCGCGGCCTCCGCCAGACGTGCGTAGCGCACCGCGAGGGCGGTTCCGTATCCGGCGCCCGCGACCACCGGCACCCGTCCCGCGGTCGCCTCCACGGCCGCGCGCACGCACGCCTCGAACTCCTCGGGCGTGAGCGCGTGGAACTCGCCGGTGCCGCAGCACGCGAAGACCGCCGCGGCTCCGGCCTCGACCCCGCGCCGCACATGCTCCCGGTAGAGGTCGAGATCGACGGAGCCGCCGGGGCCGTACGCGGTGACGGGGAAGAACAGCGGCCCGCTGGGGATGCTCAGCCGAGCGGCAAGAGGGGCTGACGTCACGGACTCTCCCTAAAAAAGGTGCCCACCGAGTGCACGTTTCTGATCCACGTCTATATCTCTGAACGCATCCACGCTAAGCCGCCACCTCGGGGCCGGTCAAGCAGGCAAACCCGCAACACGGAGGCGGATTTCACCCCTCCGCGCGACACTTGACGCAACACGTCAGCGATCCTTAGCGTGTCCATGGATGTGAATGTCGTACACGCATACGGCCGCCGGGCGGAGCTCCCGCCATGGCGCATCGGCCCGCACCGAGGAGACCCCCGCATGCCCGCACCCCGCACCGTTCTGCTCACCGGCGCCGCCGGCGGACTCGGCACCCTGATGCGCGGGCTGCTGCCCCGGTACGGCTACGAACTGCGCCTGCTCGACGTGCTCCCGGTCGAGGGCGAACCGGACGCGATCACCGCGGACCTCGCCGACCGGGCGGCGCTGCGCGAGGCGGTGCGGGGCGTCGACGCGATCATCCACCTCGCGGGCATCTCCCTGGAAGCCTCCTTCGACAAGATCCTCAAGGCGAACATCGAGGGGACGTACAACCTGTACGAGGCGGCGCGCGAAGAGGGCGTACCCCGTGTCGTCTTCGCCTCCTCCAACCACGCGGTCGGATTCACCCCGCGCCCGCAGGGCGACGATCCCCTGATCCCGGTCGACACCCCGCGCCGCCCGGACACCTTCTACGGCCTGTCCAAGTCCTTCGGCGAGGACCTGGCGCAGTTCTACTGGGACAAGCACGGCATGGAGACCGTCTCGGTGCGCATCGGGTCCTGCTTCGCGGAGCCCACCAGCGTCCGCATGCTCTCGGTGTGGATGAGCCCCGAGGACGGGGCCCGCCTCTTCCACGCGGCCCTGACCGCCGACGGCGTGGGACACACGGTCGTCCACGGCTCGTCCGCCAACACCCGCCTGTGGTGGGACCTCTCGACCGCGCGGGCCCTCGGCTACGAACCCCGCGACGACTCCGAGCCGTACGCCGAGAAGCTCGTCGCCGAACAGGGCGACCTCGACCCCGACAACCCGGACCACGCCCACCTGGGCGGCCACTTCACGACGCACCCGCCGATCTGGCCGTACTGACGCGGCGGCGGGAAGCGGGACGGCGGGCGGGCACCGAACGGGCCCGCCCGCTCCCGTGTTCGGGCACGGACCCTGCCCGATCCCCCCTCCTCACCCGCTCCGCCCCAGGTCCGCCGCGGGCAGCCACGGCGTCGAACGGGCACAGCCGGGCAGCATCGGGCATGCAACAGGCCTGGTCAGTGGCCGGTACCCGCTGTAGAACTTCCCTCAAGGGCTCCACCGGGCCCGAACGGGCAGTGCGCGACGGAGCGCGAGGGAGCGGGTGACGGCGATGACGGCGGAAGAACGGCAGCGCGAGATCGTCCGGGCCGCGCGCCGCACGGGCTCGGTCGACGTCACCGAACTCGCCGGCGAACTGGGCGTCGCCAAGGAGACCGTACGACGCGATCTGCGCACCCTGGAGGACCACGGCCTGGTCCGTCGCACCCACGGCGGTGCCTACCCCGTGGAGAGCGCCGGTTTCGAGACGACGCTCGCCTTCCGGACCACGAGCCACGTGCCCGAGAAGCGCCGTATCGCCGCCGCCGCGGCCGAGTTGACCGGGGACGCCGAGACGGTCTTCGTCGACGAGGGATTCACCCCGCAGCTCATCGCCGAAGCACTGCCCAGGGACCGGCCGCTGACCGTGGTCACCGCCTCCCTCGCCACGGCCGGAGCGCTCGCCGAGGCCGAGAACACCAGCGTCCTGCTGCTCGGCGGCCGGGTCCGCCCCGGCACGCTCGCGACCGTCGACCACTGGACGACGAAGATGCTCGCCGGCTTCGTCATCGACCTGGCGTTCATCGGCGCCAACGGCATCTCCCGCGAGCACGGCCTCACCACCCCCGACCCGGCGGTCAGCGAGGTCAAGGCACAGGCGATCAGGGCCTCCCGGCGCACGGTCTTCGCCGGTGTGCACACCAAGTTCGGCGCCGTCAGCTTCTGCCGTTTCGCCGACATCAGCGCCCTGGAGGCGATCGTCACGAGCACGCTGCTCCCGGCGTCCGAGGCACACCGCTACTCGCTGCAGGGCCCGCAGGTCATCCGCGTCTGAAACCCGACCCACTTCCCTCTCCACCCCATGTGAAGACCCGACTCACCCACTCCGGGGCACCCCCATGCCTCGCTCCGCCCCTTGTCTCCCGATTCCTCCAGGAGTGATCCATGCGAACCCCGAGCCGACGGAGGCCGCGCGCACTGCTCGCCGCGGCCGCCGCAGGGACGCTGCTCACCCCGCTCCTCTCCGGCTGCTGGACCGGAGCGGGCGGGACGGGCTCCGGCGGGAACTCCATCAACGTCCTGATGGTCAACAACCCGCAGATGGTCGAGCTGCAGAAACTCACCAAGGCCCACTTCACCCGAGAGACCGGCATCAAGGTGAACTTCACCGTGCTGCCGGAGAACGACGTCCGCGACAAGATCAGCCAGGACTTCGCCAACCAGGCGGGCCAGTACGACGTCGCCACCCTGTCCAACTACGAGATACCGATCTACGCCCGCAACGGCTGGCTGCACGAGATGGACTCGTACGTACGCCAGGACAGCGGGTACGACGAGCAGGACATCCTGGGGCCCATGCGGCAGTCGCTGACCGCCGCCGACGGAAAGCTCTACGGACAGCCGTTCTACGGCGAGTCGTCCTTCCTGATGTACCGCAAGGACGTGTTCGCCGCGAAGGGCCTGACGATGCCCGCGCACCCCACCTGGGGCCAGGTGGGCAAGCTGGCCGCCGCGGCCGACGGCGCCGAGTCCGGCATGAAGGGCATCTGCCTGCGCGGACTGCCCGGCTGGGGCGAAGTCATGGCGCCGCTCACCACCGTGGTGAACACCTTCGGCGGCACCTGGTTCGACAAGGACTGGAAGGCGCGCCTGGACTCCCCCGAGTTCGAGAAGGCGACCAGGTTCTACGTGAACCTCGTGCGCGAACACGGCGAGTCCGGCGCGGCCCAGTCCGGCTTCGCCGAGTGCCTCAACAACATGACCCAGGGGAAGACGGCCATGTGGTACGACGCCACCTCCGCCGCGGGCCTGCTGGAGGCCAAGGACTCCCCGGTCAAGGGCAAGCTCGGCTACGTACCGGCGCCGGTCGAGAAGACCGAGTCCTCCGGCTGGCTCTACACCTGGGCCTGGGGACTCCAGAAGGCCTCGCACAACTCGGACAAGGCCTGGAAGTTCATCTCCTGGGCCTCCGGCAAGGGATACGAGCAACTGGTCGGCGACACCGCGGGCTGGGCGAACGTCCCCGCGGGCAAACGCGCCTCGACCTACACCAACGCCGCCTACCGCGAGGAGGCCGGGGCCTTCCAGGACATGACCCGCGAGGCCATCGAGGGCGCCCGGCCCCGTGACCCCGGCGTCCAGCCGCGCCCCGCGCCCGGCATCCAGTTCGTCGGCATCCCCGAGTTCACCGACCTCGGCACCAAGGTCTCGCAGGAGATCAGCGCGGCCATCGCCGGACGCCAGTCCGTCGACTCGGCGCTGAGGAAGTCCCAGAAACTCGCCGAGAAGATCTCCAAGGAGTACGAGGGACGATGACCGCCACGACCACGGCCCGCGTGGCCGCTCCTCCCGTACGCACCCTTCGGCGGCCGTCCGCCCGGCTGCGCTCCTGGGCCACCCGCGGCCCCCTGCTCCCGGCCCTGATCTTCATGATCGCGGTGACCCAACTGCCCTTCGTGGCCACGCTGGTGATCTCGTTCTTCGACTGGAACGCCCTCTACCCGAAGGCCCGCCACTTCACCGGCCTCGGCAACTACACGGACGTGCTGAGCGACGCCGATCTGCGGCACTCCGTCTGGACGACGATCCTGCTCACCGTCACCGTCGTCCTGGTCAGCCTCGTCCTCGGCCTGGTCCTCGCCCTGCTCCTGGACCGGAGGTTCCGGGGCCGCGGCATCGTCCGCACCCTGCTGATCGCCCCGTTCCTGGTCGTCCCGGTCGCCGCGGCCCTGCTGTGGAAACACGTGCTCTACAACCCCGAATACGGCCTGCTCAACGGGCTGTTGCACTACGTCGGCGGTCCCCAGCCCGACTGGATCTCCACCACCCCGCTGCTCGCGGTCGAGGCATCCCTGGTCTGGCAGTGGACGCCGTTCATGATGCTGATCCTGCTCGCCGGCCTGCAGAGCCGCGACCACCAGCAGATCGAGGCGGCGCGGGTGGACGGCGCGAACGACTGGCAGGTCTTCCGCCACCTGACCCTGCCGCACCTGCGCCGCTACCTCGAACTGGGCGCGCTCCTCGGCTCGATCTACATCGTCCAGAACTTCGACGCGGTCTTCACCCTCACCTCCGGCGGCCTGGGCACCGCCAACCTGCCCTACACCGTCTACCAGAGCTTCTACCAGGCCCACGAGAACGGCCTCGCCTCCGCCGCGGGCGTCCTGGTCGTCATCGGCTCGATCGTCATCGCGACCTTCGCCCTGCGCGTGGTGTCGTCCCTGTTCCGCGAGGAGGTGTCCCGCTGATGAGCGCGACCGTGACACACGTCCGCCCCCGCCGCGCCAAAGGAGCCGGCCTGGGCCTGGCGGCCTGGGTGCTGGGCGTCGTGTTCTACCTGCCCATCGCCTGGATGGCGCTGACGTCCTTCCACTCCGAGTCGGACGCCGCGAAGAACCCCCCGTCCTTCGGCGCGGCCCTGACGCTCGACGGCTACCGGGAGTTCTTCGGTACGGGCGGCGGCGCGAGTCCCTGGCCCGCGCTCGTCAACTCCACCGTGGCGTCGGTGGCCTCCACCCTCCTCGTCCTGCTGCTGGCCCTCCCGGCGGCGTACGCGCTCTCGATCCGCCCGGTGAGGAAGTGGACGGACGTCCTGTTCTTCTTCCTGTCGACGAAAATGCTGCCGGTGGTGGCGGGTCTTCTCCCGATCTACCTCTTCGCCAAGAACACCGGCATGCTCGACAACATCTGGCTGCTGGTCATCCTCTACACCTCCATGAACCTGCCGATCGCGGTGTGGATGATGCAGTCGTTCCTCGCCGAGGTCCCGGTCGCGGTGATCGAGGCCGCGCAGATCGACGGCGCGCGGCTGCCGACCGTCCTGGCCCGTGTCGTAGCCCCCATCGCCCTCCCCGGTATCGCGGCGACGGCCTTGATCTGCTTCATCTTCAGCTGGAACGAGTTGCTCTTCGCCCGGGTGCTCACGGGCGTGGTCGCCGAGACGGCCCCCGTCTTCCTGACCGGATTCATCACCAGTCAGGGCCTGTTCCTGGCGAAGGTGTGCGCCGCGTCGCTCGTCATCTCCCTGCCGGTGCTCGCCGCGGGGTTCGCCGCCCAGGACAAGCTGGTCCAGGGACTGTCGTTGGGAGCCGTGAAATGAAGGCCGCAGTCATCGAGTCCGTCGGCCGCGCGGTCGTCGCCGAGGTCCCGGACCCGACGCCGGGCCCCCGCGAGGTCGTGGTCGAGGTCGCCGCCTGCGGTCTGTGCGGCACCGATCTGCACATCCTCCAGGGCGAGTTCGCCCCTGAGCTGCCGATCGTGCCGGGCCACGAGTTCGCGGGCGAGGTGGTCGGCGTCGGCACCCGGGTCACGGAGCTCACGGTCGGCGACCGGGTGGCCGTCGACCCCTCCCTGTACTGCCACGAGTGCCGGTACTGCCGTACGGGCCACAACAACCTCTGCGAACGGTGGGCCGCGATCGGCGTGACCACCGCGGGCGGCGCCGCCCAGTACGCCACCGCCCCCGTCGCCAACTGCGTGAAGCTCCCCGAGCACGTCGGCACCCAGGACGCGGCCCTGATCGAACCGCTCTCCTGCGCCGTCCGCGGCTACGACGTCCTGCGGTCCCGGCTCGGCGCCCACGTCCTCGTCTACGGCTCCGGCACGATGGGCCTGATGATGCTGGAGCTCGCCAAGCGCACCGGCGCGGCGAGCGTGGACGTCGTCGACGTGAACCCCGAGCGGCTGGCCACCGCCCGGCTGCTCGGCGTCTCCGCGTCGGCGGCGAGCGCCGACGAACTGGACCGCCCCCAGGGCTGGGACGTGGTCGTCGACGCGACGGGAAACGCGGCGGCGATCCAGGACGGTCTGGACCGGGTGGCGAAGGCCGGCACCTTCCTCCAGTTCGGCGTGGCCGACTACGCGACCCGGGTCACCATCGACCCGTACCGCGTCTACAACCAGGAGATCACCATCACCGGCTCGATGGCCGTCCTGCACAGCTTCGAACGCGCGGCGGAACTCTTCGCCGCCGGGGTCCTCGATCCGTCGGTCTTCATCAGCGACCGCCTCCCGCTGGCCGGCTATCCCCAGGCGCTGGAACAGTTCGCTTCAGGCGTGGGAAGGAAGATCGTCGTCGTGCCCTAGGGGGTGGTCCGAGCGGCGGGGGCGAAAGATCCTACGCCCCCGCAACTCACCCTTGGGTAAGGGAACGGTAAAGCGCCTTTGCTCGTTACCCCAGTCATGACAGCTATGACCCCCGGCTCGAACATCCCTCTCCCCGTCTCCCGCGTGACGGTGGACGTCACCGCACCGGTGCGGCTCGACGTGTCGAGCCTGCTGCTCACCGCCGACGGCAAGGTGCGCTCCGACGAGGACTTCATCTTCTACAACCAGCCCTCCGGCCCCGGCGTGACCTACCGCTCCGGCGGCGGCACGGCACCGGACGCGATCACGGTCGACACGACCGCGGTTCCCCCGGGCATCGAGAAGATCGTCGTCACCGCGAGCCCCGACGCCGCGGGCCAGTCGTTCCAGGGCATCGAACCCACCGCGACGATCCGCAACGCGGACGACAACACGGTCCTGGCCACCTTCACCCCTCCCCAGCTGGGCACCGAGACGGCCCTGGTGATCGTCGAGGTCTACCTCCGCAACGGCGCCTGGAAGGCCCGCGCGGTCGGCCAGGGCTACGCGAACGGCCTGGCGGGCATCGCCACCGACTTCGGTGTGAGCGTGGAGGAGCCGGCTCCGGCCGCCCAGCCGGCGGCCCCAGCCGCGCAGCCCCCGGTCACGCCCCCGGCCCCGGCCGCGGATCTCCGCCTCACCGCCCCGCCGGCCCCGGCCGCTCCCCCGGCTCCCCCCGCGGCCGCCCCCGCCGCCACCGGCAAGATCAACCTCGACAAGGGCCGGGTCAGTCTCCAGAAGAACCAGACGGTCTCCCTGGTCAAGGGCGGCCGCCCGTTCCTCGCCAAGGTCCAGATGGGCCTCGGCTGGGAGCCCGCGTACGGCGGCAAGGACATCGACCTGGACGCCTCGGTCATCGCGTACGGCCCGCAGCGCAACCACATCGACAGCTGCTACTTCGGCAAGCTCTCGATCGTGAACGGCGCGATCAAGCACTCCGGCGACAACCTCACGGGCGAGGGCGGCGGGGACGACGAGGTGATCACCGTCGACCTCGGCCGCCTCCCCCAGGAGGTCACCGGCCTGGTCTTCACGGTCAACTCCTTCTCCGGACAGAAGTTCACCGAGGTGGCCAAGGCCTACTGCCGCCTCCTCGACGCCGCCACCGGCGAGGAACTCGTCCGCTTCGACCTCACCAACGCCGAGGCCCAGACGGGCGTCATGATGGCCAAGCTGATCAAGCAGTTCTCCGGCGAATGGGAAATGACCGCCCTGGGCGACTTCGCCAAGTCCCGCACGGTCCGGGGCATGGTGAAGCCGGCGGCCCAGTCCCTCTGACCGGGGCCTTCGCCCCGGCGAACGCCGTGCGGCCCGCACCGAAGTGCGGGCCGCACCTGCCGATCAGGTCCGGGAACCGTACGCGTCGCCGCGGCCCGGAAGCCGCGGCCGTCGCTCAGGCCCAGGGCCAGTCCGCGTCCCTCGCCGACTCCAGCAGGGGAACCATCCGGAAAGCCGCGTCCGAGAGCCCTCCGAACGTGTGTCGGTTCGCCTTGCCCGACGGGCCGTGGCCCGCGCGGTGTCCGGCGAGGTTCCAGGTGTAGACCGGTACGCGCGCCGGAACCTGCTCGGTCGGGTCGCCGTAGTGGCTGTACGTGGCCTGCTCGTCGGTGACGATGAGGACCCGGTCGTGCTTCTTGTAGTGCGCGCGGACCGCCTCGCTGGTGTTGGTGCCGCCGAGGTCGCCGAACCGCCCGATGATCTTGAGCACGGACTCGCCCTTGCGGAACTTCACCCGCTTGCTGCTGGTGCCGAACTCGACGAGATCGGCGTCCGCCGCCCGCAGCGCGAGCGCCGTGCCGAAGATCGCCGCCGCGTCGGCCCGGTTGAGCTCCGAGCGGTCGGACATCCGCGAGTAGAACATCGAGCCCGAGCGGTCCACGAGCACCAGGGTCCGGCCGGGAAGCGCGGGCACGTTGGCCAGCGAGTGGCCGAGTGCCTGCTCCAGCGGGTACGACCAGCGCAGCGACGGCGCGTGCTGGTAGGCGGCCAGGTAGCGGAACGGGAACTGCCGCGAGCGCGCGACCTCCGCCGGGTCGCTGATCTTCGCGGCGACCTGAGCCGCCACCTCGTCACTGACCCCCGCCTCGTCGAAGTTGCGCAGGTTGCGGACGAGCGCCATCGCACCCATGGACGGAATCACGGCCTCCCAGGCCGCCTTGTCCATCGGTCCCTGCAGCCAGCCGGCCAGCGCCTCCCACGTCATACCCGCGTCCGCCAGGCGCTGGGCACCGTGCGCGCCGGTCACGACCGCGCGCCGCTCCTCCGGCCGCAGCGCCATCAGATCGCGATGGGCGACGAGCACGGGCAGCGACGTGGGGACGACGGCCGTGTCCGGGTTGTGGCGCCGGTCCAGCGCGTACTGGAACAGGTCGCCCTGCCACACCTTGCCGGGGTCCGGCGCCGCGTGCACGAGGTTGAGGATGTCGCCGAAGCGGTAGCCCTTGGACGCGGTGTCGTACTTCAGCAGCGACTTGCCGCTGTAGAGACGTCGTACGGCGTCGGCGATGCCCCGCTTGACGGGCTTGGGCACGTTGCGGCCGTACCGGGACGTCCAGTAGGCGAGCAGCTCGCCCGGCTCGTCCGGACGGCGCAGCACGGAGGCGACGACCTGCCGGTTGGCGGGGCCGTCGGTGGTGCCCGCGTCGAGGCGTGCCTTCACGTACTCGGCGGCGCCCACCAGCGAGGCGGTGCGCAGGTTGCCCTCGCCGCGCAGCCAGCCGAGCAGGGCGGCGGTCCAGGAGGGGTCGGTGACGGCGAGCTCGCGCACGAGCCGGGCGAACCGGTCGTCGCGGTCGGCGCCGGTCTCGTAGAAGGTCCGCTGCGACACGAAGTCGGCGACCGCCAGGAGGAAGAGCTCGGAGCGCGCGTCGCGCTCCTGGCCCCGGCCGCCCTGATGCGTCCGCAGCACACGGCCGGTGGACGTCACGCGAGAGGTCGGCTGCGCCTTTGCCGTCCTGGTGTTGAAGCGTGCCATGGTGAATTCCCCCGAATTCATGAGTGTTTCGGAGGGAGGCACAGCAAATGGAGGGTGCCCGAGTTCAGGAGTCGGCGACGGACTTTTCCAGATGCTCTACCGATTGAGCTACACCGGCCCGAAGCCGATGACGGGACTCGAACCCGCAACCGTCCGATCCAATGAAGTAACCGTTGCCTGCGCACCGGGCACCCACCATGAGCTGCGCCTCCCGAGATCAAGTCGGCGGCGGCGTGGATTCTTTGAGAGAGAAGTAGCCGCGGCCCGCGCACCGGGAGGTGCATGAAGTTGTGGTGTCCAGAGTTCAGGCCGACGGAACCGACGTAGGTGCTCTAACCCCTGAGCTACACCGGCGCGTTGTACCGGTGGCGGGACTCGAACCCGCGGCCGCCCCATTATCAGTGGAAGTAGGTCCTGCCTTCGCACCTGGACATGCATCACTTTAGGAGGGCGGCCGCGCGTCGGGCGAGCGAATTAAATCGCCGGGAAACCGGGGGGAGTTCAGCCCCGCTTCTGACGCTTCCAGGGGCCGGTGATGGCGAGCATGATGCCCGGCACCTGGATGTTGGCGAAGAGGGTCCTGCCGTCGGGCGAGAAGGTGACGCCGGTGAACTCGCTGTACTCCGGCGCCTCGGCCGTGCCGATGTTGAGCTCGTTACGGGCGATCGGGTACGTACGGCCGCTCTCGGTGGCGCCGAAGAGGTGCTGGACGCCCTCGCCGTCCTCGGCGATGACGAGGCCGCCGTACGGGGAGACGGTGATGTTGTCGGGACCGTCGAAGGCGCCGTCGACGGAGGGGTCGGGGTTCACTCCGATGAGGACCTTCAGGGTCAGGGTGCGGCGCTTGGGGTCGTAGAACCAGACCGCTCCGTCGTGCGCCTGGCCGGGGCTCTCGGTGCGGGCGTAGGAGGAGACGATGTAGATGCCGCCGTCACCCCACCACATGCCTTCGAGCTTGCGGGCTCGGGTGACCTGGCCGTCGGTGAACTGCTTGCGGACGGACACGGTCCTGGCGTCACGGTCCGGGACGTCGACCCAGTCCACGCCGTACACCGTGCCGATCTTCGTGGCCCGGGAGAGGTCGTCGACGAACTTGCCGCCGGAGTCGAAGCACTTGAAGGCCTGGAGCGATCCGGCGTCGTCGGCGAGGGTGCGGAGCTGCCCGTGGCCGTGCTCGAAGCCCTGCGGGGGCGTCCAGCGGTAGAGCAGGCCGTTGGGGCCCGAGGCGTCCTCGGTGAGGTAGACCCGGCCGCGCCGGGGGTCGACGACGACGGCTTCGTGCGCGTAGCGGCCGAGCGCCTTGATGGGCTTGGGGTTCCTGTTGCGGCGGCGGTCCTCCGGGTCGACCTCGAAGACGTAGCCGTGATCCTTGGTCATGCCGTTCACGCCGGCCTTGTCCTCGGTCTCCTCGCAGGTGAGCCAGGTACCCCAAGGAGTGTTGCCGCCCGCGCAGTTGGTGGCGGTGCCCGCGATGCCGACCCACTCGGCGACCTTTTCCCTGCGGACCTCGACGACCGTGCAGCCGCCCGAGGCGGCGGGGTCGTAGACGAGGCCCTCGGTGAGCGGCACCGGGTAGGGCCACTTGGAGCGGGCGCCGGAGAGCTCGTGGTTGTTGACCAGGAGGGTGGCGCCGCGCGGGCCTTCGAAGGTGGATGTCCCGTCGTGGTTGGAGGGCGTGAACTCGCCCGACTCCAGCTTGGTCCTGCCGCTGTAGGTGATGACGCGGTAGGAGAACCCGGCGGGCAGCGCGAGAAGGCCCTGCGGGTCGGTGACGAGCGGACCGTAGCCGACGCCTCCGTGCCCGGCGGCCACCGATTCCCCGGCCGTGGCGTCCGTGTCCGTCTCCGTGGCGGCGAGAGCGTTGGGGGCGGTGGCGAGGGCCCCTACGCTGCCGACCAGGGCCACGCCTGCACCGGTGATCGCGGACTGTCTGGCGAAGTCCCTGCGGGTGAGCGACATGTGATGTCTCCTGTGACGGTGGGCTCGGACTGCGTGGGGGGCGGGTGGCGGCCTCGGTTCGCGGCCACACGGTCCCGCCCCCGTCTGAACGCGAGTTGAACGCCCGCCGACTTCAGGGGTCCCGCTTCCGTGAATCCACCCGACCGGCGCGGGGGAACGCGTGCCTCCGGGGAGCAGTCCGTCCGGGCGCCGGGCGCCCGGCGTCACCGGCCGCTCACCCTCCTTGCTGCGACCGTGCCTTGAACGCCGCCTTGCGGGCTTCCTTGGCGACCTTCTTGTCGGGGTGCAGCCGGCCCATGGCTTCCAGGACGTCCGGGGCGGCGGGGTGTTCGACCCGCCAGGCCATGTCGAAGAAGCCGCTGTGCTGCTGGGCCAGTCCCTCGACCAGGGCTTGGAGTTCGGTGGAGTTCCCTTCGGCGGCGAGCTGTGCCGCCACCGTGTCGATGGTGAGCCAGAAGACCATCGTCTCGGACGGCGGGGGCACGTCGGGGGCGCCGTTCTCGGAGAGCCAGACGCGGGCGAGGCCGCCCAGTTCGGCGTCGTCGAGGACCTCGCGCAGCGCGGGCTCGGCCTCGATGCCGACCAGCGAGAGCGCCTGCTGGCAGTGCAGGCGGCGCAGCGGGCCGCCCGGGTCGGCGCCGCGTGCCGCGGAGAGCAGTTCCCGGGCGGCGGGGAGCGGTTCGCGCCGGGCGAGCCACTGCTCGATCTCGGCCTGAGCGGCGGCCGGGGGGAAGCCGGCCGTCCCGTCCAGCAGCGTGTCCGCGCCCTTGTCCGCCAGCTCTCCCACCACGGGGGCGGAGAAGCCCGCCTCCGTCAGCCGGGCGCGCAGTCCGTACAGACCGAGCGGTGTCAGGCGGACCACGCCGTACCGCGATACGTCCGTGTCGTCGACGGGGGCGGCCGGCTCCTCGTCGGCGTCCGCCATCAGGGCCTCGTCGACGGGCTGGAAGTCGACGAGGCCGATGGGCTCCAGCAGCCGGAACTGGTCGTCGAGCCGCATCATGGCGTCCGAGACCTGCTCCAGGACGTCGTTGGTGGGCTCTCCCATGTCGTCGGGCACGATCATCGAGGCGGCGAGCGCGGGCAGCGGCACCGGCACCTCGCCGAGCGCGTTCTCGCCGACGGTCAGCAGATACAGATTTCCGAGCACTCCGTCGAGGAACTCGGCCTCCGCCTCGGGGTCCCAGTCCAGGGAGGAGAGGTCGATCTCGCCGCCCTCGCCCATGGCTTCGACGAGATCGTCGAGGTCGGGCACGCTCGCGTCGGCCAGCACGGTGTCGAGTGCGCCGAGCCAGACGCCGAGGACGTCCTGCGGGGCGCCGGAGGTGAGCGCGGCGAGGTCCTCGCCCGCCTCGACGGTGCCCTCCTGCTCGTCCACGATCTCGACGAGCCCGGTGTCGACGGCCACCCGCCAGGCCTCACCGGCGAAGGCGGCCGCGTCGTCGCCGGACAGGCCGAGGACACCGGCCGCCTCGGGAAGCTGCTCGTCGACGAGTTCGCCCCCCGCGCCCACCCGGGTGCCGGGGCCTGCCCAGCGGGCCAGCCGCGCGGCGCGGGAGAGCAGCGGCGCGGCGAGCGCGTCCCGCGCCAGCCGCGCCTCGGAGTGCAGCCGCACGGGCGGCAGGGAAGAGCTGTCTGACATCGGCTGAGTTCTCCTCCGAACAACCACGACAAGCAGGGCAAGCGGTTCGGGCGGGGGTTCGCCCGAAGCCGCGCCGAACGGTGGCGGGCACCGTCGACCGCGGCGGGCATCGCATCCCGCCGGGCGCCGGTGGACTCGGGAATCCGAAGGCGGCCCGGGAAATCCGTGCCAACGGCTCAGCCTAGACGGATTTCCACCCATGCCGCCCGGTTCATGTGTCCGACAGGTCTCGTACACCGCTGAAACCTTGACAACTCCCCTCACCACACACGAGATTGACGCGCGTAGAAGTTCAACGGCCATGCGGTCCGCCCACTTCTACGCGCGTCACTGGCCCGCACGCAGTGCGCGTTCCCCCCACAGTCCACCCTCGTCCCGGCGCTCATGAACGTCCCCGGAGGGATTCCCTTGCCGAGCAAGAGAACCGCGCGCATCGGCGCGCTGACCGTCGCCGCGGTCTGTTCCACCATCTCCGCCGTGGTGCTCACCACACCGGCCCACGCGGACACCGTCCACATCCACGACATCCAGGGCACCACCCGGACCTCCCCGCTCGCGGGTGCGAAGGTCACGGACGTGGCCGGCATCGTCACCGGCGTGCGGACCTACGGTTCGTCCAAGGGCTTCTGGCTCCAGGACTCCGCCCCGGACGCCGACCCGGCCACCAGTGAGGGCGTCTTCGTCTTCACCAGCTCCGCCCCCAAGGTCGCCGTCGGCGACTCGGTCACGGTGACGGGCACGGTCTCGGAGTACGTCCCGGGCGGCGCCTCCACCGGCAACCAGTCCGTCACGGAGATCACCAAGCCGACGGTCACCGTCGTCTCCAGCGGCAACGCCGTCCCGGCCGCGACGGTCGTCGACGCGAGGTCCGTGCCGAACGCCTACGCCCCCACCGGCGACACCGCCGCGAGCGGTTCGGTCAACGGCCTCACCCTGGAGCCGGCGAAGTACGCCCTGGACTACTACGAGTCCCTCGAGGGCATGAACGTCCAGGTCTCCGACACCCGTGTGGTCACCGCCACCGACCCGTACACGGAGCTGTGGGTCACGGTGAAGCCGCGCGAGCACGCCACCCACCGCGGCGGCACGGTGTACGGCTCGTACACCTCGCAGAACACGGGCCGGATACAGATCCAGTCCCTGGGCGCGACGGCCGACTTCCCGACCGCGAACGTCGGCGACAAGCTCGCCGGCACCACCGCGGGTCCGCTCGACTACAACCAGTTCGGCGGATACACCCTCGTCGCCAACCAGCTGGGCACCCTGGAGAAGGGTGGCCTGGAGCGCGAGACGACGCAGAAGCAGGCGCGCGGCGAGCTGGCGGTGGCGACGTACAACGTCGAGAACCTGGACCCGGGCGACGCCACCTTCGACGCCCACGCGTCCGCGATCGTGAACAACCTCAAGTCGCCCGACATCGTGTCCCTGGAGGAGATCCAGGACGACAACGGCGCGACGGACGACGGCACGGTCTCCGCCGACCAGACGGTGCGCAAGCTGATCGACGCGATCGTCGCGGCGGGCGGCCCGGCGTACGACTGGCGTTCCATCGACCCGGTCAACGACCAGGACGGCGGCGAGCCCGGCGGCAACATCCGCCAGGTCTTCCTCTTCAACCCCGAGCGGGTCTCCTTCACCGACCGCGCGGGCGGCGACTCGACGACCGCCGTCGGTGTCACGAAGGTGCACGGCAAGGCGCAGCTCACCGCGTCCCCCGGACGCGTCGACCCGGCCAACACGGCCTGGAAGAGCAGCCGCAAGCCGCTCGCGGGCGAGTTCGTCTTCCGCGGCCACACCGTCTTCGTGATCGCCAACCACCTCAACTCCAAGGGTGGCGACCAGGGGCTGACCGCGCAGTACCAGCCCCCGGCGCGCAGCTCGGAGGTCCAGCGGCACGCCCAGGCGACCGCGGTGAACGCCTTCGTCGACGAGATCCTGAAGTCGCAGAAGAACGCCGACGTCATCACGCTCGGCGACATCAACGACTTCGAGTTCTCCGACACGGCCAAGATCCTGGAGGGCGACGGCGAGCTCTGGTCGGCGATCAAGTCGCTGCCGAAGAGCGAGCGTTACACGTACGACTACCAGGGCAACGCCCAGGTCCTCGACCAGATCCTGGTCAGCCCCTCGATCCGCAAGGGCTGCGACCTGGAGTACGACAGCGTGCACATCAACTCGGAGTTCTCCGACCAGATCAGCGACCACGACCCGCAGGTGCTGCGGTTCCGTCCGTAGTCGCCCGGGTACGCGAGAGCCCGGCCCCGTCGTCCGGGGGGCCGGGCTCTTCGCCTGCGTGGAGTCCCGCGGGCGGATCTCGTCGCCTGCGCGGAGTCCCGGCGGGCGGATCTCGTCGCCCGAGGGAACTTCCGCGGGCGACGGCTCTCCTCGCCCACCGGAACTCCCGCCCGGCCGGGCTCGTCGTGCCCGCCCTGGTGCGGGTCAGCCGGCGAAGACTCCGTCGAGCCAGCCCTTCCAGGCGGTCTCGTTGCCCTTGGCGTCGGCGTCGGGCGCGAAGTCGTGGAGGCTGATGCCGACCGGCGCGCCCCAGCGGCCTCGCCCGAAGAAGCGGATGAGCGCGTTGTCGGTGCGCAGCCCGATGAAGTACGGGTTGCGGTAGTCGACCACGGCGTCGAAGACCTGGCCGCCGGGTCCCTGGGCCCGGACCCGCGCGCCCTCGGCGGTGTCGTCCGCGAGGCCGAGGGCCCGTCCGACGGCGGCGAAGGCGTCGGACGCCGTGGACGCGCCGGGCCCCTCGAAGGTCGCGAAGGCGACCGGGCGGCCCGCGAAGTGGGTCACGTACTCGCGCAGGGTGTGCAGGTAGAAGTCGGTGTGCTTGTCGGCTCCGTCGTACTGGTTGTCCCAGTCGTCGGTGAAGATGCCGCTGTGCACATAGCGCACCCAGGAACGCCGGCCCTCGTCACGGGCCTCGATGGTGTGGTCGATCTGGTTGAGACTCTGCGTCGGGAACCCGACGTCCTCGCTGCGCACGGTCAGCCGGTGCGGCGGGTCCCAGGCGGTGATGGTGCTGCCGAAGGGGCCGGCCCCGCCCTCGCGGGGCTCGTACTCCATGGGCCACAGCCAGCCGCCGCTGCCGCTGGTGATCGCGTCCCACATCTGGTCCGGCGTGGCGTCGACCTCGTACTCGCGGGCGATCTCGAATTCCTTGGGCATGATCATGACTCCTGAGTGATCAGTGGGCGGCTTCGCCGTCCGCGGGGGCTTCGGGTCCAGCCACGGCTTCGGGTCCGGCCACGGCCTCCGGTTTGACCGTGGGGTGGACGGCGAGGACGATCCGGTGCGGGCGCCCGCCTTCCGCGTCCCCGTCGTGGTACTTGCGGATGAGCGCGCCGACCCCGGCCGTCAGCTCCTCGATGAACGCGGCCCGGTCGGCGGCCGAGGCGAAGGTCACCTCGCCGTCGAGCGCGTACGTCGCCAGCCGCTTGCGGGCCTTCGCGGCGCCGGTGATGAGCGAGCCGACGTCCCGGACGAGCCGGGCGCCGAGCGCGAGCAGCCAGCGGGCGGACAGCTGGTCGCGGAAGCGGTCCGGATCCGGTTGCACGGCGGCCAGCGCGAGCGGCGAGATGACGTACGACGCCGCGGTCGCGCGCATCAGCCGCTCGGTGACATTGCCCTTGCGGCGCTCGCCCGCCAGCTCGACCAGACCGTGCCGCTCCAGCGTCTTGAGGTGGTAGTTCACCTTCTGCCGGGGCAGGCCGACCCTGCCGGCCAGCATGGCGGCCGACGCGGGTCCCGCGGCCAGCTCGGCCAGCAGCCGGGCCCTGGTGGGGTCCAGCGATGCGGCGGCGGCCTCGGCGTCCTCGATCACGGTCACGTCCAACATGACTCCACCATCCCACCGAAAACTTTTTTTGTCCAGACGACACAAGTCGTCGGCGAGTCGCCGTCCCGCGGCGGCCGGGGTGGCTGGGCGACCGGAATTCCCCGGCCCGGATGCCCCCGGGGGCTTCATCGGCCGGATTCGGGCAACACGCCGGTCATGGACGAGAAGCGACCGGAATCGAAGCGGCAGGCTCTTCCGGACACGGGCACGGACACGGAGACGGCGGGGTCCGCCGAGAAGGACCGTCCCGCCCGGCTGCCCGCACGGGCCTGGTGGGCCGTGTCATGGCGCACGGTGAAGGAGTTCCGGGACGACGAACTCGCCGACCGCGCGGCCGCGTTGACGTACTACGGCGTGCTGTCGCTGTTCCCCGCCCTGCTGCTGGTGGTGTCCCTGCTGGGCGTCATGGGGCAGCGCGTCACGAACAGGCTCCTCGACAACGTGGGGGACCTGGCGCCGGGCCCGGCCCGCGAGATCCTGCGTGACGCGGTGGCGCAACTGGGCGACAGCGGCGGGACGGGCAGCGTGCTCGCGATCGTCGGACTGCTCGTGGCGCTGTGGTCCGCGTCCGGCTACGTCGGCGCGTTCATCCGCGCGTCCAACGCGGTGTACGACCTGCCGGAGGGCCGTCCGGTCTGGAAGATCACCCCGCTGAGGCTCGTACTGACCGTCACGCTGATGCTGCTCCTCACCGCGAGCGCGATCATCGTGGTGTTCACCGGGCCGCTGGCCGAACGGGCCGGCACCGCGATCGGGTTCGGCGACGCGGCGATCACGGCGTGGTCGATCGCCAAGTGGCCGGTCCTGCTGGTGTTCGTCGAGCTGATGATCGCCCTGCTGTACTGGGCCGCTCCCAACGTCTCCGGCCGCGGCTTCCGCTGGTTCAGTCCCGGCAGCGTCGTCGCCACGGTGATCTGGCTGGGCGCGTCCGCGGGATTCGCCGTCTACGCCGCCGGCTACGGCTCCTACAACAAGACGTACGGCACGCTCGCGGGCGCCATCATCTTCCTCGTGTGGCTCTGGCTCACCAACCTGGCCATCCTCCTGGGCCTGGAGTTCGACGCGGAACTCGCCCGCCAGCGGGCCATCACCCACGGCAGGCTCCCGTCCGAGGAGCCCTACGTCGAGCCCCGCGACACCCGCAAGTGGCCCCCGCGTCTGCAGGCGTTGCGCGCGGCCCGGGAAAAGGTGGAGACGGGAATCACGCCGATGCGCAAGGGACCCGAGCGGGACGCCGCCGAGCGGGTGTGACGCCGGGACGGGGAGGACGGCACACGATGCGGCGGCGGACCGGTGTCCGGTCCGCCGCCGCATCGCTCCCCTCCAGCTCCTGGGACGGGGCCCCCAACGGCGCCCTCGACGACCGTTGAACCGCCCTCGGAGCGGGCTCACGGCGAGGAGGACCCCGCCTGCACTCGCTCGCTCGCGGAGGCACGGGTACCCGGAGCCGCCCGGGCTATCCCTGCGGGCCCGGATCGTTCAGACGGGCCAACTGGCTCTGGAACCAGTCGAGTCGGGCTTGAAGGAGTGCCGCCTCCGCGACCAGTTCGGAGACCCCGGGACCGGCCGTGGTGACCCCGGGGCCGGACGTGGCGACCACGGGACCGCCGGCGGCCCGGACCCGCAAGCCGTCACCCGCCAGCCGTGCGAAGGAGGCGAGCGAGAGGGACGTACGACCCCGAACGCATCCCGCGCAGGCGGCCGTCAGCGCGCGCCGGCCCGGACGTCCCCAGCCCGCGTCGGCCAGCGCTCCGGCCACGGCGCCGCAGGCGCAGGGGCCTACGGTGGCGGTGCGCACCCGCTGGCGGGCGTAGCGGAAACCCCGCTCGAAGCGGATGTAGGCGCCGAGGACGGAGACTTCGAGGAGGACGGCCGCCCGGTGCTCGGCCGTGCACAGCATCGCCTCGGCGGTGGTGGAGTCGTGCACGCAGTGGAAGCCGCAGTCGCAGCGGCGGTGCGGCGCGCGGTGCCGCCGTCCGTAGACGCAGCGCGCCTCGTCCAGGACTCCGTACGGCAGCGCGCGGCCCAGCGATACGCCGGTGAACCCGGCCCGGGTGCCGTCCTGGGACAGCACCGGGTGGGCGATCTTGTATCCGGTCGGCGGCTCCGTCGGACGTTCCTCGGGGAGCCGCAGCCTCATCGTCCGGCCGGAACGTCTTCGGGTACGGACGCCTCCGACTCCTCGATGATCTCGGGGAGTTCGAACTCGTCCCCGGGGGTGTGGGCCTGCTCTTCCGCGACTCCGGTGGCGAGTGCCTTGCCCAGCCTCATGACGCCTCCCGCTCTGCCGACGACTGCCGTCCTCGCCATGGTGACCCATGACGGGCCGGTTTGGCACCAGTGCCTCGACCCGGCTCCGGCGGACCCGGCCGGCCCGCGGCAGCCCCCGTCCCCGCCTCCGCCTTCGCCGCCATCCCCGAAAGGCGTAGCATCCGTTGCCTTTACCTCGTAGAAGAATTAAGTGGAGCTTCACAGTCGAGCGGCCGAGACTACTTCCATGACCGATTCGAGGACCGTTCCCCCGACCGCCGCCACCGTCACCGCCTCCCCGGCCGCCCGGCACGCGACGCGGCCCGTTCCCGCCTTCGGCCGTGCCCTCTGCGCGATGATCACGCCGTTCACGGAGGCGGGTGCGCTGGATGCCGACGGCGCGCAGCGGCTCGCCGGGCGGCTGGTGGCCGAGGGCTGCGACGGGCTCGTGCTCTCCGGGACGACGGGCGAGTCGCCGACCACGACGGACACCGAGAAGGCCGCGCTGGTGCGGGCGGTGCGGGAGGCCGTCGGCGACCGGGCGTCGATCGTGGCGGGGGTGGGGACGGCCGACACCCGGCACACCGTGGAGCTGGCCCTGGCGGCCGAAAAGGCGGGCGCGGACGGGCTTTTGGTGGTCACGCCGTACTACAGCAGGCCTCCGCAGGACGCGGTCGAGGCTCATTTCCGGGAGATCGCGGACGCCTCGGGGCTGCCCCTCGTGCTGTACGACATCCCCGGGCGCAGCGGGACCCGGATCGAACCGGAGACGATGATCCGGCTGGCGGAGCATCCGCGGATCGTGGCGGTCAAGGACTGCGCGTACGACCTCCTCGGCACCCAGAAGGTGCTGGCCCGCACGGAGTTGGCGTACTACGCGGGCTGCGACGAGTACGTCCTCGCGCTGTACGCGATCGGCGCGGCCGGGTATGTCAGCACGGTCGCGAACGCGGTGCCGCGTCATTTCCGGTCGATCCTCGACGCGTTCGACGCGGGCGACCCGGCGGGCGCGGCGCGCCACCAGCGACAGGCCGTCCCGCTCATCGAGTCGATGATGTCGGCCGGGCTGCCGGGCAGCGTCACGGCGAAGGCGCTGCTCGGCCGGCTCGGTCTGCCCGCGGGCCCGGTCCGCGCACCGCTGCGGCCCGCCGGCCGGGAGACGGCCGACGGGCTGCTGGCGACCTACGAGGAGCTGGTCGCCGCGGTGTCCTGACGGGTGGGACCGACCCCCGTCCGCCCCCTGCCGTCAGGACGGGGCGACGGTGGTCTCCGACCGGTCCCGCCGCCCCCTGGCCCGGCCCCTCAGCGCTGCGCGAAGACCGGATTCCAGCGCCCGTCCGCGCCGTCGTTGCCCTTGCGGAAACCGGTGAGCGGGACCTCGGTGTCGCTGCCGATGGTGATGAGCACCAGCCGCTGGTGGAACTCGTTGGTGCCGGGCGCGATGTCCCAGGCGATCAGCCGCTTGTTGTCGGCCCAGGCGAGCAGTTGCTGCCCGCGCACCTTGGCGACCCGCTCGCCGGTGTACGGGTCGTTGATCTCCGACGCCGTCGTCTTCCGCCCGCCCGCGAAGTCACCGGCGGCGAGCTTGCCGTCCGGGGACAGCCGCGCCTGGACGAACCAGTGCAGGTACTTCTCGTTCGCCGGCGTGGCGACCTTGTTGCCGTCGAGGTCGTAGAACTGGTTGTCGGGCGCGGTGGTGAGCCCCGAGTAGACCAGCTGGGCGTCGTGACTGAAGCCGAAGTCCTGGCGGGTGTTCAGGTCCTGTCTGTCGGTGACCTCGCTCCAGGAGCTCTTGCCGGTGCTCACGTCGACGATGGAGAAACCGGTCCGGTCCGATGCGTCGTAGTGCGGGCTCCAGTCGTTCTTCTTGCCGTCCCCGTCGGCGTCGTAGTCCACCTTGTGGACGAGATCCGGGTTCTTGGCGTACGTCGTCGCGACGAGCTTGCGGCCGTCGGAGGAGAACTCGACCGATGCGACACCGTGGTCCACGGGGATCCAGCGCTCGACCTTGCCGGTGAGCAGGTCGAGCAGGCCGATCCGCTTGGCCGGCAGTTCCTTCTCCAGGACGGCGGCGGTCCGCATCCCGGGTGCCACGCTGAGATACGACCACTTGGTGGTCTTCACGTATTTGCCGGTCCTCTGGTCGAGAAGGCGGTAGGTGCGCTCGTTGACGGCGACCTTCGCGGACTTCTCGACCCTGTCCCGGATGTAGTAGGCCGCCAGCGCCGTGTCCCCCGCCGCGACCAGGTCCCGGGGCGGTGTCTGGCCCGGGTGGGCGATGATGTCGCTCTTGTTCATCTCGCTCGCGGGCCGCACATCGTCCCCGCCCCCGCCGAGGCGGGGTACACCCACCGCGACGGCGACAGCAGCGACGGCGGCCACGGCGACGGCCGCGAGCCTGCGGGTGTGGCGGCGGCGCCGTACGGCCAGGACCCGGTCGGCGAAGTACGGAGGCGCGGGCATGCTGTCGGCGGCCTGCTCACGGAAGGCGTCGCCCACCAGTTGATCGACGTTCACGGACGCACCTCCACGGGCGAGTAGTCACGGGACGGGGGCTGTTCGGTCTCGGCCTCGGCCGGGCCGAGCGCCACGAGTTCGGGCGCGAGGGTGCGCAGCCGGGCCAGCGAGCGGTGCGTCGTGGACCGTACGGTCCCCACGGAGCACCCCAGGATCCGGGCCACGTCGGCCTCGGGCAGATCCTCGAAGTAGCGCAGGACGAGAACCGTGCGCTGCCGGGCGGTCAGCCGGGCCAGCGCCCCGCGCATCACGAGGCGCAGCTCGGCAGCCGACACGGTGTCCGCTCCCGCGCTCGCCTCCGGCGGCTCGGCGACGCTCAGTTCGCGCCGCGGCCACTTCAGCCGCCAGCGGCTGACCTGCTGCCGGTAGAGGATCTGGCGTACGTACGCCTCCGGTTCGTCGATCCGGTTCCAGCGGCCCGCCGCCTTGATCAGCGCGTTCTGCAGCAGGTCCTCGGCGGCGTGCCGGTCCCCGCCGCTGAGGAGGACGGCCGTCTTCAGCAGCGCGGACGACCGGTTCGCCACGAACTCCCGGAAACTCTCCTGGCCTTCGGCATCCATCGTCACCTTCTCTTCCCCGGCGGGCTCTGTGCCCGGCCCCTGTGCCCCTTGTGACGCGCGCGCCCGCCCGCCGCTATGCCTGCCCCGGCGAGAAAATCCAGAGGCCCGCCGGCGAAGGAGGACTCTCCGCCTCCGTACGAGGCGTAATTCCCGCGGGACCACGCCGTTCCTGCCGTACGTTGTCGAGGTGAGCCGACCGCTGCTGTATCTCGACGTCGACGGCCCCCTCAACCCGTACGCGGCCCAGAAGGAGCGTCGGCCCGAGGGGTACACGACGATCCGGGTCGCCCTGGAACCCGGCCGGCGGCTGCGCGTCTGGCTCCATCCCGGCCACGGTCGCGCCCTGCTCGCCCTCGGCTACGACCTGTGCTGGGCCACCACCTGGATGGACGCCGCCAACCGCTGGATCGCCCCCGTGATCGGCCTCCCCGAGCTCCCGTACGTCGACTTCACCGGCGCTCTGTTCGCCGAGCGCCCCGACGGCGTCCACTGGAAGACGGAACGCATCGTGGCCCACGCCGCGGGACGCCCTTTCGCCTGGGTGGACGACGAACAGAGCCCGGCCGACGAGGCGTTCGTCGCCGCCCACCATCGCGCACCCGCTCTGCTGCGTCACGTCGACCCCCGACTCGGCCTGCGCGAGACCGACTTCGAGGCTCTGAGGGAGTTCGCCACGACCCTCTGACACGGCATCGTGCGTCCGCAGGCCTCCGGCGGACGCACGAGCACCCTCCCTGGCGTGCTCCTGCCGCGGAAGGGCGCTCGACATCCCCGGTGCCCGTACCTTCCGGCACTGCATGCGCAGCTTCGACTACGCGTGGGAGCGAGGCCGAGCCGCCCAGGTGCTGTTCGGGGTTCGGATCCAGGTGGAGTCAAGCGTTTCCCTTTCGGTGGTTTGACCACCTGTTAGCGTGCGCGGATGGAAGATCTGGGACCCGTGGCCTGGCCGCCTGGGCCGATCAGGACCGCGAGGCTCGTGCTCCGTGAGCCCGAGCCCCGGGACCGTGCGGCGTTCACCGAGCTGCTCGCCTCGCCGGAGGTGCACACCTACCTCGGCGGCCCCCGATCGCGTGACGCGCTTGAGCGCGAGATGTCCGGGGCGCCCGAGCGGTGGCCCGGGAGCTTCGTCGTTGACCTCGACGGGTCGATGATCGGCCAGATCCTGCTCAGGAGAACACCCGAGCACCGTCGCCCGGTTGCCGAGGGGAAGATCGATCTCGGCTACCTGTTCCTGCCGCGGGCGTGGGGATTCGGGTACGCCGCCGAGGCGTGCGCGGCGGCACTCGGCTGGCTGGCCGGCGCGCTTCCCGGTGAGCCGGTGGTGCTCACCACCCAGACCGCCAACGTCGGCTCGATGCGTCTCGCGGCGAAGCTGGGGTTCACCGAGGTAGAGCGGTTCGAGGCCTGGGGCGCCGAGCAGTGGCTCGGCATGTGGTCCCCGGTCCCGCCGTCCAGTCGAGTTTGCGAATGAACCGCCGGGGAGTACGCGCCCGTCCGCCCGCGAGCGGCCTGCAACCGCGACTTGTCCGCGCGGATGCGGCGGTACGGGAGACGAAGGAAGAGACCGGCTTCGACCTCGAGGTGACAGGCCTGGTCGGGCTCTGCACGAACCCCGGTCACGTCATGGCCGATGACGACGGCGAGGTGCGCCAGCAGTTCTCGGTCTGCTTCACGGCCCGGATCGCCGGAGGCGAGCTGCGGACCAGCAGCGAGAGCAAGGAAGTTGCCTTCGTGGACCCGAGCAGGCTGGATGAGCTGAACATCCACCCGTCCAAGCGCATGCGGATCGAGCACGGCGTGGCAGGCCGGCAGAAGCCCTACATCGGATAGGAGCTGGCGGACTGTGGCAACGCCCCGCAGCATGGACCGCGAGGAAGCTCTCTCCCTCGTGCGACGCCTCATGGCCGCCGACTTCACCGACGAGGACGAGGCGAGCGAGGCCATGGTCAAGCTCGAACGTGGACTCGCCTGCCCTCACATCAGCGACTACATCTACTGGGACTTCGACCCGGAACCGACCGCCGAGAAGATCATCGATCGCGCTCTGGCCTACGAGCCGTTCGCACTCTGATCCGCACAAAGGGCGCTCGGCCGGCGAACCGCGCGATGCCCGCAGGCCGGCGGCCCGCTCATTCCCCGACGACCGTGGCGATGAGGGCCTGGAGCTGGGCCGCGGTGCGGTCGAGGGGCTCGGTGCTGCGCTTGGCGCGGCACATGGCCACGGTGCCCTCGACGGCGGCGACGATGAGCGTGGCGATCTGCGCGGCCCGTTCGTTGTCGGCGCCGTGCTCCCGCAGGGAGCCGGCGAGCAGGTCCTCCCACTGCTCGAAGACCTCTGCGGCGGCGGCCAGGGCAGGCGGGACTTCGTCGGCGGGGGGTTCCTCGATGGCGACTGCCAGGACGGGGCAGCCGGCATGGAAGTCGGTGTCGACGACGATCTTCCGCCACAGGGCGAGGAAGGCGTTCAGCCCGGCGGCCGGGCCCGCTTCCAGCTCGTTGCGCAGGCTGCGGGCCACCCAATCGCCCGTGTACCGGACGGCCTCCGTTGCCAGTTGCTGCTTGCCCTCGGGGAAGTAGTGGTACGTCGAGCCGAGCGGCGCCTTGGCGTGCTTGGCCATCTCTCGGATGCTCGTGGCGCTCAGGCCACGCCGGCTGATCATGTCCGCGGCGCCGGCCACGATCCGTGCGCGGGACGGCGTGCTGCTCTTGGGCACCTGGCTCCACTCTCCTCTGGCTATAACGCTCGTCATAGTCTAGCGTGGCCATCGCTTATAACGACCGTCATAGCGTGACGGTGTCGCGAGATGGAGGAGCTGCCATGCCGATGATCAGGCTGACCGTCCCGACCGGTGCCCTCACCGACCAGGGACGCGCGACCGTTCAGCGCGACCTGGCCCGGGTGCTGCTGCACTGGGAAGGAGCGCCGGACACCGCCTTCTTCCGCGCTCAGGCGTGGAGCTACCTGACCGAGTTGCCCGAGGGCGCCCAGGTGACCGCGGAGGACGACGCGCCCCGCTTCCTCGTGGAGGTGACGGTTCCTCAGGGTGCGCTGTCCGAGCGCCGCAAGAGCGGCCTTGTCGAGGGCGCCACCAAGACCGTGCTCGCGGCCGCCGGGTTGTCACCAGCCGAGGCGCTGCGTGTGTGGGTACTGGTCCACGAGCAGCCCGACGGCACCTGGGGCGCCGGCGGCTCGGTGATCCGCTACGCCGCCCTGGTGGCTCTCGCGAAGGGACAGGCCGATGCGTGAACTGATCTACGCCGCCCGGAGCACCGTCGAGTGGCGCGAGGCCCCCGATCCAACGGTCCGGTCGGCCGGCGAGGTGATCGTCGCACCGATCGCGGCCGCCTCCTGCGACGTGGACTCCATGATCCTGGCCGGACACGGCTTCATCGACCCGCCGTTCGCACTCGGCCACGAGTGCGTGGCCCGGGTCGTCGACGTTGGCGACGCGGTGACCTCCGTAGCCCCCGGCGACCTGGTCGTCGTCCCCTGGTCGATCAACTGCGGCACCTGCGACCACTGCCGCACAGGACTGACTGCCCACTGCGGATCCGTGCCGCACATGGCCATGTACGGCGCACCGATCGGCGGCAGCTGGGGCGGACTCTTCTCCGACCTGGTCCGCGTCCCCTACGCGGACGCCATGCTGGTGCCGCTGACCGCGGGGCTCGACCCGGTGGCCATGGCCTCGGCCAGCGACAACTGGTCCCTGTCCTGGCGCCTGGTCGCCCCGCACCTCAAGACCCGCCCCGGAGCACGCGTCCTGGTCGTCGCGCGCGGCAGCATCGGCCTGTACGTGTGCGACATCGCCCGCGCCCTCGGCGCCTCCGACGTCCTCTACGTCGACCCCGACCCCACGCACCGTGCCCTCGCCGAGAGCTACGGCGCCCGCACCGCCGAGACCCTCGAACCGGTACGGCACGGCTTCGACCTCGCCGTCGAGGCCACCGGCCGCGTCGACCAACTCGCCCTCGCCGTACGCTCCCTCGCCCCCGAAGGCATCTGCGAATCGGCGGGCAACCACTTCCGGCCCGGCGAACTGCCGCTGCTCGACATGTACCTCACCGGCGTCACCCTGCGCATCGCCCGCGACAACGTCCGCGCGCACATCCCCGATGCCCTCGACCTCGCCCTCACGGGGAAGGTCGCGCCCGAACGCGTCGTCTCCCACGTCCTCGACTGGGAACAACTCCCCGACGCGCTTCCGGAGAACCACCTCAAACCCGTCTTCGTACGCACCGTCAACTGAGCCGCCCGACCCCACCACCTCGCCACACCGAGAAAGCCGGTGAACGCAGAGCTGACCGACCCTCCGGCGACGAACTCCGGCCCCCGACGACAGACGGAAAGCGAACTGGAACACCAATGATCCGCCGTCGCCGCACTCGGACACGAGCTTCGGGCACTGGTCGACATCGCCGTGGCACGACCGCTCCGGCACACACCCTGCACCGCCTGGCAGACGACGTCCGCCGACTGGCCGCCGACCTCACGGAACCGATGCGCACCCGTTCAGAGATCCCTGCCGTGGATGAGTTCCCCGGAGGAATGCCGATGTACAGCCCCGTAACCGGCGCCGGCAGCCCGCTCGCGCCGCCCATGCGCGTCACGGCGGGGGACGGCGGCCTTGTGGGACAGTGCCTCCTCGGCATCGCCCACGAAGGACCGCCCGGCTACAGACACGGCGGCATCAGTGCCATGCTCCTGGATGAGCTGACGGGTTGGGCCTGTGGCGCCGCCGGAAGGCCCGGGATGACCGTCTCCCTGCAGATGCGGTACCACCACCCCGTTCCCCTGGACACCCCCTGCGGGTTCTCGCCCACGTCACGGGAATCGAGGAACGCAAGACCTGAGTGACCGGTTCGATCACCACGGAACACGACCCCTCCACACCCCTGGTGGCAGCGGACGGCATCTTCATCTCACCCGACCCCGACCGCCCCCGCGCCCTGTTCCCCAACCTGCGCGAGACGACATGACGGAAAGCCGAGGACGGCCCGTACCGCTGTCCCTGCTGCGGCTTCCTGACGCTCCATGAGCGTGGGAGCTACGAGATCTGCCCCGTGTGCCTCTGGGAGGACGGTGGGCAGGACGACCACGATGCGGACCGGGTCCAGGGCGGTCCGAACGGCCCATGGATCGAACTCCTGAAGCGGTGATCGCTCGACCCACCGCTGCAGGCGGGCGCAGGCCACCAGTGTGCTGCCGTCTTCGGTGAGGTAGAGCAGGAAGGTCCGTTTCTGATCGGCAGAATCGATCAGCCCTCCGCGCACCGGCCGGCCATGCTCGCGGAGGAGCTGCACCATTCGTTCCAGCCCAAGAGGTTCTACTCCGTGCAGCCCCATGCGCCGAAGTCGGCGTGCAAAGACCCCGGCATGCTGCTCCAGGGATGCCGCATGACCTGGGGGGTCGTTGCAGCCGGAGTGACCTGGGGTTAAGTCCGCCCTTACAAGGCCGCTATCCCCCAACGCACGAGCACCCTCCCGGGCCGTCCTGGGGCCGTGGAAGGGTGCTCGATGGTGACCAACGTCGACAACTGCCGACAGCTCGGCGGCAGTTCAGAACGCTGATCCGGTAAGCGGCCGCAAGTCACGGCCGCCGATGGTCAGTTGTGGCTGTGCAGGACCTCGTTCAGGCCGCCCCAGACCGCGTTGTTCGGGCGCGCCTCGACGGTCCCGGTGACCGAGTTGCGGCGGAACAGGATGTTCGATGCCCCGGACAGGTCGCGGGCCTTGACGATGTCTCCGTCGGGCATCGTCACGCGGGTTCCGGCGGTGACGTACAGCCCGGCCTCGACCACGCACTCGTCGCCGAGGGCGATGCCGACGCCCGCCTCCGCGCCGACGAGGCAGCGCTCGCCGATGGTGATGCGGACGTTGCCGCCGCCCGAGAGGGTGCCCATGGTGGACGCGCCGCCGCCGATGTCCGAACCGTCGCCGACGACGACACCGGCGGAGATGCGGCCCTCGACCATGGAGGTGCCGAGCGTGCCCGCGTTGAAGTTCACGAAGCCCTCGTGCATGACGGTCGTGCCCTCGGCGAGGTGCGCGCCGAGGCGGACCCGGTCGGCGTCGGCGATACGGACGCCCTTGGGCGCGACATAGTCCGTCATACGCGGGAACTTGTCGATGGAGGTCACCTGGAGGTGCAGACCGGCGGCGCGCGCGTTCAGCCGGACCTTCTCGACGTCGTCGACGGCGACCGGGCCGAGCGAGGTCCAGGCGACGTTGGCGAGCAGCCCGAACACGCCGTCCAGGTTCTGGCCGTGCGGCTTGACCAGGCGGTGCGACAGGAGGTGCAGGCGCAGGTACGCGTCGTGCGCGTCGAGCGGCTTGTCGTCCAGCGACGCGATGACCGTACGGACCGCGACCACCTCGACGCCACGGCGGGCGTCGGGGCCGATCGCCTGCGCGGCTCCCTCGCCGAGCAGTTCCACGGCGCGCTCGGCGGACAGCCGCTCGGTACCGGCCGGGCCGGGCTCGGCGGACAGTTCGGGGGCGGGGAACCAGGTGTCGAGAACGGTGCCGTCGGCGGTGAGGGTGGCGAGCCCGGCGGCGACGGCGCCGGTGGTACGAGAAGCAGTCGAGTCGGTCATGGGTGAAACCTAACTTGGCGGGGCCCGCCCGGGCGAACCGGTACGCGGGACGTCTCAGGTACCGGGCCGCCGGGTGGCATCCCGGACCGCATCCGCCCGCCCCGCCTCACACCAGGACCCGCGCCAGCACCTCGCGCGCGTACCCCTCGTCGTACGACGTCCCCGTCAGCAGCACCTGGAGGCAGATCCCGTCCAGCAGCGCGACGAGCGCCCGCGCGGTGACCGGATCCGTGCGCCGGGTCAGCGGCTCGACGAGGCTGTCGATCCACTCGGCGGCGACCGGACGCAGGGCGGGTCTGCGGAGGGCGGCGAGGTAGAGCTCGTACTCCAGCTCGACGCCCGTCCGGTCCCCGGCCAGCCACTCGCCGATCAGCCCGGCGAGTTCGGCGGCCAGGTCGGCACGGGTGTCCTCCAGGGCGCCGCGCGCTGCGAGCACCTTGGCGAAGCCCTCGTTCGCCTGGCGCAGGGCGGCGACCATGAGTTCGTCGAGGGTCCTGAAGTGGTACGTGGTGGAGCCGAGCGGCACATCGGCCTCGGCGGCGACGGAGCGGTGGCTGAGCCCGGCGATGCCCTTGGCGCCGACGACACGGATCGCCGCGTCGATGATCCGCTGCCGTCGCCCGGGGTCGTACCGGCGCGCCATCACGGACCACCGTCCGCCGCGCCGCACCCGGCCATCAGTGTGCCCCGCCCAGGTTCAGCAGCACGACTCCGCCGATGATCAGCGCGATCCCGGCGGCCTTCGCGGTCGTGAGCCCCTCGCCGAGGAACAGCATGCCGATCGCCGCGATGGCGGCGGTGCCGACGCCGGCCCAGATCGCGTAGGCGGTGCCGACCGAGACGGTCTTCAGGGTCTGCGCGAGCAGCGCGAAGGCGACGACGTATCCGAGGACGGTCAGCAGCGACGGCCACAGCCTGCTGAAACCTTCCGTGTACTTCATCGCGGTGGTCGCGCCGACCTCCGCCGCGATGGCTCCGGCGAGCAGTACGTATCCCATGCGTACAAGCGTACACATCGCTGTGTACATCCGTACACAAAGTGATCCCGTAAACCCCATGGGCACCATGCACCCCACCGGATATCGTTCGCGATCACAGTGGGGGCCGGAATCGCACAGATTCCCGAAGCAACGGAGCGCACGAGGCATGTCGGACAGTTCTGGGTGGGGACCGTCGGGGCCGTACGGAGGCGCTCCGGGCGGCTGGGGCTGGATGCCGCCACCACCACCGCCCAAGCCCGGGGTGATCCCCCTGGCCCCGCTCGGCGTGGACACGGTCCTCGGCGGCGCCTTCGTCACGATGCGCCGTTACGCGCGGCCGCTGTTCGGGCTCGCCGCCCTGGCCTGCCTGGTCCTGGGGGCGTTGACCGTGGGCCTGGGGGGCATCGCCTACGTCTCGGAGGCGGACCATCTGCACCGGCTCTTCAGGGATTCCGGTTCAGCGGAGTGGGCCGACGCCCGGCCCGTCCTGATCACGTTCGGCGCGCTGTGGGTCGTCGGGATGCTGGCCACCCTGATGGCCAACGCCTTCATGCAGGCCTCGTCCGCGGCGACCCTGCACGAGGCCGTACTCGGGCGGCGGGCCCGCATCGGTGCCGTCTGGCGGCGCGCCTGGCCGCGCACCCCGTCCGTACTCGGCGTGACGCTGCTGATGAGCCTGATCATGCTGGTTCCGATGGCGCTGTTCGCCCTGCTGCTCATGACGCTGCTCGCGTCCCTGGCCTCCGAGCCGTTCCTGCCCGCCGGGGTCGCCTTCCTGCTCCTGCTGCTCTCGGTACCGCTGACGGTCTGGCTGTACGTCCTGTTCAGCTTCGCCCCGGCCGCCGCCGTGCTGGAGGCGGCCTCTCCCCTGACGGCGATGCGGCGTTCGGTCCGGCTGATGCGCGGCGCGTGGTGGCGCACCTTCGGCATCTCGCTGCTCGGCGGCCTGATCGTGGTCATCGGGTCGCTCGTGGTCAGACTGCCGGTCATGTTCGCCATGCCGAGCCCTCAGCCGTACGACCCCTCGGCGCCGCCGCCCACGGACATCACGGACGCCTTCCACCAGAGCGTGCCCGACCTCGGGCCCTACCTGGTGCTCACGGTGATCGCGGGCATCGTCACCCAGCTGTTCTCCATGGTGTTCATGCCGCTGGTGACGAATCTTCTGTACATCGACCAGCGCATCCGCCGGGAGGGCCTGGCGGACGTGCTGATACGCGTGGCCGGGGTTCCGGAGACGCCCGGTGGGCCGGAGACGCCGGGCGCTCCGGGTGCGCCCGGCTCACTCCACTAGCGACGCCTTCAGCCGCGGCAGCGTGGTCCCGGGGACAGCCGAGGGCGAAGAGAGGTCGCACAGAACCGGACACGGCGCCGCGCTGTCCTGACGCGATGAGGCCGGGCCGGCCATCGCGCCGAGGAGGCGCCGTGAACCCCGGCCCCCGGGACCGGGAGCACGATCGAGCCGCGCGACCGCGAGCGAGACCAGGACCGGGCACGGCACCACACGCCGCCGCCCGGCTTCGTGGGATTCCCCGGAACTGTCGGACAACTCCCCTGTACTGGCGGGTAATTCGCCGGTATCGCTGCCGGAAACGACTGCTCAGAAGTCACCAGTTCCACTACTGTTTCACCAGTCGCGCACCGGGCCTCCATGACCGCGCCCGCTCCGTGTGCCCGCACTCTCCGCACCTCGCGTCGCCCTCTCGCGCGCCCACCCTCCCCCCTTAGGAACGCGTATGCCCGAAGTGACGCCCGGGACCGGGCCCGAACAGCCCGGCCCCTCCAGGGAGTTGACGCCCTGGCGCCCCACGCCGCACGGCGCGCCCTACCCGGTGACCACCGATCTCGTTCCGATACCCCGGGCGTCCTGGGAGAGGGCCGGCGACGAGGGCAGGCTGCCCGGGACACGCCGGCTCTGGCTGGCCGGCGGGCTCGCGGCGGCCGTGACCATCGTCGCCGTGACCGCGATCACCCTACAGAGCAACCGTTCTGACGATCCATCACAGAATCGGGCGGACAACAGGACCGCGGCCGACACGACGAACCCCTTCCTCCCCGGAGCCCCCAGCGCGCCCGCCGGAGCGACCACGGCCCCGACGGGCAAGAACGCGCTGTCCTCGCCCGGGACCAAGGACACGGCCTCACAGGGTTCCACCGCACACGGTTCCGCCTCGCCAGGGCCGTCGGAGCAGGGCTCGGACGGCCGTTCCGTCCCCGGAACGTCCGCGCCCTCCGGCGCCGCTTCCCCGCCCCGGCCGGCCTCCTCCTGGAAGTCGGTCCAGGCGGTCAACTACCCCGACCGTTTCTGGCATCTGAGCGACGGAAAGGTCCGGCTCGACCCGGTGGGCGCGGGCAGCTCGGCCGCGACCCGGCGGGCCTCCAGCTTCAAGGTGGTCGCGGGGCTGGCGAATTCCTCCTGCTACTCCTTCACCACCGCCGACGGCGCCTATCTGCGCCACCGCGACTTCGTCCTGCGCGCCGACCGCGACGACGGCTCCGCCCTGTTCCGGAAGGACGCGACCTTCTGCCCCCGCGCGTCCTCCTCGGGCGCCGTCATGCTGGAAGCGGTCAACTACCCGGGCCGCTTCCTGCGCCACCGCGACTTCCAGCTCCGCCTGGAGCGTTCCGACGGCAGCGGGCTCTACCGGGCGGACTCGGCGTTCCGCCTGGTGCGGGGCTGGGCCTGAGACCCGAGCCCCAGCCCAGCCCAAGTCCCGAGTCCCGCCGGGGAAAGCACGATGGGGCGGCACCCGAAGGTGCCGCCCCATGCGAGGTACCGGGGCACCCGAGTACCGAGGTGCCGAAGTACGACGTGCCGAAGCCCCGAGGGCTCAGACGTTGAAGCCGAGTGCCCGAAGCTGCTCGCGGCCGTCGTCCGTGATCTTGTCCGGGCCCCACGGCGGCATCCAGACCCAGTTGATGCGCAGCTCGTTGACGAGGCCGTCCGTGGCGGACTTGGCCTGGTCCTCGATGACGTCGGTGAGCGGACAGGCCGCGGACGTCAGGGTCATGTCGATCGTCGCGATGTTCGCGTCGTCGATGTGGACGCCGTAGATGAGCCCGAGGTTGACGACGTCGATGCCCAGCTCGGGGTCGACGACGTCATAGAGCGCCTCGCGGACCTCTTCCTCGGAGGCCGGCTTCGTCGTCAGGGTCTCGCCCGACGCCACAACGCTCGTGTCCGACGCCGCGGCGGCCTTGTCCACTGCCGCAGCGGTCTCGTCCGAGGTCACAGCGGTCTCGTCCGATGTCACAGTGTTCTCGCTCATGCCGTCTTCCTCTCGGCGCTCTCGCCCAGAGCCTGGGCCGTCGCGTCCTTCCACGCCATCCAGCTGAGGAGGGCGCACTTGACCCGGGCCGGGTACTTGGAGACACCGGCGAACGCGACCGCGTCCTCCAGCACCTCCTCCATCGCGTCGTCGGGCTCGATCCGGCCCTTGGACTGCATCAGCTCCAGGAAGGTCTCCTGGATCTTCTGCGCGTCGGACAGGTCCTTGCCGACCAGGAGGTCGTTCAGTACGGAGGCCGAGGCCTGGCTGATCGAGCAGCCCTGGCCCTCGTACGAGATGTCCTCGATCCGCTCGCCGTCGTACTTCACCCGCAGGGTGATCTCGTCACCGCACGTGGGGTTGACGTGGTGCACCTCGGCGTCGCCGTCCCGGAGACCGCGCCCGTGCGGGTGCTTGTAGTGGTCCAGGATGACTTCCTGGTACATAGAATCCAGCTTCACGTTCTCAGCCAGCCCCTCAGCCGAAGAAGTTCCGTACGTGCTCCAGGCCGTCGATGAGAGCGTCGATCTCGCCGGGCGTGGAGTACAGATAGAACGACGCTCGTGTGGTCGCAGGAATTCCGTACCGCAGGCAGACCGGACGGGCGCAGTGATGGCCGACCCGGACCGCGATGCCCTGCTCGTCGAGGACCTGGCCCACGTCGTGCGGATGGATGTCGCCCAGCGTGAACGAGATCGCGGCGCCGCGGTCCTCGGCCGTGGTGGGGCCGATGATCCTGAGGTCGGGGACCTCCGCGAGCCGCTTCACCGCGTACTCGGTGAGCGCGTGCTCGTGGGCGAGGATCTTGTCCATGCCGATCGAGGAGAGGTAGTCGATCGCCGCGCCCAGACCGACCGCCTGCGCGATCGGCGGGGTGCCCGCCTCGAACTTGTGCGGCGCGGGGGCGTACGTCGACGAGTGCATCGACACGGTCTCGATCATCTCGCCGCCGCCGAGGAACGGCGGAAGATCCTCGAGGAGCTCCTGGCGGCCCCAGAGGACGCCGATGCCTGTCGGACCGCACATCTTGTGACCGGTGAAGGCCACGAAGTCGGCCTGGAGGGCCTGGACGTCGAGGGGCATGTGCGGCGCGGCCTGTGACGCGTCGATCAGGACCAGGGCGCCGACCTCCTGGGCGCGGCGCACTATCGCCTCGACCGGGTTCACGGTGCCCAGGATGTTCGAGACCAGCACGAAGGAGACGATCTTCGTCTTCTCCGTGATGACCTCGTCGATGTTCGACAGGTCGAGGCGGCCGTCGTCGGTGAGACCGAACCACTTCAGCTTCGCACCGGTGCGCTGCGACAGCAGCTGCCACGGAACGATGTTGGAGTGGTGCTCCATCTCCGTGATGACGATCTCGGTCTCGTGGTCGACCCGGTAGGGCTCGTCGGCCCAGCCCAGCATGTTGGCCACGAGGTTGAGCGACTCGGAGGCGTTCTTGGTGAAGATCACCTCGTCGCGGCTCGGCGCGTTGATGAACGCGGCGACCTTGTCGCGCGCGCCCTCGTACAGCGCCGTGGCCTCCTCGGCGAGCACATGCACACCGCGGTGGACGTTGGCGTTGTAGCGCTCGTAGTAACCACTGAGGGCGTCCAGTACCTGACGCGGCTTCTGCGAGGTCGCCGCGTTGTCCAGGTACACCAACTTCTTACCGTCGTGGACCTGGCGGTCCAGGATGGGGAAGTCCTTGCGGATCGCCTCGGTGTCGAGGAGGCCCGGCAGCTGTGTCACGCGGATACGCCACCCTTCGCGTCGAGTGCGTACGACTCGTAGCCCTCGTTCTCCAGCTTGTCGGCGAGTTCGGCGCCGCCGGACTCGACGATGCGGCCGCCGGAGAAGACGTGCACGAAGTCGGGCTTGATGTAGCGCAGGATGCGCGTGTAGTGGGTGATGAGCAGGGTGCCCACGTCACCGGTCTCGCGGACGCGGTTGACGCCCTCGGAGACGACGCGCAGGGCGTCGACGTCCAGGCCGGAGTCGGTCTCGTCGAGGATCGCGATCTTCGGCTTGAGCAGCTCCAGCTGAAGGATCTCGTGGCGCTTCTTCTCACCGCCGGAGAAGCCCTCGTTGACGTTGCGCTCGGCGAACGCCGGGTCCATGGAGAGTCGCTCCATGGTCTCCTTGACCTCCTTGACCCACGTACGCAGCTTGGGGGCCTCGCCGCGGACGGCGGTGGCGGAGGTGCGCAGGAAGTTGGAGACCGAGACGCCGGGGATCTCGACCGGGTACTGCATCGCCAGGAACAGACCCGCGCGGGCGCGCTCGTCGACGGACATCTCGAGGACGTCCTCGCCGTCGAGGGTGACGGTGCCGCCGGTGATCGTGTACTTCGGGTGGCCCGCGAGCGAGTAGGCGAGGGTCGACTTGCCGGAGCCGTTGGGGCCCATGATGGCGTGCGTCTCGCCCTGCTTCACGGTCAGGTCGACGCCCTTGAGGATCTCCTTCGTGGCGTTGTCGGCCTCGACGGTGACGTGCAGGTCGTGGATTTCAAGCGTTGCCATGGGTTCCTCAGGACTCCTGGTTGAGGGAGACGAGCACGTCGTCCCCTTCGATCTGTACGGGGTATACGGGGACGGGGCGCGTCGCGGGAAGGCCGGACGGCTTGCCGGTGCGGAGGTCGAACGCGGAGCCGTGCAGCCAGCATTCGATCTGACAGTCCTCCACCTCGCCCTCGGAGAGCGAGACGTTCGCGTGCGAGCAGATGTCGTTGATCGCGAACACCTCCCCCTCGGTCTTCACGACGGAGACCGGCGTGCCGTCGAGTTCCACCCGCTTCGGGGTGTTCTCCTCCAGCTCGCTCAGCCCACAGGCCCGAAGGAAATGGGCACGGTCGAAAGAGTCGGGCATCAGAGCGACGCCTCCAGCTCCTCGTCGATCTTCACGAGAAGGCGCTCTTCGATGTCGTCGACACCGATCTGCTGGACCAGCTCGGCGAAGAAGCCGCGGACCACCAGACGCCGGGCCTCGTCGGCCGGGATGCCGCGGGCCATCAGGTAGAAGAGCTGCTCGTCGTCGAAGCGGCCGGTCGCGGAGGCGTGGCCGGCGCCGACGATCTCGCCGGTCTCGATCTCCAGGTTCGGCACGGAGTCGACGCGGGCACCGTCGGTCAGAACCAGGTTGCGGTTCATCTCGTAGGTGTCCGTGCCCTCGGCCTTGGCCTCGATGAGCACGTCGCCGATCCACACCGCGTGCGCGCCCTCGCCCTGGAGCGCGCCCTTGTACATGACGTTGGACTTGCAGTGCGGGGTGTTGTGGTCGACCAGGAGGCGGTGCTCCTGGTGCTGGCCGGCGTCCGTGAAGTACAGGCCGAAGAGCTCGGCCTCGCCACCGGTGCCCGCGTAGGCGACGCGCGGGTGGAGGCGTACGACGTCGCCGCCGAAGGTGACCACGAACGACTTGAAGGTGGCGTCCCGGCCGATCAGCGCGTTGTGCTGGCCGACGTGCACGGCCTTGTCGTCCCAGTCCTGGACGGAGACGACGGTCAGCTTGGCGCCGTCGCCCAGGATGTAGTCGACGTTGGCGGCGAGCACGGTGTCACCGGTGTGGTCGATGACGACGACGGCCTCGGCGAAGGCTCCCAGCTCGATGACCTGGTGGCCGTAGGCGACCCCGCCCTCGCCGTGCACGGCGATCCGGATGGGCTCGGTGAGCACCGTCTCCTTGGGGACGGTGACGACACCGGCCTTCTCGAAGGCCGAGTACGCCTGGGCGGCGACGCGGTCCACCGGGGCGCCGGCCCTGCCGATCCGGGCGTCGTCACGGCCGACGGTCTCGACGGTGACGCCCTCGGGGGCCTCCACATCGATCCGTACGCCTTCGCCGGTCGCGACGGCGGTGCCGTCGTGCAGCCCGCGCAGGCGCTCCAGCGGGGTGAACCGCCATTCCTCCTCACGGCCGTGGGGGACCGGGAAGTCCGCCACGTCGAAGGACGGGGGCGCGCTCATGCGCGTGGCGACGGTCGACTCGGCGGCCACCGCGATCTGGCCGGCGGTCGTGCTGCCCATCGGTGGGGGTCCCCCCTGTCCGAACGGAGTTGAGGACTTGGGGGCGTTCTGAGCCTCAGCCATGGCTGTCGGTCTGCTCTCTTCCTACGTCAGAAATCACTGGCTGCTGGTGCGGAGGGCGGGTGTCAGCCGACCGCGCCTTCCATCTGCAGCTCGATCAGCCGGTTGAGCTCGAGGGCGTACTCCATGGGCAGCTCCTTGGCGATCGGCTCGACGAAGCCGCGCACGATCATCGCCATCGCCTCGAACTCCGTCAGACCACGGCTCATCAGGTAGAAGAGCTGGTCCTCGGAGACCTTGGAGACGGTCGCCTCGTGGCCCATGGACACGTCGTCCTCGCGGACGTCCACGTAGGGGTACGTGTCCGAGCGGGAGATGGTGTCGACGAGCAGCGCGTCGCAGAGCACGTTCGACTTGGAGCCGTGGGCGCCCTCGCCGATCTCGACGAGACCGCGGTAGGACGTACGGCCGCCACCACGCGCCACCGACTTCGACACGATGTTCGAGGAGGTGTTCGGCGCCATGTGGACCATCTTGGAGCCGGCGTCCTGGTGCTGGCCCTCGCCCGCGAAGGCGATGGACAGGGTCTCGCCCTTGGCGTGCTCGCCCATCAGGTAGACGGCCGGGTACTTCATGGTGACCTTGGAGCCGATGTTGCCGTCGATCCACTCCATGGTCGCGCCCTCGTACGCCACGGCGCGCTTGGTGACCAGGTTGTAGACGTTGTTCGACCAGTTCTGGATGGTCGTGTAACGGCAGCGGGCGCCCTTCTTCACGATGATCTCGACCACCGCGGAGTGCAGGGAGTCCGACTTGTAGATCGGCGCCGTACAGCCCTCGACGTAGTGGACGTAGGCGTCCTCGTCGACGATGATCAGCGTCCGCTCGAACTGGCCCATGTTCTCCGTGTTGATACGGAAGTAGGCCTGGAGCGGGATCTCGACGTGCACGCCCTTCGGCACGTAGATGAAGGAGCCACCGGACCACACGGCGGTGTTCAGCGACGCGAACTTGTTGTCACCGACCGGGATGACCGTGCCGAAGTACTCCTTGAAGAGCTCCGGGTGCTCCTTGAGAGCGGTGTCGGTGTCCAGGAAGATGACGCCCTGCTCCTCCAGGTCCTCGCGGATCTGGTGGTAGACGACCTCGGACTCGTACTGGGCCGCGACACCGGCGACGAGGCGCTGCTTCTCCGCCTCCGGGATGCCGAGCCTGTCGTACGTGTTCTTGATGTCCTCGGGCAGGTCCTCCCAGGACTCCGCCTGCTTCTCCGTGGAGCGCACGAAGTACTTGATGTTGTCGAAGTCGATGCCCGACAGGTCGGAACCCCAGTTGGGCATGGGCTTCTTGCCGAAGAGGCGCAGCCCCTTGAGACGGAGCTTGGTCATCCACTCCGGCTCGCTCTTCTTCGCGGAGATGTCGCGGACGACGTCCTCGTTGATGCCGCGCTTGGCGGAGGCACCGGCCACGTCGGAGTCGGCCCAGCCGTATTCGTACGTACCCAGACCCTCGAGTTCGGGGTGGGCAGTCTCCTCGATGGGGAGCGTCATGCGGGGTTCCTCCCGGCGGTGCTTGCAGATGCGTTGTGAGTGGTTTGCGAAATCTTGGGGATGAACGTCGTGCACACCCCGTCGCCGTGGGCGATGGTGGCCAGCCGCTGGACATGCGTGCCGAGCAACTGGGAGAAGAACTCCGTCTCCGCCTCGCACAGCTGCGGGAACCGCTCGGCGACGTGGGCGACCGGGCAGTGGTGCTGGCAGAGCTGCTCGCCGACCGGTGCGCTGCGCGCCGTGGCAGCGTACCCGTCGGCACTCAGTGCCTTGGCCAGCGCTTCCGTGCGCTCCTCGGGGGTCGCGGCCTCGACGGCTTCGCGGTACGCCCCGGACTGCTCGGCGATCCGGGCGCGGGCGAAGGAGAGGATCGCCTCGTCCCCGCCCTCGCGCTCGGCGATCCAGCGCAGGGCGTCCTCGGCGAGCTTGTCGTAGGACTGGTCGAAGGCGTCCCGGCCGCAGTCGGTCAGGGCGAACACCTTGGCGGGACGGCCGCGCGTGCGCGCTCCGTAGACCCGCTGCTCACGTGCTTCCACGACGTCGTCGGCGACCAGCGCGTCGAGATGACGGCGCACGGCGGCATGGGTCAGGCCCAGTCGGCCCGCCAGGTCGGCGACGGTCGACGGGCCGTGGTCCAGGATGGACCGCGCGACCCGGTTGCGCGTCGAGCGCTCACCGGTCGCGAGTTCCTCCTGCGGGGCCCCCGTGGGGGTCTCCCGAGCCTCGCCAACGTTTTTCACAACACCATTGTTGCGTAATTCCTCAGGGCCTGACAAGCCGCACCCTCCGGAGCGGGCGGTGCGCTGCATCACTTAGGTATACCTAACGTGACCTGGGCAAACGATCTTTGATCGATCAATTGGGTGGCGTCCGGGCAGGCTCTCGGGGAGACTCCGGAACCATGTCGACACCCCCTCCGACCGGCCCACTAGTCACCCGGGACACCCTCGCCGGGGACCTGCGTGCCCTGGGCGTACAACCCGGAGAAACGCTTCTTGTCCACTCCTCGCTCAGCGCCCTCGGCTGGGTGAACGGCGGACCCGTGGCCGTCGTCCAGGGACTGCTCGACGCACTCGGTCCGCACGGCACCCTGGTGGTGCCGACACAGTCCGGCGACCTCTCCGATCCGGCGCTGTGGAGCCGTCCGCCGGTACCCGAGGAGTGGTGGCCGACCATTCGGGCGACCATGCCCGCCTACGACCCCCGCGTGACGCCCTCCCGCGGGGTCGGCGTGATACCCGAGACCGTCCGCACCTGGCCCGGCGCCCTGCGCAGCGCGCACCCGGAGACCTCCTTCGCGGCGCTCGGCCCGCGCGCGACGGCGGTCGTGGGCGGGCACGCGCCCGACTGCCGCCTCGGCGAGCGCAGCCCGCTGGCCCGCCTGGAGGCCGGCGGCGCCCGCGTCCTGCTGCTCGGCGCGGGCTACGACACCTGCACCAGCTTCCACCTGGCCGAATACCGCGTCCCCTCGCCCGTCGTGGAGGTCGGGCGGCCGTCCCCGACGGGCTGGGAGAAGGTCCGGGAGGTGTCGATCACCTCCGAGCTGTTCGAGGAGCTGGGCGCCGACTTCGAGCGGGACCGCCCCGTCGTACGCGGCACCGTGGGCGCGGCCCGGGCGCGGCTGTTCCCGGTGGCCGACGCGGTGGCGTACGCGGAGCGGTGGCTGCCGCTGCACCGGCCGCGGGACCTGTACGTGGATGCGGCCCCCGGCGGTTCCGGGCCGCGCGGACGTCCCTAGACTTGCGCCTCATGCGAAGCGAGCCCGTGGTCCAGGTCCAGGCCCTGGTGAAGCGGTACGGCACGAAGACCGCGGTGGACGGCCTCGACCTGGTGGCCACGGCGGGCATCACCGCCGTACTCGGACCCAACGGCGCCGGGAAGACGACCACGGTCGAGACCTGCGAGGGGTACCGGAAGCCGGACTCCGGCACGGTGCGCGTCCTGGGCCTCGACCCGGTGAGACAGTCCGGGGAGCTGCACTCCCGCATCGGCGTGATGCTCCAGTCCGGCGGCGTCTACTCGTCCGCCCGGGCGGACGAGATGCTTCGCCACGTGGCGAAACTGCACGCCCATCCGCTGGACGTGGGCGCGCTGATCGAGCGGCTCGGTCTGGAGAGCTGCGGCCGGACGACGTACCGGCGGTTGTCGGGCGGCCAGCAGCAGCGCCTCGCGCTCGCCATGGCGGTCGTCGGCCGCCCCGAGCTGGTGTTCCTGGACGAGCCGACCGCGGGCCTCGACCCGCAGGCCCGGCACGCCACCTGGGACCTGGTCCGCGACCTGCGTTCCGACGGCGTCTCCGTGATCCTCACCACGCACCACATGGACGAGGCCGAGCAGCTCGCCGACGACGTGGCGATCATCGACGCGGGCCGGGTCATCGCCCAGGGCTCCCCCGAGGACCTGTGCCGCGGCGGCGCCGAGAACACCCTGCGCTTCACCGGCCGCCCCGGACTCGACGTGCACTCCCTGCTGAAGGCCCTCCCGACGGACTGCACGGCGGCCGAGCTGACACCGGGGGCCTACCGCGTGGGCGGCAAGGTCGACCCCCAGCTGCTGGCGACCGTCACGTCCTGGTGCGCCCAGCACGGTGTGATGCCGGAGAAGATCTCGGTCGAACGCCACACCCTTGAAGACGTCTTTCTGGAGCTGACCGGCAAGGAGCTGCGCTCATGAACCAGGCTCGACCACACAACGGCCGGGGGTCCGGGGGTTGTCCCCCGGGGCAGCACAGCCTGGAGCTGACCGGCAAGGAGCTGCGCTCATGAACCAGGCTCGACCGCACAACGGCCGGGGGTCCGGGGGTTGTCCCCCGGGACAGCACAGCCTGGAGCTGACCGGCAAGGAGCTGCGCTCATGAACCAGGCACAGCTGGAAACCGACCGGCAAGGAGCTGCGCTCGTGACCACCGCCGGTACGTACACCCCGAAGCCGGGTGCCGCCCCGCTGTCCCGCATGATCGGCGCGCAGGCCGCGCTGGAGACGAGGATGCTGCTCCGTAACGGCGAGCAGCTCCTCCTCACGGTCGTCATCCCGACGCTCCTGCTCGTCCTGTTCAGCTCGGTCGACGTCATCGACACCGGTGCGGGCGAGGCGGTCGACTTCCTGGCGCCGGGCATCCTGGCGCTCGCCGTGATGTCGACGGCGTTCACCGGCCAGGCGATCGCCACGGGCTTCGAGCGCCGGTACGGCGTCCTGAAGCGGCTGGCCGCCTCCCCGCTCCCGCGCTGGGGCCTGATGACCGCGAAGACGGCGTCGGTCCTGGTCACGGAGATCCTTCAGGTGATCCTGCTGACGGTGATCGCCTTCGCGCTGGGCTGGTCACCGCACGGCAACCCGCTCGCCGTGCTGCTCCTGCTGATCCTCGGCACCGCGGCCTTCTCCGGACTCGGCCTGCTCATGGCGGGCACGCTGAAGGCCGAGGCGACGCTGGCCGCCGCCAACCTCGTCTTCCTGCTGTTCCTGATCGGCGGCGGGGTGATCGTGCCGATGGACAAGTTCCCCGCGGGCGTCCAGGACGTTCTCGGTCTGCTGCCCATCTCGGCGCTCTCCGACGGACTGCGGGACGTGCTCCAGCACGGCGCCGGGACGCCCTGGGCCGACCTCGGGATCCTGGCCGTCTGGGCGGTCGTGGGGCTCGGCGCGGCCGGCAGGTTCTTCCGCTGGGAGTGACCGAACGCACTGCCGCGGGGCGGACCCTCGTGAAAGCGTGCACAAGCGGCCCCCTACGATGGTGCGCGTGCCGAATCTGACCCGAGCCGACGCCCTCAGCGCGGTGCGCAACCCCCTCGCCTTCATCGCCGAACGCTGGACCCCGACATCCCGGACGGTGCAGCGCGCGGCCCTGTCCGCGCTCGTCATGGCGGTCGTCATCGTGGTCACCGGCGGTGCCGTGCGCCTCACCGGCTCCGGCCTCGGCTGCCCGACGTGGCCCAAGTGCACGGACGACTCGCTCACGGCGACGAGCGCGATGGGCTTCCACGGCGCCATCGAGTTCGGCAACCGCATGCTGACGTACGTCCTGTGCGCCGCCGTCGGGTGGGCGATCGTCGCCGCCCGCTCGCAGAAGCCGTGGCGGCGGAGCCTCACCCGGCTCGGCTGGGCCCAGTTCTGGATCGTCATGAGCAACGCGATCCTCGGCGGCATCGTCGTCCTGGTCGGCCTGAACCCCTACACGGTCGCCGCCCACTTCCTGCTCTCCACCGCGCTCATCACCGTCGCCGCGCTCCTGTGGCAGCGCACCCGCGAGGGCGACGCGCCAGCGCGTCCGCTCGTCGGCAAGTCGGTGCAGCAGCTCGTGTGGTTCCTGGTCGCCGCCGCCGTCCTGCTCATCGCGGTCGGCACGGTCGTCACCGGCGCCGGCCCGCACGCGGGCGACTCCAGCGAGGTCGCCCGCATGGACGTCAGCTGGGAGAACGTCACCAAGCTGCACGCCGTGCTGGCCTGGATCGTCGTCACGCTGACCTTCGCCCTCTGGTTCGTCCTCAAGGCGGTGGACGCTCCCGCCGGTCCCCTGCGGCGCACCCGCGACCTGTTCCTGATCCTCCTGTCCCAGGGCGTCATCGGTTACGTCCAGTACTTCACCGACCTGCCCGAGGCCCTGGTCGCCCTGCACATGCTCGGCTCCTGCCTGGTGTGGATCGGGGTGCTGCGCGTCCTGCTGGCCCTGCGCGAGCGTCCGGAGGTCGTGGCGGACCTGCCGGGTCCCGCCACGCAATCGGCGCTCACGCGCGCGTAGCGGCCGGATCGGCGTAATCGGCGCTCACGCGCGCGTAGCGGCCGCGTAGGCGGTCACCAGGCCGTCGATCGCGGGACCGAGGAAGCCTCTCGTCAGCTCGCCCCTGCGCTCCGCCCACTCCGGTGCCGGCGGCGCGGGATTCCCGTAGCGCCGTTCCCTGATGTCGTCGACCACCTCCACCGGCGCCCCGAGCCCGGGGAGAAGGTCGAGGGCCTCCCCCTTGGAGATCAGCCGCCCGTCCCGCAGCGTCACCGTCGCCCGCGCGAAGGTGATCGTGCCCAGACAGACCCACACGTCCCGTGTCCACAGCCGGGCCCTGTTTACCGCGGGGCGCCAGAACTCCTTCTGGTCCCGGACGACGAAGGCGCGCAGCTCGGGGTCCGGGACCGGCGGCAGCAGGTCCGCCGGCCGTCCTCCGTGCAGGACGCGTCCGAAGGCGTGCAGCTCACGGCGGGTGACGGGGGTGACCGGCCGTCGCATCGGACCGTTGTGGGCCCAGGTGATGTACGACGTCTCGGTGCCGGCCGCCGTCCCGGGCGTCAGATAGCTGCAGTGCAGCTGCCCGGCCAGCGGCTCGTCGGCCCGCAGCCGCCGGTGCAGCCGGATCAGTTCGCGTACGGTGCCGAGCCGGACGGGGTCGTCCAGCACGGCGATCAGGTCGAGATCGCTGCGCCCCTCCTGGTAGTCGCCGCCGGCCAGCGAACCGTGCGCCCACAGGGCGACCGGGTCGAGGGCGCGCAGATCGGCGAGGAAACGGTCGAGCAACCGGGCGGTGGCTTCATCGGTCATCCGCACAGTCTGTAACCGCCCGGCACTCCGGTGAAGAGGGCCCACGACCGGCTCCCGCGACCTCGCCCGCCGGGGCGCCCGCCGAGGGCCGTCGCCTCACTCCAGCGCGTACACCCGCCGCGCGTTGCCCGCCGCGATCAGCGCCGCGACCCGCTGCGCGTCGGCCGGCGACCAGGCTCCTTCGTCGACCCAGTTGCCGAGCACCCGTGCGAGCGCCTCGCGAAAGAGGCGTGCTCCGATCACATGGAGTTCGGGCAGGCCATGTGCTCCGCTGGAGAAGAGGAGCTTGCCGAAGGGGGCCAGTTCCAGGATCTCGGCGAGGACGGCCGCGGCCCGTGCGCCGGTGCGGACGAGGGCGGCGCCCAGATCGGCGTACACATGCGGGAAGACCCCGGCGAGGTGGGCCGCGTGCCGGTGGTACGGGTAGCCGTGCAGGAGGACCAGGTCGGTGCCGAGGCCGGCCGTGGCACGGGCGAAGTCGGTGAACAGGACGGGGTCGGTGCGGTCGATGCGCAGGCCGGGCTCGCCGAGTCCGGCGTGCAGCTGGAGGGGCAGGCCGGACGCGACCGCGATCCACAGCAGATGGCGGAGCAGGACGGGGTCGGTGAGCGTGCCGCCCACCCGGCGGCCGGCCAGCCAGCGGCCCGCCGCGCCCCGCACCTCCCCGGGCCCCGGCGGTTCGGGTGCCAGTGCCAGGCCGTGCCGCACACCCGCCACGGAGGTGAAGGCCACGGCGTTCGCGGCGGCTCCGTGGACGGACTCTGCGAGATTGGCGAGAAAGGACTCGACCGTTCCGGAGGTGTCGGCGACCTGTTCGGCGAGCAGTTCCAGACGGACGATCTCGTGTGCCCCGGCGGCTCCCGTGGAGGCCATCTCGCCCGGCCCGGTCAGGTCGCCGGGCAGCCCGGTGTCGACGAGATACGTGGTGATGCCGCTCCCGCGCAGCAGTCTGCGGCCCGATTCCAGTACGCCGAGCTCACGGCGCCGGGCCAGATAGCGGGCGGGCGTGCAGTGCGGCTCGAGCCCGAGCAGGGGAGGACACCAGCGCCGTAAGGCGAACCCGGTCTGGGTGTCGAAGAAGGTGGTGCCGGGGGCCGGGGGCCCCTCGGTTCTGGCGAGGTGGGCCTCGAACGTGCCGAGGCCCAGCTCCGTCCGCAGTACGCCGTGGCAGTACTGGTCCACCAGGGACGGCGTTTCGATCATCCGGACTCCCCGCGACTGGACCGTTCCTTTTCAGGTCCTAACGGTTGAGCCGGGTGTCAGGTGTTGGTCCCGCACACCCCGTGCGAACAGCCGACGATTGTCGGCCGTCCGTGCGACGGGTGACCCGTCGGCCTCCGGAGAGTGTCAGCCGTTCGAGGGTCCTCCGACCTGGATGCCCGCCATGCGCTTCCACTCGTACGGGCCCGTCTTCACCTTGGCGGCGAACTCACCGTCGAACGCCTCGTGAACGGTGATCCCGGCCTTCTGCACGGCGCTCTCGGCGATCTCGTAGCTCTCCGCCACGAGGTCGCCCCAGCCGCCGTCCTCGCCGACGAGCACGATGCGGGCGCCGCGCTGCCCGATGTAGGCGACCTGCGCCTCGGCTCCGCCGTGCGCCTTGGAGAAGGCGGCGATCCGCTGGGCGAGCTTGGCTGCGGCGCGCTCGGCCTTGGGGTCCTGGACGGCGCCGGGGGTCTCGTCGATCTGCTGGGTGTCTGCCATGGCCAGGATGCTACCGACGGGTAGACCGGTCGGCGACGGGAGGGGTGCGTGGCTTTGACCACGCTCCCCGGGACTCTCGGCCCCGCTCGGGCGGCGGCCACCCTCACCACCCGCGGGGAAGCGGCAGCCGTGTCTGGCAGCCGTGTCTAACGGAGGAAGGGGTCCACCGCGACGGCCACGAAGAGGATCGACACGTAGGTGATCGACCAGTGGAACAGCCGCATCTCCTTGAGCTTGCCGCCCTTCACCTCGGCCTTGGCACGGTTCTGCAGACCGTGCGCCTCCCACAGCCAGAACCCGCCCGCGCCGAGCGCGACCGCGGTGTAGAACCAGCCCGTGTAGCCGAGCGGGGTGAGCAGCAGCGAGACCGCGACCATCGCCCAGCTGTAGAGGACGATCTGGCGGGCGACCACCTTGTTGCTCGCGACCACCGGCAGCATCGGCACACCGACACGCGCGTAGTCCTCCCTCACCTTCATGGACAGCGGCCAGTAGTGCGGCGGCGTCCAGAAGAACATGACGAGGAAGAGGATGACCGGCGCCCACGACATGGAGTTCGTGACGGACGACCAGCCGATGAGCACGGGCAGACAGCCGGCGATGCCGCCCCACACGATGTTCTGCGACGTACGGCGCTTGAGGATCATCGTGTAGACGACGACGTAGAAGAGGAGCGCTCCGAGCGACAGCCAGGCGGACAGCCAGTTGACGGCGAGACCGAACAGCAGTGTCGAGACGACGGCCAGGGCGATGCCGAAGGCCAGGCACTCACGGGGGCTGACCATGCCGGTGACCAGAGGGCGCTGCGAGGTGCGCTCCATGAGGGCGTCGATGTCGCGGTCGATGTACATGTTGAGCGCGTTGGCGCCGCCCGCGGACAGGTAGCCGCCGAGGCAGGTGAGGAGGACCAGCGTCAGGTCGGGCACTCCCTGCTGCGCCAGGAACATCACCGGAACGGTGGTGATCAGCAGCAGTTCGATGATCCGTGGCTTGGTCAGCGCCACGAACGCCTTGACACGGGCCCCGAATGGCCGCTGGCCCCGGCTGCTGCTCGTCCCGAGCACACCGGCTGGACGGGATTCGACGGCCGTCACGCACACCCCTGACAGAGACATCCCAGCAAGCCTCGGGTGTGAACTCCCCGTAAAGGCTCGCGCGTACCACGCCACTGTAGACGTTGCCCAGACCCCGGCATTCGCGGGGGTGGGCTCGTGTTGGGCAGCGGCGCTGGAAGAGCTGATCGCCACTCGATTGAGCACTCGGACGAGCGGCTCCGTATTCACTTGCCGAACACGGAACGACCCAGTCGGGAGGCGGATCGCGTCGAGTCCCGGCAGTCTGGAATGAGTCGAAAAAACGCACGTACCTACGGGGGTAGGCTCGACAACGGCCGGGGCGCCCAATGCACCGGCATTTCGACATGTGTGACATGTGGAGAGGAGCCCTGACCCAGGGTGAGCACCAAGCCGACCACCACAGACCTCGAGTGGACCGAGCTGGACCAGCGGGCCGTGGACACCGCCCGCGTCCTGGCCGCCGACGCCGTACAAAAGGTCGGCAACGGCCATCCCGGTACGGCCATGAGCCTGGCGCCCGCCGCCTACACCCTCTTCCAGAAGGTGATGCGGCACGACCCGGCGGACACCGACTGGGTTGGACGCGACCGCTTCGTGCTGTCCGCCGGCCACTCGTCCCTGACCCTCTACACCCAGCTCTACCTGGCCGGGTTCGGCCTGGAGCTGGAGGACCTGGAGTCCTTCCGGACCTGGGGCAGCAGGACCCCCGGGCACCCCGAGTACGGTCACACCCCGGGCGTGGAGACCACGACCGGTCCGCTCGGACAGGGTGTCGCCAACGCGGTGGGCATGGCGATGGCCGCCCGCTACGAGCGCGGCCTGTTCGACCCGGACGCACCGCAGGGCGAGTCCCCGTTCGACCACTTCATCTACGCGATCGCCGGTGACGGCTGCCTCCAGGAGGGCATCTCCGCGGAGGCCTCCTCCATGGCCGGGCACCAGCAGCTCGGCAACCTGGTCCTGCTGTGGGACGACAACCACATCTCGATCGAGGGCGACACCGAGACCGCGGTCTCCGAGGACACGGTCAAGCGCTACGAGGCCTACGGCTGGCACGTGCAGCGCGTCGCCCCGAAGCCGGACGGCGACCTCGACCCGCACGCCATCTACAACGCCATCGAGGCCGCGAAGAAGGTGACGGACAAGCCGTCGTTCATCGCGATGCGCTCGATCATCGCCTGGCCCGCGCCGAACGCGCAGAACACCGAGGCCGCGCACGGCTCGGCGCTCGGCGACGACGAGGTCGCGGCCACCAAGCGCGTCCTCGGCTTCGACCCGGAGAAGTCCTTCGACGTCGCCGCCGAGGTGCTGGCCCACACCCGCCAGGCCCTGGACCGGGGTACCCAGGCCAAGGCCGAGTGGGAGAAGGGGTACGCCGCCTGGCGCACCGCCAACCCGGAGCGCGCGGCCGAGTACGACCGCATCGCCGCGACCGAGCTGCCGGCCGGCTGGGAGGAGAAGCTCCCGGTCTTCGAGGCGGGCAAGGGTGTCGCCACCCGTGCCGCGTCCGGCAAGGTGCTGCAGGCCCTCGGCGCGGTCATCCCCGAGCTGTGGGGCGGCTCCGCCGACCTGGCCGGCTCGAACAACACCACGATCGACAAGAACAGCTCCTTCCTCCCGGCGGACAACCCGCTGCCGGAGGCGGACCCGTACGGCCGCACGATCCACTTCGGTATCCGCGAGCACTCCATGGCCGCGGAGATGAACGGCATCACGCTGCACGGCAACACCCGCGTCTACGGCGGCACCTTCCTGGTGTTCTCCGACTACATGCGCAACTCGGTCCGTCTGTCGGCCCTGATGCACCTGCCGGTGACGTACGTCTGGACGCACGACTCGATCGGCCTCGGCGAGGACGGTCCGACACACCAGCCGGTCGAGCACCTCGCCTCGCTGCGCGCCATTCCCGGCCTCAACGTCGTCCGCCCCGCGGACGCGAACGAGACGGCGATCGCCTGGCGCGAGATCCTCAAGCGCTACACCAAGGTGTTCGGCAAGGGTGCCCCGCACGGTCTCGCGCTGACCCGTCAGGGCGTGCCGACGTACGAGTCCAACGAGGACGCCGCCAAGGGCGGTTACGTGCTGTTCGAGGCCGAGGGCGGCTCGCCCGAGGTCATCCTGATCGGCACCGGCTCCGAGGTGCACGTGGCCGTCGAGGCGCGTGAGCAGCTCCAGGCCGCGGGCATCCCCACGCGGGTCGTGTCCGTGCCGTGCGTGGAGTGGTTCGACGAGCAGGACCAGGGCTACCGGGACAGCGTCCTGCCGCCATCGGTGAAGGCCCGCGTCTCCGTCGAGGCGGGAATCGGTCTCACCTGGCACCGATTCGTCGGGGACGCCGGACGCATTGTTTCGCTGGAGCACTTCGGTGCTTCCGCCGACGCCAAGACGCTGTTCGCCGAATTCGGCTTCACTGCCGAGAACGTCGTCGCCGCCGCCCGGGAATCGATCGCCGCAGCCCAGAGCTGACGCTGACATACGACACGTAGGAGATGGAATTTCCATGACAGACGCACTCAAGCGCCTCTCCGAGGAAGGCGTCGCGATCTGGCTGGACGACCTGTCGCGCAAGCGGATCACGTCCGGCAACCTCGCCGAACTGATCGACCAGCAGCACGTCGTGGGCGTCACCACCAACCCGTCGATCTTCCAGAAGGCGATCAGCAGCGGGGACGGTTACGAGCAGCAGGTCTCCGAACTCGCCGCCCGCAAGGTCACGGTCGAAGAGGCCATCCGCATGATCACCACGGCGGACGTCCGCGACGCCGCCGACATCCTGCGCCCCGTCTTCGACGCGACCGGCGGCCAGGACGGCCGGGTCTCGATCGAGGTCGACCCGCGGCTGGCGCACAACACCACGGCGACCATCGCCGAGGCCAAGCAGCTGGCGTGGCTGGTGGACCGCCCGAACACCCTCATCAAGATCCCGGCCACCAAGGCGGGTCTGCCGGCGATCACCGAGGTCATCGGTCTCGGTATCAGCGTCAACGTCACGCTGATCTTCTCGCTCGAGCGGTACCGCGAGGTCATGGACGCCTACCTCGCCGGCCTGGAGAAGGCCAAGGACCGCGGCCTGGACCTCTCGAAGATCCACTCCGTGGCGTCCTTCTTCGTGTCCCGCGTGGACACCGAGATCGACAAGCGGCTCGACGCCCTCGGCACCCCCGAGGCCAAGGCCGCCCGCGGCAAGGCGGGCGTCGCCAACGCCCGGCTGGCCTACGAGGCGTACGAGGAGGTCTTCTCCTCCGACCGCTGGGCCGCCCTCGACAGGGCTCAGGCCAACAAGCAGCGTCCGCTGTGGGCCTCGACCGGCGTCAAGGACCCGGCGTACAAGGACACCCTGTACGTCGACGACCTGGTCGCGCCGAACACCGTGAACACCATGCCGGAGGCCACTCTCGAGGCCACCGAGGACCACGGGCAGATCACAGGCAACACCATCGCCGGCACGTACGAGCAGTCCCGCGCCGAACTCGACGCCGTCGAGAAGCTCGGGATCGCGTACGACGACGTGGTCCAGCTCCTTGAGGACGAGGGCGTCGAGAAGTTCGAGTCGTCCTGGAACGACCTGCTCAAGTCGACCGAGGCGGAGCTCCAGCGCCTCGCCCCTTCGGAGGGCTGAAATCTTGTCGAGCAGCAACCCGCTGCGTGACCCCGCAGACCGACGGCTCCCGCGTATCGCGGGGCCGTCGGGCCTGGTCATCTTCGGCGTCACGGGCGATTTGTCACGTAAAAAGCTGATGCCCGCCGTGTACGACCTCGCCAACCGGGGGTTGCTGCCGCCGGGCTTCTCCCTCGTCGGCTTCGCCCGTCGCGAGTGGGCCCACGAGGACTTCGCCCAGGAGGTCCACGACGCGGTCAAGGAGCATGCCCGCACGCCCTTCCGCGAGGAGGTCTGGCAGCAGCTCGTCCAGGGCATGCGGTTCGTCCAGGGCACCTTCGACGACGACGACGCCTTCGACCGGCTGCGTTCCACGATCGACGAGCTGGACAAGGCACAGGGCACGGGCGGCAACTTCGCCTTCTACCTGTCGGTGCCCCCGTCCGCGTTCCCGGTGGTGATCCAGCAGCTGAAGAAGCACAAGCTGGCCGACCAGTCGAACGGCTCCTGGCGTCGCGCGGTCATCGAGAAGCCCTTCGGTCACGACCTCAAGTCGGCCGAGGATCTCAACGCGATCGTCCACGAGGTCTTCGCCCCGGACCAGGTCTTCCGCATCGACCACTACCTGGGCAAGGAGACCGTCCAGAACATCCTGGCCCTGCGCTTCGCCAACACGATGTTCGAGCCGATCTGGAACCGGTCCTTCGTCGACCACGTGCAGATCACCATGGCCGAGGACATCGGCATCGGCGGCCGGGCCGGCTACTACGACGGCATCGGCGCCGCCCGTGACGTCATCCAGAACCACCTGCTCCAGCTGATGGCGCTGACCGCCATGGAGGAGCCCTCCTCCTTCGACGCGGACGCGCTCGCCGCGGAGAAGACCAAGGTGCTCGGCGCGACCAGGCTGCCGAAGGATCTGGGCAAGAGCACGGTCCGCGGCCAGTACGCGGCGGGGTGGCAGGGCGGCGAGAAGGTCGTCGGCTACCTCCAGGAAGACGGCATCGACCCCAAGTCGAAGACCGACACGTTCGCCGCGATCAAGGTGGAGGTGGACAACCGCCGCTGGGCGGGAGTCCCGTTCTACCTGCGCACCGGCAAGCGCCTGGGCCGCCGCGTCACCGAGATCGCGGTCGTCTTCCAGCGCGCCCCGCACTCCCCCTTCGACCACACGGCGACGGAGGAGCTGGGCCAGAACGCGATCGTCTTCCGCGTCCAGCCCGACGAGGGCGTCACGGTCCGCTTCGGCTCCAAGGTGCCCGGCACCTCCATGGAGATCCGGGACGTCTCGATGGACTTCGCCTACGGCGAGTCCTTCACGGAGTCGAGCCCGGAGGCGTACGAGCGTCTGATCCTCGACGTGCTGCTCGGTGACTCGAACCTCTTCCCGCGCACCGAGGAGGTCGAGCTGTCCTGGAAGATCCTCGACCCGATCGAGCAGTACTGGGACAAGCACGGCAAGCCCGCGCAGTACCCCTCGGGCACCTGGGGTCCCGTCGAGGCCGACGAGATGCTCGAGCGAGACGGACGGAGCTGGCGTCGCCCATGAAGACCGATCTCACGGACACCACGGCCAGCAAGATCAACAAGGCGCTCGTGCAGGGCCGGCGTGCCATCGGCACCCCCGCCGTCGGCATGGTCCTCACCCTCGTCATCGTCACCGACGAGGAGAACGCCTACGACGCCCTGAAGGCCGCCAACGAGGCCTCGCGCGAGCACCCCTCGCGCACCCTCGTGGTCATCAAGCGCGTCTCCCGCTCACCCCGCGACCGCACGAAGTCGCGACTCGACGCCGAGGTGCGGCTCGGGGCGGAGGCCGGCACCGGCGAGACGGTGGTGCTGCGCCTGTACGGCGAGGTGATCAACCACGCCCAGTCGGTCGTCCTGCCGCTGCTGCTGCCGGACGCGCCCGTCGTCGTCTGGTGGCCGGTGAACGCGCCGCTCGACCCGGCGAAGGATCCGCTCGGCTCGCTCGCCCAGCGCCGCGTGACCGACACCTACGCGGCCGAGGCCCCGGTACGGGAGCTCAACGCCCGCGCCGACGCCTACACCCCCGGCGACACGGACCTGTCGTGGACCCGCATCACGCCCTGGCGTTCGATGCTGGCCGCGGCCCTGGACCAGGTCACCTGCGACGTGGACGCGGTCGAGGTGGAGGGCGAGGAGTTCAACCCGAGCTGCGAGCTGCTCGCGATGTGGCTCGCGGAACGGCTGGACGTCCCCGTCAAGCGCTCGCTGTCCTCGGGCCCCGGCCTCACCGCGGTGCGGCTGGACACGAGCTGCGGCCCGATCGTCCTGGACCGCGCCGACGGCACGCTCGCGACGCTGTCCATCCAGGGTCAGCCCGACCGCGCGGTGGCGCTCAAGCGCCGCGACACGGCCGAGCTGATGGCGGAGGAGCTGCGCCGCCTCGACCCGGACGACACCTACGCCTCGGCGCTGCGCTACGGCGTGGACCGGCTGAACGCGGCGGCCACAGGCGAGGCCGGGTCCCCGGGTGGGACCGCGACCGCCACGAAGGCGGCCCCGGCCGCCAAGGAGTCCCCCGCGGGGGTGGCCCAGAAGGCGCTCGCCAAGAAGGCCGCGGCGGACAGGGCGGCCGCCGAGTGAACACCCCGCAGCTCGTCGTCCACCGCGACAAGGAACTGATGGCCCAGGCCGCGGCGGCGCGGCTGATCACGAAGATCGTGGACGCGCAGGCCTCGCGCGGTTACGCCTCGATCGTGCTCACCGGCGGGCGCAACGGCAACGGGCTCCTCGCGGCACTCGCGTCCGCGCCCGCCCGGGACGCCATCGACTGGGCGCACCTCGACCTGTGGTGGGGCGACGAGCGGTACCTCCCCGGGGGCGACCCCGACCGCAACGACACGCAGGCCCGCGCGGCCCTGCTCGACTCGGTGCCGCTCGATCCGGCGCGGGTGCACGCGATGCCGGCGTCCGACAGTCCGTACGGCGCCGATGTGGAGGCAGCGGCGGAGGCGTACGCGGCGGAGCTCGCCAAGGCCGCCGGGCCGGAGAACCACGGTTCGGTTCCCGCCTTCGACGTCCTGATGCTGGGCGTCGGCCCGGACACCCACGTGGCCTCGCTCTTCCCGGAGCTGCCCGCGGTGCGGGAGACGGAGCGGACGGTGGTCGGCGTGCACGGAGCGCCCAAGCCGCCGCCGACCCGGATCTCGCTGACCCTGCCCGCGATCCGCTCCGCCCGCGAGGTGTGGCTGCTCGCGGCCGGCGAGGACAAGGCGCAGGCGGCCGCCATCGCCCTGTCCGGCGCGGGCGAGATCCAGGCCCCGGCCGCCGGCGCCCGGGGCCGCTCCCGCACCCTGTGGCTCCTGGACGCGGCAGCGGCCTCACAGCTGCCGCGGTCCCTCTATCCGCCGGCTTCCGCCTGACCGGACCCGCTCCATCGAACGCCGGAGCAGCTGATCCTCAGCTGCTCCGGCGTTCGCCGTGCGGGGCCCGGAGCGGAACTCCGGAAGCGGACAGGGGCGAGGCGGCGGGCTCGGCGTCACTTCACCGACCCCGCCATCACCCCCTGCACGAAGTGCCGCTGGAAGGCGAAGAAGACCGCCACCGGGACCACCAGGGACAGGAACGCTCCCGGGGCCAGCACATCGATGTTGCTTCCGAACTGCCGGATCTGTGACTGGAGTTCGACGGTGAGCGGCTGTGCGGAGCTGTCGGCGAAGAGCAGCGCGACCAGCATGTCGTTCCAGACCCAGAGGAACTGGAAGATGGCGAGGCTGGCGATGGCCGGCCGGCCCACCGGGAGTACCAGCCGGGTGAAGATGCGCCACTCGCTCCCCCCGTCCATGCGCGCGGCCTCCAGCATCTCCTTCGGTATCTCCGCGAAGTAGTTGCGCAGCAGGAAGATCGCGAACGGCAGGCCGTACGAGACGTGGAAGAGGACGACGCCGGGGATCGTGCCGAACAGCCCCAGCTGCCCGAAGAGTTTGGCCACCGGCAGCAGGCCGATCTGCACGGGCACCACCAACAGCGCGACCACCAGCAGGAAGACCGCGTCGCGCCCCGGGAAGTCCAGCCAGGCGAAGGCGTATCCGGCGAGCGCGGCGATGACGACGACGAGGACGGTCGCCGGGACGGAGATCAGGACGGTGTTCCAGAACGCCTGTGTCATCCCCGCGTTGCCCAGCAGGGCGGAGTAGTTGTCGAAGGACAGCTGCCCGGGGCTCTTCAGCGCGGTCCACCAGCCGCCCTGCGCGGTGTCCTGCGCCGACCGCAGCGAGGACAGGAACAGGCCCGCGAGCGGGGTGAGCCACACCAGGCCCACGACGACGAGGAACGCCTGCACCAGGCTGCTGCCGAGTCCACGCCTGAGCGCGTTCATCGTTGACTCCCTCGGAAACGGCGGACGTTGAAGACCATGGCGGGGATCACCAGGAGCAGGAGCAGGACACCGAGCGCGCTGCCGAGGCCCTGGTTGTTGCCGCCGCCGAAGGACACCAGCCACATCTGGGTGGCCAGGACGGTGGCGTCCTCCTGCACCGGGCCCGGCGCGATGATGTAGACGAGGTCGAAGACCTTCATCACGTTGATGACGAGGGTCACGAAGACGACGGTCAGCACCGGTGCGAGCAGCGGTACCGTGATCCGGCGGAAGATCTGCCACTCGTTCGCCCCGTCCATCCGGGCCGCCTCCAGCGCGTCACGCGGCAGCGCGGCGAGCCCCGCGCCGATGAGCACCATGGCGAAGCCGGTCCAGATCCACAGGTAGGCGCCGATGACGGCCGGCGTGACGAGCGCGGGTCCGAGCCAGGACACGCCCTCGTAGGGCGGGGCGAAGTTCGACGCGGGCAGCCGCACGGTGTACGGGCCCGGGCCGAGGTCCTGGAAGCGGAAGGAGCCGTCGGCCGCGGTGCCGGTGCTCGCGACCGCGTGACCGTCGCGTACCGCCTCGACCGTCATCTCGGGCAGTCCGCTCTCCGTCCGGTCGGCCTTGCCCTGCTCCCCTCCCCCGCCACGGGTGAAGTCCAGGTAGACGACACCGCGCAGCTCGTCGGACGCCGCCGGGCGCCGGGCGGCGGCGTACGCGGACCGCGCGCCCTGCGGCAGGTCCTCGGGGAGTACGCCGACCAGGCCGAGGCCGACGGTGTGGCCCGGCGACGTGGGAGCGGTCGTGCCGTACGAGCCGTCGGCGCCCTTGGTGAGGCCCTGGCCGTCGCGGGCGCGGGCGGTCGGGTAGGTCGAGGTTCCCGTGAAGGCGTCGTGCACGGAGACGACGGCGGCGTTCAGCACGCCCTTGCCGGGGTCCTCGTCGTAGGCGAGCCGGAAGATGATGCCCGCGGCGAGGAAGGAGACCGCCATCGGCATGAACAGCAGCAGCTTGAACGCCGTTGCCCAACGCACCTTTTCGACGAGGACGGCGAGGACGAGGCCGAGGCCGGTGAGCAGGGTCGGTGCGACGACCACCCAGATCGCGGTGTTGCGGACGGCCTTGACCGTGGCGGGGTCGCGGAACATCTCGGTGTAGTTGTCGCCGCCCACGAACCGTGTGCCGGAGGCGTCGAAGAAGCTGCGGCCCACGGAGAACAGCACGGGGTAGACGACGAGCGCGCCGAGCAGGAGCAGGGCGGGGAGGACGAAGGCGAGGGCGACGACCCGGCCGCGGCGCCGGGCCCGCCGTCTGCGGTCGACCGGGGTGACCGGCGGCGGGCCCGTCTCTTTCAGGAGCGTGGCGGTCATGCGCGATCAGCCCTTGTACGCCTTGGCCGCCGCGCTCTCCAGCTCGGCCGCGGTCCCCTTCGGGTCGGACGGGTCGCGCAGGAAGTCCTGGAGGATCTTCCACTCACCGGCACCCTTGGTACCGCCGAACGCGGCCGGCGCCTGGTCGGACATGTCGAAGCGGACCGAATCCCCGGCCGCGACGAGGGACTTGGCGGTCTCGCGGGTGACGTCGTCACCGTAGGAGGCGAGGTCGAGCTTCTTGTTCGGGGACAGGAAGCCACCCGCCCCGGCCCAGACCGCGGACGCCTCGGGGGTCGTCAGGTACTCCAGGAACCGCATGGCGGCCTTCTGGTTCTTGCCGTCCTTGAGGACGACGGCCGCGTCGCCGCCGCTGACCACGGGGGCCTTGCCGCCGGCGACCGCCGGGAAGGGGAAGAAGTTCGCGTCCTCGCCGATCTTCCTCCCGAACTGGTCCTTGGCGACCCCGGCGACGAAGTCGCCCTCGTAGACCATGCCGGCCTCCGGCTTGGGCCCGAAGACCTTCTCCACGGATCCCGGGAAGTCGGTGTTCAGGGCCCCCTTCTGGCCCCCGGCCATCAGCTGCTTGTCCTTGAAGAGCTTGCCGAGGGTGGTGAGGGCCTCGACCACCGTCGGGTCGGTCCACTTGATCCTGTGGGTGGCCAGGGCGTCGTACTTCTCGGGCCCGGCCTGGGAGAGGTAGATGTTCTCGAACCAGTCGGTGAGCGTCCAGCCGTCCTGTCCGGCGACGGAGAAGGCCGCGAGACCCGAGTCGGAGACCGTGTGCCCGGCCTTCAGCATCGCGTCGTAGGTCGTCGGCGGCTCGACGCCCGCCTGGTCGAGGGCGTCGGGGCTGTACCAGACGGTGGACTTGTGCGCGGCCTTGAAGTAGAGCCCGTACAGCGTGCCGTCGACGCTGCCGTAGTCCTTCCACACGCTCGCGTAGTTGGCGTCGACCGCCGCTCCGGCGGTCTTGGAGAGCGGCTCGAGCCAGCCCTGCTTCGCGAACTGCTGGAGTACGCCGACCTGCGGGACCATCACCACGTCGGGGGCCTTGCCGCCCTCGATCTTGCTGCCGATGACGGTGGAGACGTTGTCTCCGGTGGAGACGAACTGCGTCTTGGCGCCGGTCTTCTCGGTGAAGGCGTCCAGCACCTTCTGGAAGTTCTTCTGCTCGCTGCCGGACCAGACACCGGCCACGGTGATCGCCTGGCCGTCGAGCGACTTGTCGCCGCCGCCCGCGGAGACGGGACCGCCTCCACAGGCGGTCGCGCCGAGCGCCAGGGCGAGGGCGGTGCAGCTCGCGAGCAGGGTCGTACGTCGTCGCATCATCGTTGATGTCCCTTCGGGGAAATGACAGTTGACGGATCGTCAAGGAGTGCTGAGCGGAGAGAGCGGGGGCTCGGAGGGAATGCCGTGGACAGGAACTCGGTCGGAGGGCTCAGGGGTTGGTGGAGTCGCTGATCCACCAGGCGGCCGTCGAGCCGGGCAGGACGCCGGGCGCGCAGGGGCCGCTGGAGAGCAGCGGGGTTCCGGAGACCGGCGCGGGTGTGGGCGCCGAGCCGAAGTTGACGGCGCACACCAGACCGTCGCCGCGGACGAAGCCGAGGACACCGGGCTGGGTGTCCAGCCAGCGAAGCTCGCCCTCCCCCAACTGGGGCAGAGCGGAGCGCAGTTGGAGTCCGTCGCGGTAGAGGTGCCAGAAGGAGCGGGTGTCGGCGAGGGCGCGGTCGGTCGCGTACTCGGCGAAGTAGGCGGGCTGCGGCAGCCACGGCTTGGCGCTCTCCGCACCCGAGGTGAAGCCGAACGGCGACGCGTGCCCCGACCACGGCAGCGGCACCCGGCAGCCGTCGCGGATGCGTGCGCGGCTTCCGGTGCGGCGGAATATCGGATCGGTGAGCACGTCGTCGGGAAGGTCGACGACCTCGGGCAGCCCGAGCTCCTCGCCCTGGTAGATGTACGCGGCTCCGGGCAGCGCCAGCATCAGCAGCGCGGCGGCGCGGGCGCGGGCGGCACCGAGGCCGCTGCCCTCGGTGCCCAGTTCGCCGTAGCGGGTGACCGTGCGGACCTGGTCGTGGTTGTTGAGCACCCAGGTGACCGTCGAGCCGGTGCCGGCGATGTCCTGCATGGCCTCGGAGATGACCTTGCGGAAGGCGTCGGCGTTCCAGGGCGCGCTCAGCAGGTCGAAGAAGAAGGCCTGGTGCAGCTCGTCGTGGCGTACGTACCGGGCGTGTTCGCGGGCGGTCGGCACGGAGACCTCGCCGACGAGCAGCCGTTCCCGGCCGTCCTCCGCGGTGTACTCCTCGCACACCGACCGCCAGTGGCGCCAGACGTCATGCACCTCCGGCTGGTTCCAGGCGAGGGGGTTGACCGAGTCTCGGGTGCGGGCGTCGGCCTCGGGGTCGTCCGAGTCCGGCAGGCCGGGGTGCTTGTAGAGCCCGGCGGCCACGTCGATGCGGAAGCCGTCGACGCCCCGGTCGAGCCAGAAGCGCAGTACGTGGTCAAAGTGACCGCCGACCTCGGGGTTGCGCCAGTTCAGGTCGGGCTGCTCCGGCGTGAACATGTGCAGGTACCACTGTCCGGGGGTGCCGTCCCGCTCGGTGACCCTGCTCCAGGCGGGGCCGCCGAACATCGCGTGCCAGTTGTTGGGCGGTTCGGCGCCGTCCGGTCCCCGGCCGTCGGCGAAGTGGAAGCGGGCGCGGGCGGTGCTGCCGGGTGCCGGGTCCAGCGCCTCACGGAACCACGGGTGCTCGCTGGAGCAGTGGTTGGGGACGATGTCCAGGAGCACCCGGACGCCGAGGCGCCGGGCGTCCGTCATCAGCAGGTCGAACTCGGCGAGGTCGCCGAAGAGCGGGTCCACGTCGCAGTAGTCGGCGACGTCGTAGCCGTGGTCGTGCTGCGGCGAGGGGTAGAAGGGGCTCAGCCAGATGCCGTCGACCCCGAGCTTCTTCAGATACGGCAGTCCGGCCCGGACGCCGGCGAGATCACCGATGCCGTCCCCGGTGCTGTCCAGAAAGCTCCGGACGTACACCTGGTAGATCACTGCGTCGCGCCACCAGCGGTGCGTGTTGAGCGTCACCCGTTGACCTGTCTGTGCGTGCCTTCGGTTATGCATGCATGTTAGGTAGGCGTGTCACGGAGATGTCAACGAGTAGGCAGGAGGTAGCGAGAAGTCGGCCCTTTAAATGCGCATTTTTACGCCTGTCAGGCTCGAGATGAGATGACGGCGTTACATAACATGTAACTAGGAAGAGCTCACGGAATGCGACGAGGAAGGGGCTCAGCCCCGGCGCGAGATGTCGGCCAGCTCGCGCGCCAGCCGGCGCACGGCGGCCTCGGGCGTCTGGTGCCCGGTCATCGCGTCGTGCACCACGGCCTGCACGGCGAGGCTCACCTGGTCGTAGCGAGGACTCTTGGGGCGCGGCGCCGCGGCGCGCACAGCGGCCCGCAGCGTCGGCAGGTACGGGAACTCCCGGATCAGCTCAGGATCCTCGTAGAGGTCGGCCCGTACGGGCGGCAGCGCGCCCTTGGTGAGGACCTGCCGCTGCACCCGCTCACTCGTGAGGTACGCGATCAGACGCGCGGCGGAATCAGGATGCCCGGCCCGCGCGTTGACCGCGAGGTTCGAACCGCCGAGCACGCTCGTCCCCGGCCCGTCGGGGCCGGGCAGCGGAACCGCGCCGACCTTCCCCGCGACGGCCGATCCCGGGGCGGAGGCGCTGACGTAGGCGTAGGGCCAGTTGCGCAGGAAGAGGAGTTGGCCGTCCTGGAAGGCCTGTTTGGACTCCTGCTCCTTGTACGTCAGCGCCTTCCTCGGTATCCAGCCGTCGCGGACGCCGTCGGCGAGGAAGCCGATGCCCTCGCGGGCCGCCGCGGAGTCCACCGTGACGCGCTCGCCCTCGTCACCGAGGATCGTGCCGCCCGCCGAGTAGACCGCCTCGGCGGCGTTCACGGTGAGGCCCTCGTAGGGCAGGAACTGGCCCGCGTATCCGTCGAGTCCGTACTTCGGCGCGATGGTCCTCGCCTGCTTCTCCAGCTCGGCCCAGGTCCGCGGCGGTGCGACGCCTTCCTTGGCCAGGATGTCCTTGCGGTAGAGGAGCAGTCCGGCGTTGGTGACGTACGGGACGGCGTACAGCCTCCCGTCGTACCTCGCCGTGTCGGCCACCGGAGGCAGGAAGCCGTCGAGCGGGAAGCGGTCGCGGGGCAGCGGGGAGATCCAGCCCGCGGCGGCGAACTCCGAGGTCCACGCGACATCGATGTTGAGGACGTCGAAGCGGCTCCGGTCACCGCCGCGCAGGTCGGTGGTCATCTGCGCGTGGGTCTCGTCCGCGGAGTCCGGGAGTTCGACGAGGGTGACCTTCTCGCCGGGGTGCGCGCGGTTCCAGTCGTCGAGCAGCGGCCCGAGATAGTTGGTGAGGTCACCGGCGGTGGCCAGCGTCAGCGGACCGCGCCCGCCCCCGCGCGCCCCGCCGCCTGGCGAGCCCGAGGCGACGTAACCGGACAGGACCACCGCGACGACCAGGAGGCCCCTACCGGCGGCGCGTATCCACCGCATAGGTTCCTCCCTGTACACCGGCACCGGGCACCTTCGCCCGGAGTCAGAGGCCATGTATACCTGTTAGGTATGGGCGATACTAGGGCCTGCGGCACATTGGCCCCCGGTTCATGGGTGTCTGGTACATGGGCCCGCAACACATGACGAGCATGCCGTGAGCGGCCGGGACGCCCCGAGGGCGAACCGAGAAAAAGAGAGAGAAGAGGGGGAGGAGAGCACGAGTGCGGCTGCCCCTCCTGGCCCTGCTGGCGCGCGGCCCGGCCCATGGCTACGAGCTCAAGCAGGACCTTGAGCAACTGCTGGGCTCCGCGTACCCTCAGCCGAACGTCGGCCAGATCTATGTGACGCTCGGCCGCCTCGAGAAGTCGGGACTGATCGAGGGCGAGGAAGTCGAGCAGTCGAGCCGGCCCAACAAGAAGATCTATCACCTCACCGACGCCGGGCGTGAGGCGCTGCGCGCCTGGTACGAGGAGACGGCGGACGAACCGCGGGTACGGGACGAGTTCTTCATGAAGCTCGCGCTCGCGCCGCAGACCGGTCTCGCCGACCAGATCGCCCTGATCAACAAGCAGCGGCGCCGGTATCTGAACACCATGCGCGAACTGTCGAAGCTCGCCACGACCGAGAACCGGGACAACCGCATCTCCCAGCTGCTCATCGAGGGCGCCATGCTGCATCTGCAGGCCGATCTCGACTGGCTGGAACGCTGCCAGGAGGAGTTGGAGGAGCAATGAGCCGCACCCCTCCCGCGCCGCGCGCCGAGAACCCGTCGGCGCGGCCCGAGAGCCCTTCTCCGCGTGCCGGGGAGACCGCTCTGCTGCGCGCGGAGAACCTGGTCAAGACCCACTACGGCGAAGGGGCTCCCGCGCACGCCGTGCGCGGCGTCGACCTCTCCGTACGGCGGGGCGAGTTCGTGGCCGTCACCGGGCCTTCGGGCGCCGGGAAGTCGACCCTGCTGCATCTGCTCGGCGGGCTCCAGCGGCCGGACTCCGGCAGCATCTGGCTGGACGGCGTCTGCACGGACGGCTACGGCGAGGCCCGCTGGGCGGTCGAGCGCCGGCGCCGCATCGGCATCGTGTTCCAGTTCTTCAACCTGGTGTCGAACCTGTCCGTCGCCGACAACGTCGAGCTGCCCGCCCTGCTCGCCGGGGTCTCCCCCAAGCAGGCGCGCGTCGAGCGCGAACAGTTGCTCGCCGAGCTGGGACTTCAGGGCAAGGAGCGCAGCATGCCGGGTGAGCTGTCCGGCGGTGAGCAGCAGCGCGTCGCGCTGGCCAGGGCGCTGGTCAACCATCCACCCCTGCTGCTCGCGGACGAGCCCGCGGGCAGCCTGGACAGCAAGGGCACCCGCGAGGTGACCCGGCTGCTGTCCCGTTTCCACCAGCGAGGCCAGACGATCGTGCTGGTCACCCACGACGCGCGGCTCGCGAGTGCCGCGGACCGGGTGATCAGCTTCTTCGACGGCCGGATCGCCGACGACGCGGAACTCGACGGCACGCCGTCGCGGGGCCTGGGGATATCCGGCGTGCTGGAACTGAAGGACTGAGGCGACATGCGCAACCTCCCCTTCTCCTCCCTCGCACCGGCGCCCCCGGCCGCCCGCTTCACCTCCCTGGCACCCCCGGCCTCCCTGGCACCCTCGACCTCCGTGGCCCCCGTCGCCTCCCCCGCACGCGCGACCCCGGTCGCCCCGTCCCCCAGGCCCTCGGCCCCCGTGCGCCTGGTCGCTTCCCTCGCACCCGCGACCCCCGTCGCTCCCATCGCCCCCTCCGCCCCCTCCGCCCCCTCCGCCCGCGAGCCGAGAGGCTGAGCCGGGATGCGTGCCACGTTGCGCTGGGCGCACGCCGATCTGCGCACCCACCGGGGTGAGGCGCTGTTCATCGTGCTCGCCACCGCCGGGATCGTCGCTTCGTTGCTGCTGGCCACCGCGCTCTTCGGCTACGCGACCAACCCCTGGCAGCGGGTGTTCACCGAGTCGCACGGCGCGCACGTGTGGATCCACACCGGACCGTCCTCGGACGCGCACCGACTCGCCGACGTGGACGGCGTGGACTCCGTCGCGGGCCCCTACCCCACGGCCGCGACCGCCGTCGAGTCACGGGGAGCCCGTGCCGTGGTCGAACTGCGCGGCGCCACCGAGCAGCCCGCCATGGGGCGCCCGCTGCTCGCCTCCGGACGCTGGCTCGACCCGACGGAGGCGGACGGCGTGGTGCTGGAGAGCAGCCTCGCCCGGGCGCTGTGGGCCGAACCGGGCGACACCCTCACCGTGCCCGGCACCTCCCGGGAGCTGACCGTGCTCGGTGTGGCCGACAGCGCCGAGCCCCGGTACAGCCCGGGTGAGCGGTCGGGCCTGGTGTGGGCGCTCCCGTCGGCGGTGCACGGCACCGCCGGACGCGCCGGGCAGGTGATCGGGCTGCGGCTGACCGATCCCGGCGACACGGACTACGCGGTCCAGCGGGCCGCCACCCTCCTCGGCGCCGGTGTGGTCACCGAGGTCTCCCCCTGGCAGCAGGCGCGCGCCGAGGCGCAGGGCGACAACCGGCTGCTCGGGCAGGTTCTCGGCCTGTTCGGCCTGGGCGCGCTGGTCGCCGCCGGGCTCGCCGTGCACGGTGCGATCGGCACCCGTATCCGTGGCCATCTGCGGGACATCTCGGTACTGAAGGCGATCGGCTTCACGCCGGGCCAGGTGGTACGGATCTTCCTGCTGCAGCACGTGGCGTTCGCCCTGCTGGGCGCCGTGCTCGCGGGCGCGCTCACGCAGGCGCTGGGCAGCCGGGTCCCGGGGCGTCTCGGGGACGCGGTCGGTGTGTGGCAGGGACTGCCGGGACACACCGCGGCACTCTTCTCGGTGCCCGCGGGCGCGGTGCTGTTCATCGCCGCGACGACCGGGCTCGCCGCGTGGCGGGCCGGACGGGTGTCACCGGTGCCGGGGCTGCGCGCCGCGGCACCGCTCGGTGGCGGGCTGCCGCGTCTGGCACGCGGGGCGCTGGGTCTGGGGCTGCCGTCCGCGTTGGTCCTGGGCTGGCACAAGGCGTTCACCCGTCGGCCGCGCTCGCCGGCCACGGTCGCCCGTCTCGCGCTGCCCCTGCTGCTGATCGTGGTGGCCATGAGCGCCTGGACGACCATCGACCGCTTCCACAGCAGGCCCGACCAGCTCGGTCTCGCGGCCGCGCTCACCGTCCGGCCGGACGGGAGTCTGAGCGATTCCGGCGTACGGGCCCTGCTCGACCGGAACCCGCAGGTCACCGGCGTCCACCCGGGCATCCAGGTGCCCGCCCTGGTCCCCAGCCAGACCGGCACGATCGCGCTGCGCGGCCTCGGCACACTCCAGGACCCCTATCCGTTCTCGCTGGCCGAGGGCCGCCCCGCGCGCGGGCCCGACGAGGCGGTGGCCGGTCAGGGCCTGCTCGACCTGCTGGATGTGCGGGTCGGCGACTGGGTGCGCGTGACCGTGGGCACTCAACCGCAGGTCCTGCACATCGTGGGGCGGAGCATCGAGCCGGAGAACGGCGGCCGGGTCATCTCCACCTCGCTCGACACCCTCCAGGAGAACGACCCGGAACTCCGGCCGACCCTCTACCAGCTCCAGCTGCGCCCCGGCGCGGACCCGCACCGGGTGGCCGCGGAGCTGGCCACCGCAGCGCACGGACGCTTCGACGTGCACGCCGTGACGAACCCCGCCGACGGGCTCTCGCCGCTGCGCGGAGTCGTCGTGGGACTGATCGCCGTACTGGCCCTGATCGGGCTCATCGAGCTGCTCACCGCGATCGGCGGCATGGTCCGCGAGGGCGAGCGGGATCTGCTGGCGCTGAAGGCGATCGGGCTGACGCCGCGGCAGATCACCACCATCACCGTGACGGCCACGGGGTGCACGGCTTTCGCGGCGGTCGTCGTCGGTACGGCTCTGGGGCTGCCCCTCGCGCACTGGCTGATCGATGCCCAGAGCAGGTCGAGCGGCATCGGCGCGGGCGTCGCGCGGGGACCGTCCGCCCTGCTTCTGCTGCTGTTCGGCGGCGCCGCCGTGCTGGGCGCCGCAGCACTCGCCGCCCTGCCGGCCGCCCGAGCGGCCCGCCGCCGGCTGGCGGACACCCTCAGCGCGGCGGCCTGACGGGCGGGCTCATGGGACGGGGTGTCGGCAGGGTCGCGGGGTGCGCGCCCAGCCTGATCCCGTAGCGGCGGCGCAGCCGGTTCATCTCCAGGGCGGCGATGGCGGTGACCGTGACCGGGGCGCCCAGGATGAAGACGATCCATGCCGGATGGAACACGGCCTTCGCCACCTGCTTGGGCCGCAGCAGGGACCGCGCCGTCAGTGTGTCGCTCGTCCGTCTCCCCCGTGAGCCGGCCAACTTCCGCTCCCCCGAACGATGTCCAACGTGATCGCGGGGGATCGTACGGGAAGCGGGCGGACTCCCGCCGCCCGCTTCCCCGCATCGGGCCTAACGGCCGCGCAGCTCGCGGTACTTGGCGACCAGCGCCTTGGTCGACTCGTCCAGCCCAGGCACGTCGGCGCCCTCGGTGAGGGCGGGTTCGACGCGTTTGGCGAGGACCTTGCCGAGCTCGACGCCCCACTGGTCGAAGGAGTCGATGTTCCAGAC